>NZ_CM178725.1:2996803-3304187 GCF_058680895.1 Caulobacter sp. GSs2 | reverse complement strand
GACGTGGCGGTGGAGGCTGTTGACGAGCTGTGGCCGCAATGCCTCCAACGCGACATCAAGATCCTGCAGGATGGCTGCGATACGCCGCTGATGGTTCTGGGCGACCGGGGCGTGCTGGCCCGCACCCTGGTCAACCTGCTGGGCAATGCGGTCAAGTACAGCCCCGAGGGCTCAGAGATCAAGGTTTCGGCGCGCGCGACCCACCAGGACGGCCGAGCCTTCGTCGATATCGCCATCAGCGACCAGGGGCCTGGCCTGTCGCCGGAAGAGGCGGCCATGGCGTTCCGGGCATTCCAGCGGTTCGACCGGCCCGGTTCAGACGCGGCCGGCGGCGTCGGTCTGGGTCTGGCCTTCGTCGACGCCGCTGCTGCGCGTCATGGCGGCGGTGTGTTATGCGCCAGCACGCCGGGCGCCGGCGCAACCTTTACCCTGCGCCTGCCGGAGTATCGCCCCGGCTAGGGCGCCGGCGTGGTCAGCGCCTTGACCAGGCGATCGGCGGTGACTTCGGCGTCGGCGGCGTCGGCCCTCACGGTCGCCCAGGCGGCCGGCTTGCCGGTGGCGACATCCAGCACAACGGCAGTGGCCGTATGGGCCGGACCGCGACGGTTCCAGAAGTGGCGCTTGGTCGGCGCGCTGCGCCAGGCGGTATCCTTGAACGAGGCCCCGGCCACGCCGGAGACCCCAACAACCGGCGCAGACACGCCAACGCCCACCTGCAGCAGATAGGCCGGCGGCCGGCCGCCCGAGACGTCCGCGCCGCTGGCCGCCAGACGCTTGAGAACCCCGGCCTGAATCGCAGTGGCCAGGGCCGCATCAGAGGACGCCGACTGACCGCTCAGCGGCGCCAGGCTCTGGCCGCGCAGGGCCGCGAGACTTCCCTCACGCACCACCGTGGGAGCCGTTGCACAACCGCTCAAGGCAAGAGCGCTCGTCAGGCTGAAGACCAAGATACGCATGCAACTCGCTCCCTCATCGCCGTCTCTCGGCGAAGCCCCGATCAGCGACGGAAACTAGCCATCTCAGAGGCTGAGGTCACCCGCTGATCGCGTCCATGTCGCGCTAGAGTGGCGCCGCCCAGTCAAGGAGCCGCAAGAGCACCCAGAGAAACAGGGCCCATAGCGCCAGACTGACCACTATGGCGGCCGCGAACCGCAGCATCCAGCGTCTGGCAGGGTGCTGATCAGGGGCCAGACCCATGCGGCCGAGCCTATGTTGCATCCAGACCAACAGCTTCACCACACGCCCAAGCGCGCACGGCACAGGTCACGCAGCACCCGGGCAAGGTTCTGCGCCGGCCGATCGGGCAGGGCCACACTCTGGGTCATGCTGTGACCGGACCGCGTGCGGCGGCCTGCTGCAGCTCCATTCATCTCCCACCCTCGACCCATTTTGGGGCTGTTAGAAACCATGAGCAGAAATGCCACCAGAGGTTACGGTTCCATTTTTACAATCCGTTACAATGCCTTGGAGTGATCAGACCCGCCGGCCAGGCGGCCGCCTATGCGTGGCTGAAGGCGCAGGAGGCCCGGGGGGACGCCAGCCGTTGGCCTACGACCGGACGGGGGGCGGGCGCTGGCCGATCTGGAAAGGCCCCGGCCTCCTACGGCGATCGCAGCCTTGCCGAGCAGTCCGCAGCGTCGCGCCGCGCGGCCGAACTGGTCCGCATCCAGTACAGGGAAGGTGGCGTCGATTTCCTGGTGCTTCCCAACGCCGAACGCACCCCGCTGGTCGCCGACGACGCCCTCACCGTCGCCGGCGACCAGCGTCAATACCGACGTCGTAGCCACCTACACGGCGCGGGGCCGTGGCTGGAAGCCGGCGCCCACATAGAAGAAGAATGGCGGCGGTGACGGTAACGCTCCGTTCACCGCCGCGGGCGCCCAATGTCCGCGCGTCCGTCCGTCGCAAGTGTTGCAGTGTTGTAGCGACGGAGCTGGGGGAATAGGTTCAAGGCTAGGTCGGGGGACCTCTTCCATGAGTAAGTGTCGCTATGGCGTTTGACCTCTCGCACCCCGAAACTCTCGCCACGGCGGGGTCCGAAGACCCGCAGTTCTATCTGAACGCAGACGGCCGGACCGGAGTGACGGTAAACGGCAAGCCCAGCCTGTCTGTCGAAACGGCCGGGCTGACCCTGGTGGGCTTTGCGCCCGGCTGGTCCTCGGCCCTCGGCGAATCCTACACCCTGACCTATGGCTTCCGCTCGACGGCGCCTGATGCCATGCCCGACGACACGGCCGGGTTTTCGCGGTTCAACGCCACTCAAATCCAGCAGGCAGAGCTCGCCCTGACCTCATGGTCGGATGTCGCCAACATCACGTTCATAAGGGTCGGCGCGGGCTCGACGGGAGAAACAGCCTATTCGAACCAGGCGTCCATTCTGTTCGGCAACTATTCCAGCGGTGTGGAGGGCGCGGTCGCCTTCGCCTATCTGCCGGGCAACCCGGCGATCACGGCGCGCTCGGGCGACGTCTGGATCAACAGCACCTTGGGCTACAACACCGCGCCTACAGCCAACAACTATGGCGGCTCGGTCCTGGTCCATGAACTGGGCCACGCCATCGGTTTAGGCCATCCCTCCGACTACGACGCGGTGGACGGGGCCATTTTCACCTATGCCACGGACGCCGACTACTATCAGGACTCTCGCCAATATACGGTGATGAGCTATTTCAGCGAGAGCAACACCGGCGCAAGCTATGGCGGCCGATACGCTTCCGCCCCTCAACTCGACGACATAGCGGCCGCGCAGGCGGAATACGGGGTCAACATGACCACCCGTACCGGCGACACGACCTACGGCTTCAATTCCAACGCCGGCAGGCCCTGGTTCGAGGCCACCACGGCTTCCACCAAGGTGATCTTCGCCGTGTGGGACGCGGGCGGAACCGACACCTTCGATTTTTCGGGCTTTTCCAACAGTCAGATCATCGACCTACGCCAGGGTCACTTCTCCGACGTCGGCGGTCTGGTCGGAAATGTCGCCGTGGCCATGGGCGCAATCATCGAAAACGCGCGCGGCGGTTCCGGTGTCGACACGATCAACGGCAACAGCTCGGCCAACTGGCTGCGCGGCGAAGCCGGGAACGACACGCTCAACGGCCTGGCCGGCGACGATCGCCTGGACGGCAATGACGGCAACGACACGATCACGGGCGGCGATGGCTTTGACCGGATCAACGGCAATATCGGCGCCGACTATGGCTATGGCGGCGCGGGGACCGACTGGGTCGTCGGCGGCCAGAACAACGACCAGCTGTTCGGCGATGCCGGCGATGACATCGTCAATGGCAACCTCGGCAATGACGTTTGCTATGGTGGCGAGGGCAATGACATCGTGCGCGGCGGTCAGGGCGACGACGTCCTGTCGGGAGACGTCGGCAATGACTGGCTGGCCGGCGACCGCGGCGCCGACAACATCACCGGCGGGGCCGGGGCGGATATCTTCTACAGCTTTTCCGGCGCCGGCTCTGACCTGATCACCGACTTCAGCCGCGCCCAGGGTGACCGTATCCAGCTGGATGCCGGTCAGACCTACAGCCTCTACCAGAGCGGGGCCAACGCCATCATCGACCTCGGCGGCGGCGACCAGATCATCCTTTCCGGGGTCAACATCTCGGCCCTGACCGGTGACTGGCTGATCGGCGGCTAGAACATCTTCTGATCCGACTGGATCGGGAAATGTTCTAGTCTTTTGTTTTGACGTATTTTTTGACGACGAACCGGCGTCCACTTCGTCGGAAAATGCTCTAGTAGGGCGCGTCGCCGACGATGGTCACGCGCTCGACGATCCGCTCCTGCGGCCAGTAGTCGAGGATGGCGTAGTGCTGGGTGGCGCGGTTGTCCCAGAAGACGATCGCGTTCGGCGTCCAGCGGAAGCGCACCTGATATTCCGGCGTCTTCACACGATCCAGCAGCTCGGCCAGCAGGGTCCTGGCCTCGTCCTCGGGCAAGCCGAGGATGCGGGTGGTGAAGACCTTGTTGACGAACAGGTGCTTCTCGCCGGTCTCCGGATGGGTGCGGATCACGGGGTGAACCATCAGCGGATAGGCAGCGCGCAACTCGTCGCGCTTGGCCTGATCGACGCGGTAGCCATAGCTCTGGATGATGTCGTGCTCAGCGGTCAGGTCAGCCAGCTTGTCCTTCAGGGCCTGGGGCAGGTCGCGGTAGATGGCGGCTGTATCGGCAAACAGCGTGTCACCGCCCAGAGGTGGCATGTCGCGCATCCGCAGCACTCCGCCCATCGAGGGCGCCGCGCGGAAGGTGACGTCGGTGTGCCACTTGTTGGCCACGCGAACCAGCGGCACGATCTCCTCGCGCAGCTTCATGCCGTCGGCGGCCTCGATGTGCAGGATTTCGGGAAAGCCCGGCACGTGGCTGGTGACCGGATGGCCCTCCAAATCGCCGAAATAGCGGCCGAACCGGACATGGTCGGCGTGGCTGATATCCTGGTCGCGGAAGAACACCACCTTGTGACGCAGCAGGGCAGTCCGGATCACCGCCACGACCTCGGGCGTCAGCGGTTCACGCAGATCCAGGCCGGAAATCTCGGCGCCCAGCACGGTGCTGACGGGGGTGACGGTCAGACCCGCATAGTCTGGGGTATCGACGGCGGCGATAGGCGCGTGAGCGTTCATGGCGTCCTCCCATTGGGCGCTGCCCGTCCGCGCGAGCAGCCTTGATGGCCCTACCCTATGCGTGGAGGTCTCAGGCTCAACGGAGTTTTTCTCCCATGCCTGTCAGAGGCGCGGAACCAACCCGTCGATGAAGTCTGGGCTGGATCGCGTTGCAGCCTCTATGGTCGGGCCGCTAAGCTGGGCTTTATCGTCCCGCTCACGACCCGTCAGCGGCCAGCGGAACCCCAGCATGACCCGCGTCTTTGTAAGCGCCTCGGCCGCCGAACCCTTCGCCGCCGCGCCGCTGTCGCGACAGCTGGAGCCCCTGCTGTCCGCGACGTTCGAGGGCGGCTTCATCCCGGGCGTCAACACGTTCGACTGGAGCAGCCTGGGACCAGACGCCCGCATGGCCGGCCCCTTCATGTCGCCCGCCTGGCGGCCGATCCTGGCGGCAGGACGGTTCGAGCGCCTGCCGACGACCTACCACGGCTTCGCCCGGCGAGTGGCGGCGGCGCGCTATGCGGCGGGGCTCTTCATGGTCACGCCGCCAGACGCCAATGGCCTCTGCTCGTTCGGCCCAACCATCGATTTCCCCCCGACGGCTCTGGAGCGATGCGCGATCAGGATCGGAGTGATCAACCCGTCCCTGCCCCGGCTGGCAGGATCGCCGACCGTACCCGTCAGCGTCTTCGACGAGCTCATCGAACTCGACACCCCGCTGGTGGAATATGCCGTCCGAGCGCCGGGGACCGTCGAGACGCTGATCATTGAGCATGTCGTCGCGCTGATCCCCAACGGCGCGACCCTGCAAGCCGGCATCGGCCGACTGGGCGACGCGCTTTGGGTGGGGCTCACCGGCAAGGAGGGCCTGGCGCTGCACAGCGGCATGATCTGCGATCCGGTCGCCGCGCTGATCCGCCAGGGCGTCTTTGCACAGGTGACGACGGGCAGCCTGCTGGGATCGCGCGCCTTCTACGCCGAGGCCGCTGATCTCCCGGGCGTCGTCATGGCCCCGGCCCTGGAGACGCATGACATCGCCCGCCTCGCCCGGATCCCGACCTTCGTCGCCGTCAATTCAGCCATCGAGGTCGATCTGCTGGGACAGGTGAACGCCGAATGGGTGGATGGCGAAGCGATCTCGGGTCCCGGCGGCCTGCCCGACTTCATCGGCGGCGCGCGTCGATCACCCGGCGGACTGCCGATCATCGCCCTGGGCTCTACGGCCAAACGCGGCGCGATCAGTCGGATCGTTCCACGCCTGGATGTTCCGCCGACCCTGCCCGCCTCCGAGGTCGGGATCGTGGTGACCGAACATGGCGCGGTCGATCTGCGAGCGCTGCAGGGCGAGGCGCGCGCCATGGCCTTGATCGAGATCGCTGCGCCCGACCATCGGGCTGCCTTGCGTCAGGCGTGGCGACGCGGCGTCTGACTACAGGTCCAGCACGAAGGCGCCGTCGTCGTCCGCATGGTCTGTCGCAACCTGGGCTGCCGAACGCCGGGCGCCATGCAGGTCTGTGTCGGACAGATCCGTATCGCCCAGATCGGCGTCGCGAAGATCGGCATAGCGCAAACTGGCCTTGGCCAGTTGGGTAGGCTTTTCGCGATCGACCTTGAAGGGCAGAGCGCTTAGCAGCGCCCCGCGCAGATTGGCCTGTTTGAGGTTCGCGCCCAGAAGACTGGCGCCGCGCAGGTCGGCTTCGCGCAGGATGGCGCCGCGCAGATCGGCGCCGTCCAGCAGCGCCCCCTGCAGCGAAATCCGGCGCAAATCCATTCCGGCCAGACACGCATTTTTGGCGCTGACCGCCGTCAGGAAGGCGCCCGCCATGTCTGCGATGGGTCGCAGGTCCTCACCGTCCAGCACGGCGGGTTCGCCTGACTTGCCGCCGCTGGTCACCCACTCGCGATGCGCCGCCAGCTTGACGAAAATGAGGGCGGCGCGTGCGGCGGCCTCCGTCCCCGGGTCGCACAGGCAGCGATCCATGACCGCGCCCATCGTCCGGGCCTGAGCCAGATCCACGCGTGTCAGGACCGCATCGGTGAAGTCGGCGCTCTCCAGATTGGCGCCGCGCACGTCGACATCATCGATCACCGCCCCGCGCAGGCTGGCGTTCTTGAGATTGGCGCCGACAAGTTTCGCGCCACGCATCGAGCATTCCGAAAAGTCCGCCGCCGCTGCGGATACGTCGTCCAGGCGGGAGCGGTCGAGCACAGCCCCCGAGACATTGGCCCCGTCCAGCTGACCGGCCGAGACCTTGTGGCGAATGAGGGCGAACTTGGTGTCCTCATCGGAGATGGCGATCCGGCCCGCCCGCAGATCGGCCTGGGTCATGTTGGCGTGCGAAAGATTGGCGCCCTTCAGACGCGCCCCTCGCATGTCGGCCTGCACCAGCGAAGCACCGACAAAGCTGCTGGCTTGCAGATCCGCGCCGAACAGGCAGGCCCGAGCCAGCCGCGCTCGATCGAACTTGCAGCGGACCAGGGTGCTGCCGGTCAGATCCGCGTCGGCCAGATCACGCCCCGAGAGATCAACGTCCTCCATAATCGCGAAGCGCAGCACCAGTCGCCGACCGCCCGGCTTTCGCGCAACGAACCACTCATGTGCGGCAACCATCAGATGGGCCTCACGCTGGTTGACGCGAATGCGCTCGGGGTTTTTCGCGGGCTTCAGGGCCACAGGTCCGGAATCTCCCGAGCGGCGAAGGCCGATCTCGTCTGATCCTCAGGGTTAAGCTCAAACCCTTTATTTTCGGTCGACCGCAGGCCTGTGCGCGGATCGGCGAAGGTTACGCGAAATCAACTGGCGCGGCGCCCGCTCAAACTGAGAACATGGCTTCATGATTCTCGAAGGAAAAACTCAACCCCAGAAGAAGCGCCGCCAGCCGATCGGCGCGCGGATCAAGTCGCGTCGCAAGGCTCTGGGCCTGACCCTGCAGGAACTGGCCGATCGATCGGGCCTGTCCAAGCCCTTCCTGTCACAGGCCGAGCGCGACCTGACCACGCCGTCGCTGATGTCGATGCTCGGCTTGGCCAAGGGCCTCCAGGTCGAGGTCTCCTATTTCATGGAAATCCCGCAGGCCCAGGACATGGTGCGCCGCGCCGACGAGCCGGCCGAAATCGCCGTGGACTCGCCGGTGGCCTATTTCGACCTCTCCTCAGCCCTCCCAGATCGCAAGCTGGACGCGGTTCTGATGCGCATTCCGCCCGGCCACTGCTTTCCGGTCGACACCCGCAATGGCGAGCACTTTCGCTATGTTCTGGAGGGCGAACTCTATGCCCGGGCGGGCGACATCCACACTGTGCTCAGGGCCGGCGACAGCATGCACTTCGACGCCCGCGCGCCTCACACGGTGGAGAACCGCACCGAACGCGAGGCGGTTTTGCTCTATGTCGGCACGCCCAGCGTTCTGCAGCGGGGCGCGCCGGCAGAGCCCGCCTAGTCTATGCCAGGGTCCATGTCGCCGATCGGCATCCCGGGCGGCGTTTCGGGCTTCAGCTTGGTTTCGCCCAGCACCCGTGTCAGTTCGTCATCGTCCTTCAGCAGGGCCACCAGACGCAGGTTCAGGGCGCGGTCGGAGGCATCACTGCCCGGCGCGGCCTTTAGCCGGGCGGCCAGATCAACAAGCCTTTGATCGATCTCTGAGGCGGCCTGGGGCGAGCGTTTTACGTCACGCGCCGCGGCGGCCAGATTCAGCACCGTGCGCCACCGTACCCGCCGGGCGACCTCGGCCTGACGCCCCGAGGCCGGTGCAAAGACCGTCGTCAACAGCGTGTCGACGACCTCGCCAACGCCGGGCTGGGCGGGATCGCGGCGATGCTGGTCGACCAGGCGCGCCAGGCGGTCGGGCGCGAGCAGCGGGTCAAGCGTCACGCCAGCCGCCACATCAGCGGCCACCAGCGGGTCGAACACCGGGCCGCCCATACCGGCGAACACCTCGATGACATGCTGGCGGTCGGTCTCGCCCGATTGCCCGCCCGACAGCAGCGGGAGCAGCTTTTCGGGCGTGTCCAGCTCGGCCGGGGCCAGGGTCGCCATCAAGGCGCCCAGGGCCGCGCGCTGCTTCTGGGGCGCTACCAGCGGCGCGATCTGGCCCGCGTCGCCCTTGACGGCATAGCTAAACTCGACCCCCGCCACCTGCTTGACCGTGGCCTCGACCTGGTAGCGATGCAGCAGATAGATCGGCACGTACTTGCGCTTGAGGGTCTCGACCGTTTCGCCGGTCTTCAGAGCGCCGAGACCAAACTGGTCGATCGCCACCCGCCGCACGGCGATCATCCGCCAAAGCTCGGCGACCGAGTCCGCGCCATCATCCCACAGCGCGCCCCATGGCTGGCCGGAATTGGGGCCGCGCGCGTCGCTGTCGGTGATGTAGCGGAGCTTTGTGGCCGCCGCCTTGGCCGCCAGAGCCGGCTTCGGCGCCTCGCCATACAGCCAGTCGACCGTGAACATGTCCCACGCGCCGACGCCGACGCCATAGGCGTCGGACAGGTCGATTTTGCCGTCCGTAACCTTCACGCGCGGCGCGGGATAATCCATCACCGAGGCCCGATCCTGGGTCGAGGCGGCGAAATTGTGCGCGAACCCGATCGAGTGGCCGACCTCGTGGGCCGACAACTGACGCAGCCGGGCCAGCGAGACCTGGATCGGATCATTGGCTCCCCCCTTGCCGTTCTGGTCGGCGCCGACCAGGCCTTCGAAGATCAGCATATCCTGGCGCACCCGCAGCGCGCCCAGGATCACCGAGCCCTTGAGGATCTCCCCGGTGCGCGGATCGGAAACCGACTGGCCCATCGACCAGCCCCGGGTGGCGCGGTCGACCCAGTTGATGACGCTGTAACGCACGTCCAGCGGATCCACGCCCTCGGGCAGGACCTCGACGCGATAGGCGTCCTTGAACCCCGCCGCCTCGAACGCCTTGGCCCACCAGGCCGCGCCCTCGACCAGGGCGGTGCGGATCGGCTCCGGCGCGGCGCGGTCGACATAGAAAATGATCGGCTTCTTGACGGTCGAGACCGCCGCTGTCGGGTCGGTCTTTTCCAGACGGAACCGGCGCGCCCAGCGGCCGACGATGTCGTCGCCCAGCGGCACGGCATAGTCCAGGCCGACGACGCCCCAGGTGCCCGTGCGCGGATCAAAGGCGCGCGGCACGAAGCCCGGCTCGGGCAGCTTCACCAGCGAGTGGCGGACGATCAGGGTGATCTGCTTGGCGTCGGGAGCGATGTTGCGCGTCTCGGGACCGGGCGTGTCGGAAGCAAAGGTCTGGCGAGCCTCGAACTCGATGTTCTCGGGGAACACCTTCACAGCCGAAGGGTCGGCGATCGACAGGTCGGAGACCAGCTTGAAGCCGTTCTCCCCGGCCTGCTTCAGGGCGTCGGCGGCGCCGATCACGTCGCGGGTCAGGAAGCTGGAGATATCCACGAGGATCCGGCCGTCCGGCGTCTCGCTGACCACGTCTCCGGCCCAGACCGTCGAAACGGCGAAGGACTCGCGGGCCGCGATCTGTTCGGCGGCGGGTGCGCCGGCGGCGGTAAACTTGGGGTTCTCGTACTCGGCGATGACCTTCTTGCCGATGCGACGGAACACCAGGACCTGGGTGTCCCCCAGAGCGGCGCGGTCCAGGCCCACCGGGGCCGAGCCAAGACCGGTCTTCAGCGCCGCCACATAGAGGAACCGACCGCTGACGCCATCGGCGTCGGCCTTGGGCAGGGACAGCAGGATGCGGCCCTTGGCCTTGTCGATGTGAACCGGCAGCAGGCCGTCCTGACGCGTGGTTCCCGCCAGGGCGGCGTCGGAAGCGGGCGGCTTGTCCTTGGGCGCGGCCTGGACCGGCGTCGCAGCGGACAGAAGCAAGGCCGCCGCGAGCGCGGCGCGGCTGACGGATCCGAACATGTAAGACGCCCCCAAATGAACTGACCGGTCGCGCGAGCGAGTCCCGCGCCACTTCCGGCGGGCGCGACCCTCTCATCGGCCTTGGTCAAACGCCAGTGGGTCCGACGATTTTAGACACCCGCCGCGCGCGCTCGCCCTGGATAGAGGCGCGGCGCCTATTGGGTGTCGGCCCGACGCGCCCGCATCGCGCGCTGACCATCGACATTCATGAAATAGCTGCCGACCGACGCCTTGCGGATCTCGACCTTGGAGCCCTTCTTCGGATCCTTGGTCAAGGACTGGTCGTCGACCTGCTTCCACACGGCGCCGTCGGCCAGCACAACCGTCCAGCGGCCGTCACCGCTGCGGCGCGCACTGGCGACTTCGCCCATTACCCGGTCGACCTCGGTCTTCTCTTCGCTTCGGTCGAGGATGGCCAGGGCTGAGAGCTCCAGGCCAAAGGCCTGGCGGCGCGCGGCGCGGGCCTCCTGACGATCGACGATGATCACCTCGCCGGCCTTCTCAGCCTTGTTCACCTGACCGACGGCAGCGTCGTAGCAGGCCAGTCGCTCGGCGTCGGTGGTGATGGCGCGGCAGTCAAAGAGGGCCTTGAGCACCGCTGGGGTGGCAGATTTGGGCGCATCGGCGGCGGTCGCGACGAGCGGAACGGCCAGGGCCGCCACAGCGACAAGCTTGATCCAGAGTTTCATGCGATCCCACGATTCGAACTACGGCATTGAAAGTGTCGATAGAACGCCCGGCGAAAGGGCGCTGGCGTTTCAGGTCGTCTTCGTCGGCTCCCGCACCAACCAGCCGGTCAGGGACAGACGCTTGGCGGCGGCATAGGACGCCACCGGCGCCACCGAATGGACGCGGGGCACACGAAA
This sequence comes from Caulobacter sp. GSs2, assembly GCF_058680895.1. The sequence continues at coordinate 3,292,821 of NZ_CM178725.1, read as the reverse complement.
CAGAGTGAGGACGTTGAAGCCCGGCGTGAAGCCCCGCTCGATCTGACCGTCAGCGTCGTGGAACAGCAACTGCCCGCCCCAGTCCGGTCTCCAGTCACGTGTGAATCCCAGAGTAAAGGCGGCCAGACGATCGTCGCGCTGATGGCTGTCGTCATGCAGGGTCAGGAAATCACCCGGCCGATAGTTGGAGGCCTGGGCGCGGACGCCCCCAACCGGGTCGCCGCCGATCACGGCCTGGCCGAAATCCAGAAAGGCCCGGCTCTGCAGGAACTCAGTGGCCCGATGAATGGGCGCGGTCGGGTCGCGGGCGTACTCGTCCTGCAAGGCATAGGACAGGTGAATGAAGGAGAACCCCCTGGAGGCGCGCTTCAGAGCGCCTTGCAGGAACTGTCGAACCTGGGCCTCGCCGAACTTCTGGATGACCTGGGGACTGATCACCAGGGTTTCGGACGTCTCGTCGGGCGCCACCACATTCCAGGTCAGACCGGCCATGATCCCGGCGGTAGCTTCTGCGTCGCCAGGATCCAGAAAGACCGGGATCTGGACGACGCCGTCCCGTTGATAGACAGCGGCGAACGGCGCGGGATCGAGCGCTGGATTGATCCGGATCACAGAAGGATTCGTCATGGAACGCAGCGGCGCAAGGCAGATCTCCAGCGCCGGAATGGGCCTTCGGAGCCATTTCGTAACAGATCGTCATTCGGCGGTTCAACCCGCGATAGCCTGGCGGGATGATCAAAAAGTTTGATCGAACAGTCGTAGCAATCGATAGAACTGCCCCATTCCAAGCGCCCGATCGGCCCCCAACTCAAAGTTGGCCACGATTCTCCATCAGCAAACGCTGTCAGACCTTAACGCAAAAAATCGTGAGTTCTCTAGAACCGCCCGCGGTGTCGATCAAAAAAGCCCGTCAAATCGCGGCGAATGTGTCGGAATATTGACATATTTTCAGCATTTCCAACTCGCAATATTGTGAAAAGCAACAAGTATACTATTCCCCATTTCATCATGGTTTAGGCAGAAATTCGGGCAGAGCGCCCAATAGCAGCAATCGCATGCGTCACTTTTGCTACACAGCCGACTAATTGTTGCCGCGCCATATCGTGAAAGATTGACCGAAGTTCGCCAACCGTCACTCTCCTGCCTTAACTCGCGCCGGCAGCGGTGCGGTTGGGGGCGTCATGACTTGGATCAAACCGAGACGGCGCAATTAAAAATATGTGGAGGTTTGATGTTTAACGCTTTGTCCACCCGGAAACGCCTGCTGGCGACCACCGTGCTGTGCGGCGCGATTGCGCCCATGGCCATCGCCATGCCTGCTTTTGCCCAGACTGCGCCCGCTGCTGCGGAAGCCGTGCAGGTCGAAGAAATCGTCGTCACCGGTTCGCGCATTGCGCGTCCTGACCTGGTTTCGTCCAGCCCCGTCGCCACGGTCGGCGAGAAGGAGCTCGAGCAATCGGGCGTCGTCAACACCGAGAACCTGCTCAACACCCTGCCGCAAGCCGTCCCCGGCATCACCTCGACGGTGAACAACGGCAGCAACGGCACCGCCACGGTCAACCTGCGCGGCCTCGGCTCCAACCGCACCCTGGTGCTGGTGGATGGCAAGCGCCAGACCCCGACCACCCAGGCCGGCAGCGTCGACCTGAACCTGATCCCGCCGGCGCTGATCAAGCGCATCGAAGTGGTGTCGGGCGGCGGTTCGGCCGTTTACGGCTCGGACGCCGTGGCCGGCGTCGTCAACTTCATCCTGAAGAACGACTTCGAAGGCATGGAAGTCTCGGCCGGCTATCAGGCCACCGATGACGGCGAAGCCCCGATCTATTCGGGCGACGTGACCTTCGGCGCCAACTTTGCCGATCGCAAGGGCAATGTCGTCCTGAGCCTTGGCTACAACAAGCGCGAAGCCCTGACTCAGGGCGAACGTGGCGGCATGCTCAGCCGCGCCTGGGGCGATAACGCCACCCGTACCGGCTTCGTGCCGTCGGGTTCGGGCTCCATGGAGCCGGGCCGCGTCGACCCGTTCGTCGCCAACAAGTTCATCACCCTGCCGGGCGTCGCCAACCTCGCCGCCAACTCGGCCTTCTTCCTGCCCGACGGCGGCGTGCGCCTCTATGACGCGAACAACGACACCTACAACTTTGCTCCGGTCAACTACGTCCAGACCCCGCAAGAGCGTTTCTCGGTCACCTCGCTGGCCAGCTATGAGATCAAGCCGGGCCTGACCGCCTATGCCAAGGGCAACTTCGTCAATTCGAAGGTCGTCACCCAGCTGGCCCCGACCCCGGTCGGCAACCGGATCTTCCGCTTCAGCCTCGACAACAATCCCTTCCTGACCGCGGCCGCCAAGACCGCCCTGAACAGCATCGGTTCGTCGACCGCCTACAGCATTCCGGCCAGCAGCCCCTGGGCCACCGGCACCTATACGGACATCGACACCGACGGCGACGGCCTGTTCGACACCGTCACCGGCTCGTTCAACAAGCGCCTCAGCGACGTTGGCCCGCGCGTCTCGAGCTTCAACTTCACCGGCTTCCAGATCCAGCTGGGCCTGAAGGGCGATATCGAAGCCATCAATGGCGGCTTCGACAGCTACTTCCAGTATGGCAACTCGCACGGCAGCAACACTCTGCTGGGTGACACCAGCCTGGTCCGCATCCAGCAGGGCCTGCTGCTGAACGCCGCCGGCACCGCCTGCGCCGATCCGTCGGGCGGTTGCGTTCCGGTCAACATCTTCGGCCAGGGCACGATGTCGGCGGCTGCCGCCAACTTCATCAAGACCCGCATCAACTCGTCGCAGGACTATGAGCAACTATACGCCGGCTTCACCTTCAGCGGTGATACGGCCAACATGTTCTCGCTGCCGGCCGGCCCGATCGGCTTCGCCGTCGGCGGTGAATATCGCGCTGAGGATTTCGCCTTCAACCCCAGCCAGGATCTGGCCACGGGTAACCTGACGGGCTTCAACGCCAGCCCGGCCGTCGCCGGTCGCTTCGACGTTTATGAAGCCTATGCCGAAGTGCTGGTGCCGATCCTGAAGGACCTGCCCTTCGTCAAGTCGCTGGACCTGGAACTGGCCGGCCGCGTGTCGGACTACACCACCCAGCCGGACCCGGTTGAGACCTACAAGGTGGCCGGCACCTGGAAGCCCTTCGACGACCTGATGCTGCGCGCATCCTACAACAAGGCGATCCGCGCTCCGTCGGTCGGCGAACTGTACGCTCCGCAAAGCAACGGCTTCCCGACCTCGACGGACAACTGCTCGGCCCGCGCCGCGCCGAACGCCGCCACGCGTCAGGCCTGTATCAACTCGGGTGTCTCGGCCAGCGCAGTGGGCGTGATCAACGCCAACCAGCAGACCCAGACCCTGTCGGGCGGCAATCCGAACCTGCGTCCGGAAGAAGGCAAGACCATCACCTACGGTTTCGCCTACACCCCGTCGTGGCTGCCGAACTTCTCGATCACGGGTGACTACTTCTCGATCGAGATCACGGACGCCATCGCCAACTTCGGCGGCAGCGCTTCGAACGTCATGAACGTCTGCTACGGCGCGCTGGTGAACGGCAACCCGTCCTCGCCGTACTGCCAGGCCATCAACCGCCTTCCCAACGGCTCGATCGACTACATCTCGCTGACGGCTCAAAACGTCGCGACGGTGAAGACCGAAGGCTTCGATGTCGGCATCACCTACCGCACGACCCTGGAAGACCTCGGTCTGCCGGATTGGGGTTCGGTGTCGCTGCGTTCGCTCTACACCAACACCTGGGAAAGCACGACGACGCCGGACGACATCTCGACGCCGATCAAGTGCGCCGACAAGTTCGGCACCCGCTGCGGCAACCCGACCCCGCGTCACAAGCTGCGGTCGGCCGTCAACTGGAAGATGAACCAGTTCGGCCTGAACCTGGTGTGGAACCACCTGGACGACGTCAATGACGACGCCCCGGCGACCCGCTACACGGTTGAGCGTATCGGCGCGAAGAACTACTTCGACCTGTCGGGCGACTGGGAAGTTAACGACAACATCGCCTTCACCGGCGGCGTCAAGAACCTGACCCAGGAAGCCTATCCGATCCTGGGCGGCAACGCCTCGCCTTCGAACAGTGGCTATCCGGCCACCTACGACGTGCTGGGCCGGACGTTCTTCCTGAACGCCCGTCTGCGCTACTAAGACCTGACCCGGCCGGGCGTTTCGGCGCCCGGCCGGGAAAGCGCTGGAGAAGCAAGACCAGGCCCGTTCCGGTTCGTCCGGGGCGGGCTTTTTCTTGCGTGCAGGCCGAGAAGCGACAAAGTCGCCCTCCATGAACGGCGCAGACGGCGGTTTCGCAGTCGCGCTTCGTCAGACATCATGAAACCGGCGTGGTTCGCCGCCTGTTCTGGATGGGAAGCCCTTTCGATGACGCGATGCAAAGCGATGGCCGGCGCGGCCCTGGCGCTGGTGATGACCCTGAACGGCCCGGCCTTCGCCCTGGGCCAGATCACTCCACCGGAAAAGGCCTTCGCCCAGCCAGTCGGCAGCGACTACTTCCTGGCCGACTACACCGCTTATGAGGCCTATCTGAAGACCCTGGCCGGTCAGTCGGATCGCATGAAGCTGGTCGCTATCGGCAAGACCGAAGAAGGCCGCACCCAGTGGATGGCGATCGTCTCGTCGCCGGCCAATCTGGCCAGGCTGGACCACTACCAGACCATCGCTCGCCGCCTGGCCAAGGCGCAGGGCGTCAATCGCGACGAGGCCGTGAAACTGGCCGCCGAGGGCAAGGCCGTCGTCTGGATCGACGCGGGCATGCACGCTAACGAGACCGTGACCTCGCAGGGTCAGATCCAGGTCCTGCACAAGATGCTGACCCAGACCGATCCGGAGACGATGCGTCTGCTGGACGACGTCATCGTTCTATTCGCCCACGACAATCCGGACGGCATGGAGCTGATCTCCGACTGGTACATGCGCCAGGAAGACCCGAAGAAGCGCGAGTTCGGTTCGATCCCGCGCCTGTACCAGAAGTATATCGGCCACGATAACAACCGCGACAGCTTCATGGCGCAGATGGCCGAGACGACCAACGTCAACCGCCAGCTGTTTCGCGAGTGGTTCCCGCAGATCGTCTACAACCAGCACCAGACCGCGCCCAACGGCATGGTGGTGTTCGTGCCGCCGTTCCGCGACCCGGCCAACTACAATTACGACCCGCTGGTCATGACCACCCTGCAGGAGGTGGGCATGGCCATGCACAGCCGTCTGGTGGCCGAGGACAAGCCCGGCTCCAGCGCCCGCAGCGCCGCCCCCTACTCCACCTGGCACAACGGGATGGAGCGCTCGATCGCCTATTTCCACAATTCAGTAGGCCTGCTGACCGAGATCACCGGCGGGCCCACGCCCATGCCGCTGAATCTGGTGCCCGACGCCCAACTGCCCAGCAATGATCGGCCCATGCCCGCCCCGCCGCAGATGTGGCATCTGCAGCAAACCTTGGACTACCAGTGGAGCCTGAACCGCGCGGTGCTGGACTACGCTTCGCGCAACCGCGAAAGGCTGCTGTTCAACATCTGGAAGATGGGCGCCAACGGCATCGCCAAGGGCAGCCAGGACAGCTGGACGCTGAGCCCCAGCAAGATCGACGCCCTGAAAGACGCGGCCAAGGACAAGCCGTTCGAGGGCCGTGGCGGATCTGTGGATCCGACGCTCTACAAGACCGTACTGCAGGCCCCGGAAAAGCGCGATCCGCGTGGCTATATCCTGCCCGCCGACCAGACCGACCTGCCCACCGTGGTCGCCTTCCTGAACGCCCTGATCAAGGCCGGCGTCGAGGTCGAACAGGCCGACAAGGCCTTTGCCGTGGCCGGCAAGACCTATCCGGCCGGCACCTATGTGGTGAAGACCGCCCAGGCCTATCGCCCGCACGTGATGGACATGTTCGAGCCGCAGGATCACCCGCACGACACCGAATATCCCGGCGGCCCGCCCAAGGCGCCCTATGACGTCACCGGCTACACTCTGGCCTACCAGATGGGGGTGAAGTTCGACCGCATCCTCGACGGCTTCGAGGCGCCGACCGCGCGCGTGCCCGACCTGATCACCGTCAAGCCTGGCGCGATCCGGGGCTCGGGCAAGGCCGGCTGGCTGATCAGCCATGAGACCAACAACAGCTTCACCCTGACCAACCGCCTGCTGAAGGCCGGGGCCGGCGTCCAGTGGCTGAAGGATGGCGGCAAGGCCGGCAAAACCAGCTTTGGCCCCGGCGCGATCTGGGTGCCCGCCTCGCCCGCCGCTCAAGCCGTGCTGACCGCCAGCGTCAAGGATCTGGGTATCGACGCCTGGGCGGTCGGCTCCAAGCCCGCCAGCGCCGCCCTGCCGCTCAAGCCTGTGCGGATCGGTCTGGTCGACGTCTATGGCGGCTCGATGCCGTCGGGCTGGAACCGCTGGATGTTCGAGAAGTTCGAGGCGCCGTTCACGGTGGTCTATCCGCAGCGCCTGGACGCCGGCGACCTGAACAAGGACTTCGATGTCCTGGTCTTCGCTGACGGCGTATTCCCGGCGCCCGCTGGGGGGCCATTCCGCGCCGGTCGCGGCGGGCCTCAGCCCAGGGCCGAGGACATCCCCGAAGAGTACCGCAGCTGGCTGGGCCAGGTGACCGACGCCAAGACCTTGCCGCAGGTCGAGGCCTTCGCCAGGGCCGGCGGCACGGTCGTGGCCATCGGCGCCTCGACGCGCCTGGCCACCGCCCTGGGCGCGCCGGTCGATGTGGCCACCGCCCGAATGGAGAACGGCGAGCTCAAGCCCTTGCCCAACAAGGACCTTTATATTCCGGGCTCGGTGCTGCGCGCACGGGTCGATAATCGCCAGCCTCTGGCCTATGGCCTGCCCGATCAGGTCGACGTGTTCTTCGACCGCAGCCCAACCTTCAGCCTGAAGTCGGATGCGACGGGCGTATCGAGGGTCTCATGGTTCGAAAGCGATACGCCGCTACGCAGCGGCTGGGCCGTCGGCCAGGAAAGGCTGAAGGGATCCACGGCGATTCTCGACGTTGATGTGGGCCGAGGCAAGCTGTTCGCCATGGGCCCCGAGATCACCCAGCGGGCGCAGTCCTACGGAACCTTCAAGTTCCTGTTCAACGGCCTGCTCTATGGCCCGGCGATCGCCGCCACGCGCTAGTGACTAGAGGCAGGCGGCGTCCGGCGCTGCCTGCCTCTTTCCCCGTGTTGCAATCCCGCTGCCGATTGATGCGCGGCGGTTACAAATCGGCGATGCGGCGGCCTTGTTCGCGACACCACCGTCCGTGACACCGGCTTGCCGCCCAGCTTGACCGAGGCGACCGCCAGATCGTCCCAAATCGCCCCAAATCGTCCATGAGCCACGCCGTTCAGATCACCCAGCCCGCCATCGTTCTGCTGGTCGAGGACGATCACGATCTGCGACGCGAAATGGCAGGTTATCTGGAAGCGCAGGGCTATGAGGTCCGGCAAGCCGCCAGCGCGGCTCAGGCCCGTGAGCTTCTCGAACAGCAGTCGGTCGATGTGGCGGTGCTGGACGTCAACCTGCCGGGCGAGGACGGCCTCTCGCTTTGCCGTCGCCTGGCCGTCGAGGGCGGGCCCGCCATCCTGATGCTCAGCGCCCTTGGCGATCCCGTGGACCGCATCCTGGGCCTGGAAATCGGGGCCGACGACTATGTGGTCAAGCCGATCCCGCCGCGTGAACTGCTGGCCCGGGTCAAGGCCCTGATGCGTCGCCGATCCGCTGGCGCGCAGGCCACCAAACGGTCGGCCTATGCCTTCGCCGGCTTTCGCCTGGACCTGGCGGCCCGTCAGCTGACCGCGCCCGACGGCATGCTGCTGCTGCTCACCCGGGGCGAACTGTCCATCCTGGCGACCCTGCTGGAAAACGCCCGGTCGGTAGTGACGCGCGAGGCGCTGCTGGGCGTCATCAAGGGTGAAGAGCCCGAGATCGTCGGCCGCAGCGTCGACCTGCATATCAGCCGCCTGCGCCGCAAGATCGAGGCCCAGACCGACCACGAGATCATCAAGACGCATCGGGGCGTCGGCTATGTGCTGGACGCCATGGTGGTGCGGCTATGACAGTCTCGTCCAGGCTTCGCTGGCCCAGCCCTCCTCTGGCCGTGCAGATCGTGGCGCTGTTGCTGGCCGGGATCGTCGTCGCCCAATTGGTCACCTTGGTCTTGACCCTGCTCCTGCCTCCGGCTCCGCCGGCGCAGCACAGCCTGGCCGACATCGCGGCCGGCCTGCGTGGCGCGCCTGTTGCGACCCAGGGCGCCAAGCCGCTGTTGCGCGCCAGCGACAGCCAGCCCCCCAGCCTGCAGAGCCCCGGATGGTTCGTCCCGGAGGCGGCCCACGCCGACCTGGCCCGGATGATGAACGTGAACCCGGACGAAGTGCGGCTGCTGTTCTACGCTCCCCTGCCCTTCGCCGGTCCCCCGACCCGGACCCTGACCAGCGTCGAGCGCGCCAAGCCGCCCACACGGCAATCCGGATTGGCCGACGCCCTGCGGTCAGCCATCGCGCCCCGCGCCGCCGCACAGACCGCATCGCCGCCGCCCTTCGCACCGCCGCCGCCCGGTTTCCTCGCCCGCCCGGCGGGCGGCGCCGCACCTGCAACCGGCTTTCCCGCCGGAGCCATGCGCGGGCCAGCGGCCCTGCGTCTTGGCGACAGGATCCCTGACCCTTCTCGGCCAATGGGCCAGCCACCGGCAGCCTGGGCGTCGCGCTTTCCCCCCGCCTCCGCAGGCGGCGCTCGCCAACGTCCGTTTGTGATGGGCGGTCCGATGGAAACCCCGCCGGCCCGTCCAAGGATGGTCATGCCGATGGCCGGACTGGCTCGCCCGTCCATTGGCATGATAGGTCCGGTGCGGTCGTCACACGAAGGCTTTGTCGCGGCGACGCCCATCCTGTTCAGTGTGTCCTCGGTCTCCGCCCCGGCGCACAGTGACCCAGCGCCGGCCACACGGCCTTCGGTTCGCCCCATCACCAGCGAAACCATCGCCGTGCCAGCGCCCATAAGCGCACAATCTGCGCCGCCGCCTGAGGTCACGATCACCCGCGCGCCAGTGATCGCCATAGCCATCACCGCAGCGGCCCAAGCCACGCCTCCCAAGCCCGATCCCGGACGCCCGATCGCGCCCCCCGAGCCGCGCGGTCTCTTCGGCCTCGCCCCGGCGCCCTATGTCGAGGGCGACTTCATCGCCGCCTATCGCGTGGCGCCCGATCGCTGGGTGACCTTGCGCACCCAGCCCGAGACCTTCCCCAACAGCTGGCAGAAGCGGCTGATGCTGTGGTTCGCCCTGTCGTTTGCGATCGTCGCGCCGCTGGGCTGGATCTTCGCCCGCCGCCTGGCCGCGCCGCTGACCGACTTCGCCCGCGCCGCCGAGCGCCTGGGTCGCGAACCGACCGCAGATGTCGCGGCCCTGAGCGGCCCCGCCGAGGTGGGCCAGGCCGCCCGCGCCTTCAACCAGATGCAGGCGCGGTTGCGGCGCTATGTCGAGGACCGCACCGGCATGATCGGCGCCATCTCGCACGACCTGCGCACACCCCTGGCCCGCCTTCGCTTCCGTATCGAGCGCGCCTCGCCGTCCCTGCGTCGGGAGATGGCCCGGGATCTGGATCAGATGGAGGCGATGATCACCTCGGTCCTGACCTTCATGCGCGACAACGCCGAAGCGGGCGTGCGCCAGCGGGTTGATCTGCGTTCCATCCTCGAATGCGCCGTCGACGACGCCGAAGTTGTCGGGGCCCAGGTCAGCCTGGAACCGGGCGCGCCGGCCGAAGTGGAGGTCGATGTGCTGAGCGTGCAGCGGGTCTTCGCCAACTTGATCGACAACGCCATCAAGTATGGCGATGAGGCACGGGTGCGACTGTTCGCCGAACGCAGCGAGATCGTCGCCGAGATCACCGACCGGGGACCCGGTCTGGTCGACAGCGATCTGGATCGCGTGTTTCTGCCCTTCTATCGCAGCGCCGAGGCGCGCAACTCAACGCGGCAGGGCGTGGGGCTTGGCCTGTCGACCTCGCGCTCGACCATCCGGGCCCACGGCGGCGACATCCGCTTGCGCCGGGGCCAGACGGGCCTGGTGGCCCAGGTCCGTCTGCCGATGGCGGGAAAGCCCTAAGCGCTGCGCTTGAACGGCGCCGCCGGGCAATGCTGGGCCAGGAACTCGCCATGGCTGGGCAGGGCTGCGACCTGCGCCTTGAGGATCGGAGCCGACTGGTCCAGCGTCTGCTGGATCACTGAATAGGGCGCGGCGTCGACCAACTGCTGATAGCGGTCAGGGCGGATACCCATGCCTTCCATGATCGACTGCCAGCTGGGCGCGCGGAACATGTCGTCGACACCATCGCGCAGGACGGCGCTGGATTTGAACAGCTCCATCCGCTCGCGCAGGCTCTCGGGCAGGGTGACCTTCTGGTAGTCGCGCCAGAACGGCGTGTCGTCGCGCTTCGTCGTGCAATAGTGCAGCACGATGAAGTCGCGGATCTCTTCATAGTCCATCGTCATGCGGCGATTGTATTCGGCCGCAAGGCGGGGATCGAAAGACTTGTCCGGGAAATAGCGCAGCAGGAAATCCATGCCGCGATAGATCAGGTGCAGGGCGGTGGATTCCAGCGGTTCGATGAAACCGCCAGCCAGGCCAATGGCCACGACATTGTTGCGGAACAGGCGCTTTCGCATGCCGGTCTTGAACGGAATGATGTTGGGGCCCAACAGCACATCGCCCTCGATCTGGCTCATCAGGGTGGCGGTGGCCTCGTCCTCGCTGATGTACTGGCTGCAGAACACATAGCCATTGCCCGCCCGATGCTGCAGCGGGATACGCCAGCGCCAGCCGGCGTCCTGCGCCTGGGCCAGGGTATAGGGATGCGGATCCTTGACGTTCTCGGTCTGGGCGACGACCGCGCGATCGCACATCAGAACGTCCGACCAGTCCCGATACTCCTCGTCCAGGGTCTTGCCGATCAGCAGCGCCCGGAAGCCCGAGCAGTCGATGAAGAGGTCGCCTGAAACCTCGCTGCCGTTCTTCATGATTACCTTCTCGACGAAACCGTCGGGACGGGTGACCACATCGGTGACGATGCCCTCGGTGCGCTTGACGCCCCGGGTCTCGGCAAAGTCGCGCAGGTACTGGGCCACAAGCTTAGCGTCGATATGCAGGGCATAGCTGGCGCCGCTGAGCAGGGTCTTCTGAGCGCGGAAGGGCGGGATGAACTTCCACTGGTCGGCCATCACCGTGGCCGGGGCGAAATCCTGCAGGTTCGAGGGATGGCCGTTGGCCTTGGCCCGCAGCCAGCACTGATAGAACTCGTGCCGACCGATGGGGCCGCCGATCTGGCCGAAGGGGTGATAATAGGTCTCGCCCTTGTTGCGCCAGTTCTCGAAACGGATGGCCAGCTTGAAGCTGGCCTGCGTCTTCTGGATGAAGTCCTGCTCGTCGATCCCCAGGCTGCGGATCAACTGCAGGAACGGCGGGATGGTCGATTCCCCGACGCCAATCGTGCCGATCTCTTCGGACTCGATCAGTTCCACCTCGACGCCCGTCTTGTGGAAGTAGTGGCTGGCCATGGCCGCGCAAATCCAGCCGGCGCTGCCGCCGCCGACGATCACGACCTTGCGGATCCCATTCTGATTGGTGTCCTGCATGTCCGTCCCTACTCGTTTCTTGTCTCTTACTGCGCGGCCATAGGCGCCGGTCGCGCGTAGTTTTCCAGAAAGTCGCCGTGCCTGGGCGCGGCGTCGACGGCGGCCTTCACGGACTTGCGCATCTCGGCCATGCCGCGTCGCAGCGACTCGACGTCCAGGCCGTCAAGGCTGGGATCCCAGGTCTTGGGCAGGATATCGAAGCCCGTATAGATCGCCAGCCAACTGGCCGGCTGGAACATCTCCCAGCGATAGCGGATGAAGTGGCCGCGCTCGCGGAACATCTCGATCTTGTGCTTGAGGGTGTCTGGAACGACCACGGCCTGACAGTCGCGCCAGAACGCCGTGTCGTCTCTTTGATTGGCCTTGTAGTGCAGGATAATGAAGTCGCGGACGCGCTCCATCTCCAGCCTCGACATGTCATTGAACTCGTCGATCACGCCCTGATTGAAGGTCCGGTCCGGGAAGAGCTGCTTGATCTTCTCGATGCCGGTCTCAATCAGGGCGATGCTCGTACTCTCTAGCGGCTCCAGGAATCCCGCCGCCAGCCCCAGGGCGACGCAGTTCTTGTTCCAGGCCTTGAGGCGGCGGCCCGGGGTGAAACGGATCTGACGCGGCTCGTGCAGCAGCGGATCAGGCACGGCGGCCTTCAGCTCGATCATCGCCTCGTCGTCGCTGATGTGGCGGCTGGAATAGACGTAGCCATTGCCATAGCGGTGCTGCAGCGGGATGCGCCAGCGCCAGCCGGCGGTGTGGGCCGTGACGTCGGTATAGGGCGGCGGCTCTCCAGTGCCTTCGCTTTGCACGGCCAGGGCGCGGTCGCACAGCAGCCAAGGGCTCCAGTCCTCGTAACCGGTGTGCAGGGCCTCCTCGATCAGCAGGCCGCGGAAGCCGGAACAGTCGATGAAGAGCTCGCCCTCGACAGTCGAGCCATTGTCGAGATCGACCGAGGCGATGAAGCCATCCTCAGGCCGCAGGTTGACCTGGGTGATCTTCGCGTCGATGCGCTGGACGCCGGCAGTCTCGGCGACCTGTCGCATCAGGCCGGCAAACAGACTGGCGTCGAAATGCAGGGCCCAGTCAAAGACCGACAGGCTGGACGGCGGATTGCGCGACGGCTGGGTAAACTTGCCGCCCTTGGCCAGTGCGGCGCCGAGGGAATATTCGCCGATCGCGGCTGTCTCGCCCAGCGCCTTTAGCCGCAGCCAGTAATTGTGGAAGGGCAAGCCCCGCAGGTCCTGACCAAACAGGCCAAACGGATGGATGAACGACGAGCCGGGTTTCAGCCAGCCGTTGAAGCGGATACCCAGCTTGCAGGTGGCGCCTGTGGCCCGCATCACGTCCAGGTCGCTCAGACCCAGGTTCTGGTAGAAGTTGCGGATGGTCGGGATGGTGGCTTCGCCGACCCCGACGGTTCCGATCTCGGAACTCTCGATCAGGGTGATCTTCAGCGGCGAGCCCTGGAAATGACGTTGCAGACTGGCCGCCGCCATCCAGCCGGCCGTGCCACCGCCAACAATGACGACGCTGCGAAGACGGTTGTCAGTCATGGGCTGGTCCAAAACGCCCTCCCAAAGCGCGTTCAGATAGGTCCGGCGGAGGTCTAGGCTATCGCTTGGCATCCGTCTCGGACAGGTCCGCCTCCAAAAAAGAGCCGCCGTGACAGAGGAGTCACGGCGGCTGCAGGAGGTGAGCCTAGAGTTTACCAGCGAGCCCGAAGGCCGACGGTGTAGCGGGGCTCGAACTCGTTCTGGTGATCGTACTGGGTCTTACCCTTAGCGAACTGCAGGTAATAATCCTCGATCTCACCGGTAACGTTCGAACCGTTGAAGTAAACCGTGACGTTCTCACGCACGTTGTAGCTGACGTTGACGTCCACATAGCCGGTCTTGTCCTGGAAGATCGGAATGACGCGATCGCCGCCGCCATTCATCGTTCCGGACAAACGTTCAGTGCGATAGTTGTAGGCGACGCGCGCCTGCAGCTTGTCGTCCTGATACCAGCCGACCAGGTTAAACTGGTGCTTGGAGTTGTCGAAGAACGGCAGCTTTTCACCCGCCAGATCCAGGCGCTTCTCCTCGCTGGGCGAGTAGGTGTAGTTGCTGTCCAGGCCGAAGTTGGACAGCAGTCCGGCGTCCGGCAGGATATCGCTCATCGCCAGCTTGGCGCCGATTTCCAGGCCCTCGACCTCGCCGCCGTCGCCTTGCAAGGGCAGCGAGACCACGACATCGCGGCGGATGACGCCGTCCTGGTCGGGGAAGCGCCCGGTTGTCGTGCCGCCGGTCACGAAGCTGTCGATCTTCAGCTTGAAGGCCGAGATGTTCAGCATCGAGGCGCGACCGAAATAGTACTCGATAGCGCCGTCGAAGTTCTGCGACCGCCACGGATCCAGGTTCGGGTTGCCCGATGAACTGGCGCCGGTGACGCAGCGAACGTTGGGCAGCGCCGCGCCGCAGTCAGACGTAAAGATCGACAGACCGCCGCCATAGTTGCCCAGATCAAGCGGTTGCATGGTCTTGGAGTAGGCCGCGCGGAACTTGAGGTGCTCGCCCAGGTCGTAGGTCAGGTTCACCGACGGCAGCCAGTCCGTGTACTTGCGCTTGGTGACCGTATCGCCCGCGTCGGCATTGGTGTCGCCGTAGTTTCGGACGTCGCCGGTCAGGTTCTGCTTCACCGTCAGTTCAGTTTCGATGACGCGCAGGCCGACATTGCCCGACAGGCCGCCCATCTCGAAGTTGGCCGCTCCGAACGCGCTCTGCTCGCCTAGGCTGACATCATAGGTCTGACCGGGGATCTGAACGCGGATAGCTCCACCGAAGACCTTCTTGTGGAAGGCTTCGGCATCGTCGAAGTCGCGCGGGTCGATCGCCCAGAAGCCCGGGATACCGGCAGTCACGCCACCCAGGTCATCGACCCAGACGGTGTTGTTGTAGGTGTCCAGGCGCGTCGGGGCGTTGACCGTGTAGCCCTGGAACACCTGCAGGCCGGTGACCGGATCGGGCACGAACTCGCCCGCCTGGCACTGGTTCTGGCTCATGACGACGTCGATGGCCTTCCACTGGGCCTCGCAACCGCCGGCCGGAACGCGCGAGCCATTGGCCTGAACGGCGCCCGCTGAACCGCCATAGAACCCGGAGAACAGGTGGAATTGCTCGACCGAGACGGAGCGCTCGCTCTGGCGAACACCGGCGTCGATCTTGGTGATGAAGCCCAGGAGCTTGTCTTCGAACTCATAGTGACCGTCGGCGCGGAACACGTTCATGTCCGACTCGACTTCGTTGTTGCCTTCCGAAGAGAAGGCCCCGATCGCGTAGCTATCCTTGTTAGCCATGTAGTCTTTGAGGGTCTTGCCCGCGCCCAGGCCGCCCGCGAGCGGCTTGTCGAAGCCCGACCACACCGCCTTGTCGCCGCCGATGTTGTAGTGCAGCTGCGGGTTGGCGCCGTAGCCCAGCGGGTTCGGATCCAGGTAGCAACCGCCGGCGCTGCCCGCGACAGCGTTGGTGCGACGCGTGACCGGGAACTTGTCGCAGATGGCCTTGGGATAGAAGGTGCCGCGGGTGCGGTCGGCGCCATCGCGGAACAGATTGAAGCGTCCGTCAGCATACCGCCAGTTGCTCAGGTCGCCCTGGGCCTGGCCGTTCATGCTCAGCCGTTCCCCATCAGCGCGGATGGCACGGGTTTCGAACGTGAAGGGACCACCGTTGTCGTAGTTCAGTTCCAGATTGTAGTTCTTGGTCTTCGACTTGGTGGTGCGGTTGACGGTGAAGGAATTGATCCACCAGGCGTCGATGTCATATTCGTCGACGGCCAGCCAAGGACGGCCGTTGCCGCCTGCGGTCGGGCTGTTGACGCCGGTGGCTTCGGACGCGGTAGGCCGCGTCCAGTTGCCAAAGGCGCCGCCGTCCCAGCGGTTGGAGATGTTGATGCCGACAGCGCGGTTGTACTCTTCGAGTTCCGCGTAGAAGCCCTCGGCGATCAGGGTGAAGCCTTCGCCCAGATCGGCCTCGAAGGCGACATTGACGCCCAGGCGGTCGCGTTCAACCACGCGGTTGAAGCTTTCGAAGCCGTGCGGCGAAACGAAGTTGTTCGGGTTGCCGCCGCCCCAGTCGTTGTTGCCCGACAGGCCGACAGTGCCCGAATAGTTGTTGCCCAGGTTCGACTTGCTCTTGGCGGCCGACACCATCAGGCCGACGCGGTCATTGCGCCAGTTGAGGACGCCGTTGACCAGGTAGTCGTTTTCCTTGGTGCGCTCGCCGCGCTGGGCTTCTGCGCCGCCGGCAAAGGTCAGGCCTTCGGGCAGCTGAAACGGACGGCGGGTACGCAGGTCGATGGTGCCCGAGATGCCCGACAGGGCGTTCTTGGGATCGGTCGACTTGTAGACCAGCACCTGGTTCATCAACTGCGAGGGCACGTCCAGCAGGTTCGGCTGGGCCGAGCCCATGTTGCCGGCGCTGAGATACTGTTCGCCGTTCAGCAGGGTCACGACCTGGGCCAGACCGCGGATATTGACCGTGGCGCCTTCGCCGGCGTTGCGCTGGATCTGGATGCCCGAGATGCGCTGCAGCGAGTCCGCGATGGTGACGTCCGGCAGCTTGCCGATGTCTTCGGCCGAAATGGCGTCGACGATCGAAGCTTGCGTGCGCTTGACGTCGACCGACTTGATCTGAGATCCGCGAACCCCGGTGACGACCACTTCTTCAACAGTGGTGTCGGCCGCAGCGGTCTGGGCGAATGCGCCGGTGGTCAGAGCCACCTGCGAGGCGCCGGCCAGCAAGGCCACCGCCAGGCCGCGCGTAAGCACGGCTTTCCTATGTTGATTAGTCAAATTCCTCGCTCCCCAACTTAACGTTTTTATGATCGTTCGCTCCGTTCCTGGGCGCGCCGTCTACGCGACGCACTCCAGAACCGATTGAGCGCCTTTAGGCCCGGTGAACCGCTTGTCCGCGATGTCCGCTCTTGACGGCGACCCCCAGCGCCCGGGCTGTCGATTCCGGCCCAACACCGTTATCGGTTAAGCCCAACATCCCCAAATGTCCCAGCCAAGTCAACAAGAATGTCAACGTTGTCATTCGCGCCGCACAAGGCCTTTGGCCGCTCCACGAGAGAATGGGCAAACAGGGCTTCACCTGAAAAATTGCCGTGCCATCCGGCCATTCATCGCAACTAAGCGCAGAAAATCGCCGATTTCGACCGCGTAACGACGCCTCCGGCCCCTTTTGGCGCAACATTGGTAACGCTCCCATGATTCAGCGATGGGGGGCGGCTTCAACGCCTAATCCGCTCATGGAGCACGCTCTCAGAGTCGGAAATGTCGCGAATTCGTGTCCCTTAAATGTCCTTCTAAATGACGTTGTTTGACCGAAATTTGTCCTTATGAATGACAAGCCAGACATCGTCAGCTATGACCTGCGTGACGCGCCGCCTTGCCCTCGCCACCTTCACCGTGGTGGAGTCCGGTCAGTAAGAACGCGCAACCGGGTGTAGAAACGCAATGGCGACGATCCACGATGTGGCCGAACGGGCGGAGGTCTCGCCCAAGACGGTCTCTCGCGTCCTCAACGATCATGAGAGCGTCAGCGCAAAGACGCGCGAGCGCGTCCGCGCGGCCATGCAGGACCTGGGCTACCAGCCCAGCGCCGTGGCGCGCAGCCTGCGCTCGCAGACCTCGTCCTCGGTCGGGGTCCTGATGGGCGATCCCAGCGGCGGCTATCACACCAAGGTCCACCACGCCCTGCTGCTGGCCTGCGTCGAGACCGGCCGCCACCTGACGGTCGACCTGTTCGACGGCCCGGTCGCCGGCTGGCAGGACCGCATCCGCGCCTTCGTCGCTGACGGTGGCGTGCGCGAGATGATCCTGCTGCCGCCCGAATGCGATTTTGGTCCGCTAAAGGAGCTGATGCGCGAGCTTGAGGTCCGCTGTGTGCTGATCTCGCCGACCAGCCCCGATCCCTTCTTTCCCGCCATCTCGATGGATGACCGCGCCGCCGCCCGCGAGGTGGTCGAGCACCTGTTCAGCCAGGGCCACACCCGGATCGGCCACATCTCGGGCCATCCCGACCACGCCGCCAGCACCCATCGCCGCAACGGCTTCTTCGAGGCCTATGCCGCCCGGGGCCTGCCGCGCCCCGCGCCGGAGCTGATCGCCGACGGCGAGTTCACCTTCAAGACCGGCGCGGAGGCGGCCAGGGTGCTGCTGGACATCGACGAGCCGCCGACTGCGATCTTCGCCGCCAATGACGACATGGCCGCCGCCACCTGCATGGAGGCCCAGCGTCGCGGACTGCGCATTCCAGACGATCTCTCGGTGGTCGGCTTCGACGACGCGCCGATCGCCGCCGTGATCTGGCCCACCCTGACCACCATTCGCCAGCCCTTCGAACAGATGGCGCTGCGAGCCCTGCAGACCTTCCGCGCGTGGAACGCCAACGAGCTCGCCGGCAAGGCCGCCGCGCCGTTCCTGGCCCAGCACAGCCTGATCGTCCGCGAATCGACAGGCCCCGCCCGCAGCGGCGGGCCGCCGAAGCGAAAGACCTGACCCCTTCGCCGCCGAGCCGATAACGGCCGGTGGCCCAGACAAACGAGTACGGAGGAAACATGAACCGGCAGACATTCCAGGGCCTGGCCCTGGCGCTGATGATCGGCGCGTCCGCGACGGCGCTGAACGCCCAGGCCCAGACGGCGACTCCGGCGAGCACCGCCGCCCAGCCCTGGCTGAACTCCAAGCTTGATCCCGACGCCCGGGCCGACCTGGTCGTCAAGGCCATGACCCAGGACGAGAAACTGACCCTGGTGTTCGGCTATTTCGGCGCCGACATGAAGCCCAAGTACACGCGCATCGAAGGCTCCCTGCCCGGCTCGGCCGGTTACGTGAAGGGCATCCCGCGCCTGGGCATCCCCGAGCAGTGGGAGACCGACGCCGGCATCGGCGTCGCAACCCAGGGCAGCGCCAAGGAATTCCGCGAACGCACCGCCCTGCCCTCGGGTATGGCCACAACCGCCACCTGGAACCCCGACCTGGCCTTCAAGGGCGGCGCGATGATCGGGTCCGAGGCCCGCAATTCCGGCTTCAACGTCATGCTGGCCGGCGGCGTCAATCTGGTTCGCGAACCCCGCAACGGCCGCAACTTCGAATATGGCGGCGAGGATCCGCTGCTGGCCGGCACGATGGTGGCCGCCCAGATCAAGGGCATCCAGTCCAACAACATCGTCTCGACGATCAAGCACTACGCCCTGAACAATCAGGAGACCGGCCGCTTCGTCCTCAGCGCCACGATCGACGAGACCTCGGCCCGGATGTCGGACCTGCTGGCCTTCCAGTTCGCCATCGAACAGTCCGACCCGCAGTCGGTGATGTGCGCCTATAACCGCGTCAACAGCGTCTATGCCTGCGAGAGCGACTGGCTGCTCAACACGGTCCTGAAGAAGGACTGGGGCTACAAGGGCTATGTGATGAGCGACTGGGGCGCGGTGCATTCCGGCGCCAAGGCGGTCAATGCGGGCCTCGACCAGCAGTCGGCCGGCGACGCTTTCGACAAGCAGAACTTCCTGGGCTCGGTCCTGAAGGCCGACCTGGCAAGCGGCGCCGTCAGCGGCGCGCGGCTGGACGACATGGCCCGCCGCATCACCCGCGCCCTGTTCGCCAGCGGCGCGGTCGATCATCCGGTCAGGATCGCGCCCATCGACCTGAAGGCCAACGGTCTGGTCAGCCAGGCCGACGCCGAGGAAGGCATGGTCCTGCTGAAGAACGAGGGCGGCCTGCTGCCCCTGGCCAAAACCGCGAAGACCATCGCCGTGATCGGCGCCCATGCTGATGTCGGCGTGCTGTCGGGCGGCGGTTCCTCGCAGGTCTATCCGGCCGGCGGTCGCGCCGTGCAGGGCCTCTTGCCCGCCACCTGGCCTGGCCCGGTGATCTACTACCCCTCCTCGCCGCTGAAGGCGCTGCAGGCCCGCTTCCCGAACGCCAGGATCACCTTCGCCGACGGCAAGGACCCGGCCGCCGCCGCCAAGCTGGCCGCCGCCAGCGACCTGGCTATCGTCTTTGCCGACCAGTGGACCACCGAGTCGGAAGACGTCTGGACCCTGAATCTGCCCAACAACCAGGACGCCACCATCGCCGCCGTCGCCAAGGCCAACGCCAAAACGGTGGTCGTGCTGGAGACCGGCGGCCCCGTGGTCATGCCCTGGCTGAACGAGGTGGGCGCCGTGCTGCAGGCCTGGTTCCCGGGCACCAATGGCGGCGAGGCCATCGCCCGCGTCCTGACCGGCGAAGTCGACGCCTCGGGCCGCCTGCCCGTGACCTTCCCCAAGGACGTCACCCAACTGCCCCGTCCCAAGCTGGATGGCGATCCCAAGACGCCCGACGTCCTGTTCGACGTCGACTACCGGATCGAAGGCGCGGCGGTCGGGTACAAGTGGTTCGACCTCAAGAAGCACGAGCCGCTGTTCCCGTTCGGCTATGGCCTGTCCTACACGCAGTTCGCCTATTCGAACCTCAAGGCGTCTGACGCCAACGGCGTTCTGACCGTCAGCTTCGACGTCCGGAATGTCGGCGCGCGGACCGGCAAGGACGTGCCGCAGGTCTATGTCGCGCCCAAGGCCGGCGCCAATGAGGCGTCTTGGGAAGCGCCCCAGCGTCTGGGCGGCTTCAAAAAAGTCGAGCTCGCGCCCGGCGCCAGCACCTCGGTGACGGTGACGGTCGATCCGCGCCTGCTGTCGACCTGGGACGGCAAGGCCAACGGCTGGTCGATCGCGGCGGGCGACTATGCGGTCTCGGTCGGGGCCTCCTCGCGCGCCCAGTCGCTGACCTCGACCGTATCGCTCAAGGCCCGGGCCCTGCCGGTCTCGCCGCTGGCGAAATAGGCGGCGTCACTTGCCCCCTCCTGACCTGCTGCGCAGGTCGTCCTCCCCCGTAGGGGGAAGACGAGGTCGGCGCGGTTCATCTTCCCCCTGCGGGGGAAGACGGTCGCGAAGCGACCCGTAGGGGGCAAGTCTGGCGGACACGGGCTCTCAGCCTCGCGCCGAAATCGGCTGCAAGTGGGTTGGGGAGGCGCGAAGCGGCCGGGACGAACCCGGATGACCGTGATGTGTTTTGTGCGTTTCGGCTCGACCTGTCCGCTTCGCAGAAGCTGTTCTTGCGTGAGGATTGGGCCAAGCGAGCGTGTTTCAGCTCTGATACCCAAGAGCCCCCGTACGGGCGCGCATCCCGTCGATCGGCTAACCGTCTCGACGCCGACGATGCGCGATAGGCGGGTTTACGATCCCTCGCCCTCTTCGACCCGCGTTCACCCGGCCGACGAGCCACTCAGCGTTTGGTCCGTCCTTCTGAGACAGCCCGCACACCTCGACCCGCCTTCCAGGGCGTCGCGGCCCCGCTCAGCTCCATCCCCATCGCCGCTTTGGGCCGGTACCAAACGCCCTCCCCTTGCGACGGGGACAGCTCAAGAATACGGGAGGATTGAGCTCCGAGGATTGGCGCGATCAACTATTTTACAAGCGGTTGATTGGGCTGGGTTTTGTTCGGGAAAGTACGGGGACAGACTGCCCTCTATCCCCACACTTGCCCCCTACGGGCTGCTTCGCAGCCGTCTTCCCCCGGAGGGGGAAGATGAGGTCGGCGCGTTTCATCTTCCCCCTGACAAGGGGGAGGACGACCGCGATAGCGGTCAGGAGGGGGCCCGCGGCGATGGCCGGGGCCTTCAGAACGTCCCCTGCGACATATTCGCCATGGCCTTGCCCTGAACGCCGACCCACATCAAAGCTGAGTTATCGATAGGTCCCCACCGTCGGTACCCGCTGGCCGGGGATGCTTTTATATCCCCGGCCGGCTCCCCTCCCCGACATCAGATCTGACGCCGCCGACAACCGGCCCGGCGCGCGGGTCGTAGCTCTCGCCCCGGTGAACGGCGAGGATGCCAGCGGTGCGCCGTCATGAAATCGCTTGGCGCGTCCCATTTGTACGATAATAGATCGGCAGAGAGTTCAGGGAGCTGCGGCGTGAGCATCATCAGGGTCGGGATCGTCGGGGTCGGCAAGATCGCGCGGGATCAGCACATCCCCGCCATAGCGGCCGATCCGGGCCTGAAGCTGGTCGCCGTGGCCAGCCGCAGCCGGCCGGACGTGGGCGTCCCGGCCTTCGAGACGCTGGAGGAGATGCTTCAGAGCGGTATCGAACTGGACGCCGTCGCCCTGTGCACCCCGCCCCAGGTGCGGCGCGAGACGGCGCTGACGGCGCTGCGGGCCGGCAAGCACGTCTTCCTGGAAAAGCCGCCCGGCGCGACCGTGGGCGAGGTCGGCGACCTTTCCGTCCTGGCCGCCGAGCAGGGCGTGACCCTGTTCGCCAGCTGGCACTCGCGCTTCGCCGCCGGGGTTCCTGCCGCCAAGGCGTGGCTGGCCGCCCGCACGATCCGCAACGTCGACATCCAGTGGCGCGAGGACGTACGCCGCTGGCACCCCGGCCAGACCTGGATCTGGGAAGCCGGCGGCCTGGGCGTCTTTGATCCGGGCATCAACGCCCTGTCGATCCTGACCGAGATCATGCCCCGCGAAGTGTTCGTCACCGACGCGCGGCTTCAGGTTCCGGAAAACGTCCAGTCGCCGGCCGCGGCGCACCTGGCCATGACCGACATCGAGGGCGTCAGGATCACCGCCGACTTCGACTTCCTGCAGACCGGCCCCCAGACCTGGGACATCACGGTGGTCGCCGACGAGGGGACCCTGCGCCTGTCGAGTGGCGGGGCCATCATCGAAATCGACGGCCAGCCGGTGGTCCAGGCCGCCGAGGCGGAATATCCGGGGCTGTATGGGCGGTTCGGCGAGCTGATCCGGGCGGGCAAGTCGGAAGCCGACGTGCGGCCGCTGGCCCTGGTGGCGGATGCTTTTCTGGTCGGCACGCGGGAGCTGGTCGAGGCGTTTATCGAGTAGGTCGGCGCGACTGGCCCCCTCCGCGCCTTCGGCGCTCCTCCCCCGGAGGGGGAAGATGAGAGCGTCTTCCCCCTCCGGGGGAGGACGACCGCGTAGCGGTCAGGAGGGGGCCAGCAGCGTCGGCCGCCTAGTTCACCTGCCGCGTCCGCCCCTCCCAGTACGGCGAGCGCAGTTCCCGGCGCAGGATCTTGCCTGACGGATTGCGCGGCAGGACGTCGATGAAGTCGATGGTCTTGGGCGCCTTGAACGCGGCGATCCGCGTGCGGGCAAAGGCGATGATGCTGTCGGGATCGCGCGGCGCGCCGGGCTTGAGGGCCACCACCGCCTTGACCGCCTCGCCCCACTTGTCATCGGGCACGCCGATCACCGCCACCTCGGCCACATGCGGATGGCCATAGACGGCGCTCTCGACCTCGGCCGGATAGATGTTTTCGCCGCCCGAGATGATCATGTCCTTCACCCGGTCGTGGATGAACAGATAGCCGTCCTCGTCCAGATAGCCAGCGTCGCCGGTGCGCAGCCAGCCGTCGGCGTCGATGGTGGCGGCGGTGGCCTGGTCCAGCTTCCAGTAGCCGGCCATGTTGGCGCTGGAGCGCACGGCCACCTCGCCCACGGTGTTGGGCGGCAGGCTGGCGCCGGCCTCGTCCATGACTTTCAGCTCGACCCCTGGCATCGGCAGGCCGGCCGAGCGCATGCGCGCATTGCCGGCCGGGTCATGATCCTCGGGCGGCAGATAGACGACCGTGCCGGTGGTCTCGGTCATGCCGTACTGCTGAACGAAGCCGCAGCCGAACACCTCCATGCACTCGCGCAGCAGGTCCAGCGGGATGGGCGCGGCGCCGTACAGGATGTGGGACAGGCGCGAATAGTCGACCTCGCGGGCCCGGGGCTGGCGCACCACGATCTGCAGGGCGGCCGGCACCATGAACATCTTCGAGATCCGGTCGTGCTCGATATAGTCCAGCACCTTGAATGGATCGAACTCGCGCGCCACCACGCCCTTGGCGCCGTTCAGCAGGCCCACCAGACCCCAACCGGTGCCGCCGATATGCGACACGGGCATGGCCACCAGGCTGACATCCTCGGGCCCCCACTGGTTCCAGGCCAACGGGTTCTCGGCGGCCAGCTTGCGCATGGACAGCAGGTTGTCATGGGTCAGCATGGCGCCCTTGGGACGCCCCGTGGTGCCCGAGGTATAGAGCTGGATGGCGATATCGGAGGTCTTGATGGCGACCTTGGGATCGGTGTCCGGCTGGGCGTCGCGCCAGGCCTCGAACGTGCGGTGGGCGTCGCCCGCCACGGGTTCCATGACCACCACCTCGGGTCGCCAGGTCAGTTCGGCGGCGACGCTCTCGATCTGGTCGACCAGTTCGGGGCCGACGAAAACCAGCTTGGCGTCGCTGTCGCCGACGATATAGGCGACCTCCGGCGGGGCCAGTCGCCAGCCGATGGGCGCGGTGACCACGCCAGCCTTGGCCGCGCCGAACAGCAGCTCGAAATAGAGGTCGCTGTTCTTGCCGACATAGGCGATCCGGTCGCCGGTCTTCAGGCCGGCGGCCAGCAGGGCGTTGGCGACCTGGCTGGTCTTGCGGTCAAATTCGGCGAAGGTGGTGTCGCGCCCCTCGAAGCTGAGGGCCACGGCGTCGGGCCGGGCCTCCGCATGATAGCGGGCGACGTCGCCCAGGGTTGGCATGCGGTCAAAGTCGATGGCTGACATACGCCCTGATCTCCCTTTGGCCCGTCGCGCGGCGTGTGAATCCACCGCTTCCGATCAGGTCAAACAGATGTTGGGGTGTCTTTACGCGCAGGTAAAGCCATGCCGTTGCGGCAAGGGGCTCACAAAACGCTAGAACCAGGCCCTGACGCCGAACACCACGCTGGTCTGACCCGTCCGGTCGCCGGCCGCGCGGGCCAGATCAGCGGCGTCGCCGAAGGTGCGATGGCGCAGCACCCCGATATAGGGCGCGAACTCACGGCGGATCTCGTAGCGCAGGCGCAGGCCCAGTTCGGCGTCGCTCCCATCCCCGGCCAGGCTGGTCTCGACCTTCGACTGCAGGATCAGGCGCGTGGTCAGGCGCAGGTCGTGCGAGGCTTCGATCCGGGCCGACAGGTCGCCGCGATCCGACAGGAAGGCCGCCGCCCGGGTTTCGATCCAATAGGGCGCGACACCCTCGACGCCCAGGGTGGCGTAGGCGCGGCCCTTCGGCTCAACATCCACACGCAGGCCGGCCTCGAGATCGAAATAGGGACCGATCGGCCGGGCGCGCAGGGCCTGCAGCTCGGCGCTCTCCCAGCCGTGGCCGTCGACATGCTCGCCGCGCGCCTTGACCGCCCACCTGCCGAAGTCGTCGCCAAACCAGCCCTCGCCCTCGAAGGCCGTGGCGTCAGGGCCCTGGCTAGAGCGGCGCTCGGCCTGGTCGGCCAGCACCATCCAGTAGCGTCCCCCGCCATGCTCCTGGCGCAGCACCGCCCGGGCCGAGGCCATCCGGGCGGGGTCGAAGAAGCGCTCGGCGGCGTGGTCGGTGGGGGGCGGCGGGGCGATGGCGGCGACGGCCGGCGGGGCCATGCTCGACATATTGTGGCCCGCATGAGGGTCGGCCATCTTTGTCATGTCGTGACCCGCGTGCGGATCAGCCATCTTCGACATGTCGTGGCCCGCGTGAGGGTCGACCATCTTTGACATGTCGTGACCCGCGTGCGGATCAGCCATCTTCGACATGTCGTGGCCCGCGTGAGGGTCGACCATCTTTGACATGTCGTGACCCGCATGCGGATCGACCGGCGCGGCCTGCTGAACCGGCGCAGGCGGCGGCGTCATCTGGTGATGCTCGTGCTGCATCAAGGCCAGGGCCATCAGGAGCGGCGCGCTCATGCCGGGGCTCCGTCGAGCGGCCGCACGGTGACGACGTTGAACATCCCCGCATGCATGTGCATCAGCATGTGGCAGTGGAAGGCCCAGTCGCCGGGCTCGTCGGCGGTCAGGTCGAAGGCCACCTTGCCGCCGGGGGCGACATTGACCGTGTGCTTGCGCGGCTGGCGCCCCTCGTGGCCGTTTACGACCTCGAAGAAATGGCCGTGCAGATGGATTGGGTGGGCCATCATGCTGTCATTGACCAGCAGCACCCGCACCCGCTCGTCGCGCTGGAAGGCGATGGGCGTCTTCAGCGGGCCGAACGCCTCGCCGTCAAAGGCCCACATGAAGCGCTCCATATTGCCGGTCAGGTGGATCTCGACCGTACGGCCGGGCGGGCGCGGATCGGGATTGGGGTCCAGCGAAACAAGATCGGTATAGAGCAGCACCTTGTGGCCGACGTCTTCGAGACCTTGCGGCGGCTCGCCCAGGCGGTCCATCGGCATCGGCGAGATGGTCTGGACACCCGGGCTGAGCTTTACGCCCGGCGCATTGGCGCCGTCGCGCATGTCCATGCTCATCCCCGACATGTCGTGGCCGGCGTGGGCGGACATGTCCATGCCCATGTCCTTCATCGTCGCCAGCGGCCGCTCGCGCAGCGGCGGGACCGGCGCGCTCAGGCCTGGCCGGGGGGCCAAGGTCCCGCGCGCCATCCCCGAGCGGTCCGAAGCCTCGGCCACCAGGGTGAAGGCGCGATCCTCCGTCGGCTGCACGGTCACGTCATAGGTCTCGGCCGGCGAGATCTGGAACTCCTCGACGCTCACGGGCCGCACGTTCTGACCATCGGCCTGGACCACGCTCATCGACAGACCCGGGATGCGGACATTGAAGATCGTCATCGCTCCGGCGTTGATGAAGCGCAGCCGCACCCGCTCGCCGGGCGCGAACAGTCCTGTCCAGTTATCCGCCGAACCCTGGCCATTGATCAGGTAGCGATAGACCGAGCCCGTGACGTCCAGGATGTCGGTCGGGTCCATCCGCATCTTCGACCATTCGACGCGGTCCTTCAGCGACTGGTCGCGGCCGGCCAGCAGGCCCGCCACCGTCTGCTTGCGGTCATTGAAATAGCCGGCGTGAGCCTTCAGCTTTCGCATCAGCTGGTGCGGATGCAGGAAACTGTAGTCCGACAGCACCACCACGTGCTCGCGGTCGTAGGCCACAGGATCGGACGCCACAGGATCGATGACGATGGGGCCATAGACCCCCTCTTGCTCCTGCATGCCCGAATGGCTGTGATACCAGTAGGTCCCCGCCTGCCGGACCTTGAACTCATAGACAAAGGTCTCGCCCGGCCGGATCCCGGGAAAGCTGACGCCCGGCACGCCGTCCATCTGGAACGGCACCAGCAGGCCATGCCAGTGGATCGAGGTGTCCTCGGAGAGCGCATTGGTCACCGACAGCCGGACGTTCTGGCCTTCCTTCAGACGGATCAGCGGCCCCGGCACGGTTCCGTTGACGGCCATGGCGTGGCCCGTCTTGCCGTCGACCGTCATGGGCGCATGGCCGATGGTCAGGCGGATATCCTCGCCGCTCAGCACCTCAGGCGTCTTGCCGGTTCCGGCCCGCGCCCAGGCCGGCAGCAACGCGCCAAGACCCGCTCCCGTCGCGGCGGCGAGCATCTGGCGGCGGTCGAGGGCCTGCATAACGATCACGTCTCCGGTTTGAGGCCCAGACGGCGCGCGCCCGGCTCCACACCTGCGGACACATGGGATATCACCTGCCGCATGTCCAGAAGCACACCCGCCACCCTAGCCCTGGCCAAGACCGGAGTCGTCTTCGAGCTGGCGACCTATGACTATGATCCGGGCTCGGAACGGGTGGGTCTGCAGGCCGCCGAAGCCCTGGGGGAAGATCCCGCCCGGGTGCTCAAGACGCTGGTGGTGCTGCTCGACGGCAAGCCGGCCTGCGTGGTGCTGCCGTCGGACAAGGAGGTCAGCATGAAGAAGCTGGCCGCCGCGTTGGGCGGCAAGTCGGCGGCGATGATGCCCGTCCCCGACGCCGAGCGGATCACCGGCTACAAGGTCGGCGGCGTCAGTCCCTTCGGCCAGAAGAAGCGCCTGCCCACGGCGGTGGAAGAAGCCGCCCTGGCCCAGCCCTATGTGTTCGTGAACGGCGGCCAGCGCGGCCTGCAGATCCGTCTTGCGCCCGCCGACCTGGTCGCGGCGCTGGGCGCGAAGGCGGCGTCGATCGTGGCCTGAACGGGGTCGCTTGAAATCGCGCGCGCTTCTCGACTATAAGCCCCGCTCCCGTCCTGGTGCGGTTGGGTAGCTCAGATGGTTAGAGCGGTGGATTCATAACCCACAGGTCGGCGGTTCGATCCCGCCTCCAACCACCAGGACGGATTTCCCAGAGTTCTCGGGTTGTTCGGCCGCTTGACGAAGCTGGCCAAAATCCCGGCCCGACCTGGTCCAAGCTTGGGGCAAGGTCACGAGCCAAAACGCTCTCCCCAGATCTGTTCATGCAAGGCATGTCAGTCTTTAACTACCGAATTTTATTGACCTTTTCTCAGCGCGGCATGCTTAGCGCATGACGGCCACGCCCGGACAGAAGCGACACTGCCAGGATTTGGGGCGTGGCATCAAAACGGGTGTAAGAGCGTTCTGCATCTGGCATGGTCTCCCGGATGAACAGAACAGGCACTGATCTGGCGATAGACGCCAATGTCTGTATCGCTGACGGCCGCCATATGCGGCTTGTGACGGATAGCCCGATCCCTTCGGTGATCAGCGACCCGCGACTGCCCGACAATCCGATCATCGCCTGCAACGAAGCCTTTTGCGAGCTCACGGGCTATCCGCCCGAGGAGGTGGTGGGGCGCAACTGCCGTTTCCTGTCGGGACCGGCGACCGAGCCGTGGCTGACCGAGGAAATCCGTCGCGGGGTGCGCGAACATCGTCCCGTGCTCGTCGAGATCCTGAACTACAAGCGCAACGGCCAACCCTTTCGCAACGCCGTCCTTGTCGCGCCGATCTACGACGAGGAAGACGCCTTGCTGTATTTCCTCGGCTCTCAGGTCGAAATCGACGCCGATGCGGCGGCGCCTTCGAGCATGCGCCGGATCCGGGCTGCGGAAATGGTGAAGTCGCTGTCGCCGAGGCAAGGCCAGGTGCTCAAGCTGGTCGCCAACGGGCTGCTGAACAAGCAGATCGCGGCCCACCTGAATCTGGCCGAGAAGACCGTCAAGATGCACCGCGCCATCCTGATGAACCGGCTGGGGCTGCATACGACAGCCGACCTGATCCGCCTCGCCGTCGAGGCCGGCCTCTAGACCGTCATTGTCGCCGATACGGCAGAAGGTCCGTATCGCCGAAAACTTGACCGCAGCCTATCCCATCCAGGTTGTCATAGCGGCATGGCTGCGCGCTCCAAGTTTTGCGCGCGCGGTCGGCATTCATGTTTCCAGTAATGCCGCTGTCACGACGCTTCGGGGGCCCGAAGATCGTCTCACTAAGATCGTGCGACCTCCGCAACACCCCTGCCCGGCGCACTCGCGCTGCGGACAACTGCGACGGAGACTTCAATGGATACTGTTACACCCTTCCAATACGAGCTGATCTACAACGCGTTTTCATTCGCCTTTGCGGCGATGGCCGCCGCCACGATCTTCTTGTGGCTTAGCCGGTCACAAGTCGCGTCGGCCTATCGCACCGCCCTGACCATCTCGGGCGTTGTCACCGCCATCGCGGCCTATCACTATTTCCGCATCTTCGAGAGCTGGCACGACGCCTACACGTTCAAGGACGGCGTGGTGACGGCGACCGGCATCGCCTTCAATGACGCCTATCGCTATGTCGACTGGCTGCTGACGGTTCCCCTGCTGCTCATCGAACTGATCCTGGTGATGCGCCTGTCGCGGGCGGAAACCACGTCGAAGTCGGTCTCCCTCGGGCTGGCCGCGGCGCTGATGATCGTGCTGGGCTATCCCGGTGAAATCGCCACCGATCTGGCGACGCGCGCCTTGTGGGGCTCGCTGTCCATGGCGCCGTTCCTCTACATCGTCTTCCAGCTGTTCGTTGGGCTGGGCAAGTCGATCAAGGAGCAGCCGGCCGCCGCGCAAGGTCTGATCCGCACGGCGCGCCTGGTGACGGTTGCGTCATGGGGCTTCTATCCGATCGTCTTCTTCGCGCCGTTCATGGGCCTGACCGGCGGCGCCGTCGAGACGACCATTCAGGTCGGCTACACGATCGCTGACCTGGTCGCCAAGGCCGGCATCGGCATCCTCATCTTCCTGATCGCGGTCCGGAAGTCGGAGTCCGACACCGATGGCGGCAAGGCCTACGCCGCCTAATCCCATGAAAGGGATTGGGTTAGCCCCAACTGCACCCGGTTGCCACGCGCCCTTGGGACGTTGCAACCGGGTGCTTCCGGTCTTCTGGCCAGTCGCAGTCGCACTGCTGCTGGCTGCCTTGCTGGACGCTCCGCTGGGACAGTCGATGGCGGTTACGGCCGCCACGGCCCTGTTCCTGGGCGGCGGCCTGCCACACGGCGCCTACGATATCGCCTTGCTGCGCAGAGCCATCGCGCCGGGGCGGGGCGTGCTGGTGCTCGTGATCGGCGGCTACGTCGCCATCACCGTCGCCATGGCGCTGCTGTGGATGACGCTGCCCCTATTTGCGCTGGTCCTGTTCCTGTCGATCTCGGCTGTGCATTTCGGCGAGGATTGGCAAATGCTTGAAGCCCCGCTGCTGCGCATCGCGGCGGGGGCGGCGGTGATCACCGTGCCGACCATCAGCCATCCGGCGGCGGTGGCGGCCCTGTTTGTCGCGATGAGCGATGAGCGAGCGACGCTATTGGTCCGCGTCATTTCTGCAGCCGCGCCCGTGACATTGCTTGTCACCGCCGTCGGCATCGCAGCAGCCTGGCTAAGCGGGTCCCGGACGTGGGCTACAGCGATGACGCTCTGCCTCGTCGTGCTCGCGGTCGTCCCGCCCGTGATTGGCTTCGCCCTGTTTTTTGTGTTCCTGCACTCGCCACTGCACCTGGATAAGGCGCGCGGCATACTCTGCGACATGTCACGGTCGCGCTGGATCGCGACAGGCGGTTTGCTGTCAGGCGCCACGATCGTGGGGTGGCTGGCGCTGCAGGTGCTATTCCCGTTCAGGGTCGACGCAAACTTGACGTCGCAAGCCTTTCAGCTGCTCGCCGCCGTCGCCGCCCC
Organism: Caulobacter sp. GSs2; assembly: GCF_058680895.1. The sequence goes on along the minus strand of NZ_CM178725.1, from coordinate 3,262,191 downwards.
GCACCTGCTATTGTCGCATTGGCTGGAGCGAAGGGTGCGTGCTGCGGCCGTGCGCTGATCAAGACAGGCCTGCCACCCCACGGGTGGCAGGCCTGTCTTGCTCCGATCGTCCCGGTCAATCAGCGAAGTTGCGCGAAGATCGTCACGGACCAGGCTGCGAAGATGGCGACACAGGCGATAATCATCACCAGCGAGGGACTGACATTGAACGTGGCCCGGGCCTGTTCTTTCAGTCGCCCCATCAGTTCTGGCCAAGTGTAGCTCACGAAGTCGCCCTGGCTCATCATACTGATGATTACGCCCTGGTCGTCGACCACCGGCAGGTGGCGAAATCTCTCGTTGGACATGATGCGGAGCCAGTCGAGAAGGTCGTCATCGGCCCTGGCCATCTTCAGATCCGTCGTCATGATCTGGGAGAGGGTCGTCTCGTCCGGGTTCATCCGCTTGTTGAGCAGACGGCGCATGAAATCGCGTTCCGTCACGATACCGAGCGGTTTGCGGTCGGGGCCGACGATGACCGCAGCCCCGTAGTTGCGCTCGCTCATCACGGCGACAGCCTCGGTTACCGGCACATCGGGCCCGAACGTCAGTACTGCGGCCTTGCTCCGAAACTCCGGCCTGTCCTTGATCTTCACGGCAATCTCTCCTGGGCGATGATGGGGTCAGGACGAAGAGGCGGCCAACATCATCTCCCATCGCATCTGGCGATGGCCGGATTGCCCATGGGGCACGATGAGGCGCCTGTTCGCAGGACGCCCGATCGTGATGGCGGATTGCCGCGGTTACCAGATGGCCCAAAGCCCGTATGGGCCGCTGCGGGGATCTGTGGGACTTGCGCTCCGCGGTGGCGACACGCTCGCGTCATATCGATGCAAGCGCTTGCCTACCTCCGATCTGCGGCGCGCCTTGTGTCGCTGAAGATCGCTTTTCCCTCCCCAATGCCGATCGTTCCAAAGGAACCCAACATGACTGATCAGACGCACGATATCGTCGATACCGCCGTTGCCGCCGGCGCCTTCACGACGCTGGTCGCCGCAGTCACGGCCGCCGGTCTGGTCGATACGCTGAAGAGCGCCGGCCCGTTCACGGTCTTCGCCCCGTCGGATGAAGCGTTTGCTGCGCTGCCGGCCGGCACGGTCGAAGACCTCGTCAAGCCCGAGAACAAGGACAAGCTGACGGCGATCCTGCTGCTCCACGTCCTGCCCGGCCAGGTCATGGCTGCGGACGTCACGGGCAAGGTGATGGATGCGGTGACCGCCGGTGGCGCAACCGTGCACGTCGACGGCGCCGATGGCGTGACGGTCAATGGCGCCAAGGTTGTGACTGCCGATATCGCCTGCACCAATGGCGTCATCCACGTGATCGACGCCGTGCTCCTGCCCAAGGCCTAAGGGTCCTGCTGCGGCAACCGGGGGTTTTGCCCTCGGTTGCCGTGAGCACCACGGATGATCTCCGAGATGGTGCGCCCACGTCGATGAAATGGGGATCGCGGGCTATCTGATGATGCTGAAGACCAATCCGAAAGCCGCAAAGCGATCCTGACAACGCCCCGGTCAAGTCTTGGCGCGCGACGCCGCCGCGTCCGCGCGGCTATAAGGATCGCCCCAGCCGAACCGACCCGACCAGGAACCGCCATGACCCAGATCCCCACGCTCGACGGTCCCCGCGCGGCGCCCATCTCGGGCGGCCCGGCCAAATCCCTGGTGATCTTCCTGCACGGCTACGGATCGAACGGCGCGGACCTGATCGACCTGGCGCCCTACTGGGCCAAGGCCTTGCCCGACACGCTGTTCCTCGCGCCCGACGCGCCTCAGCCCTGCGATGGCGTTCCCTATGGCCGGCAATGGTGGCCCCTGACCAGCCTGACGCCGGCGGCGCGCGCGGCGGGCGTCCGCGTCTCGGCCCCGGCCCTGAACGGCTATATCGACGCCCAGCTCGCCGCCCATGGCCTTAGCGAAGACAGGCTTGCCCTGGTCGGGTTCAGCCAGGGCTCGATGATGGCGCTGCATGTCGGACCGCGCCGGGCCAAGGCCCTGGCCGGCGTCATCGGCTTCTCCGGCATGCTGGCCGACCCAGACGCCCTGGCCGCTGAAGTCGTGACCAAGCCGCCCATTCTCCTCGTCCACGGCGACCGCGACGACGTCCTGCCCGTCGAAGCGCTGCATCACGCCCAGCTCCAGCTCAAAGGCCTGGACTTCGATGTCGCCGCCCACGTTTCGCCTGGTCTTGGCCACAGCATCGATGAACCCGGCCTCCAGCTCGGCGCGCGTTTCCTGATCGACCGCCTCGCCTGAGGGGCAAACCGCCATGTCGAGCCGCCATGGCCTGTCCATTCGAACCGCCGACAGCGGCGACGTGGACGGATTGGCCGACCTGCTCAAAGCCGCAGGCCCAACCTTTGCCCGGGAGCAACTTGCCCGGCGCCTCAGGGCCATTCAGGACCAACCCGGCGTCCTGCTCATCGCCGACGAATGGGGCCCGCCCTCGGGCGTCATCGCGGCGCATTGGCATTCGGTGCTCACGGCCGACCTGAAGGTGGGGTGGATCTCCACCCTCTTCGTCGATCCAGACCGGCGTCGAAACGGGGTCGCGCGGCTGCTTCTCAAGGCCGCCTCCCAGGCCGCCCGCTCTGCGGGGTGCGGCGAGCTTGTGCTTCACCCGCCGATTGAGCCCGGAGACCTGCGCACATTTTGTCTGGCCACGGGCTTTGTCGAAAGCGGCGAGGTTTTCAGCCGAGCTCTGAGAAAGCGCAGCTGAGCGTCAACACCGGATATTGGAACGGTGAAGAGGCCTGGCCGCCGGTCGTGACAAAACGCCGATGGCGCGTTGCGTGTTACCTCGACACCGTCCCCACAGGGGGAGGAGCGTCCAGCGCCTCGCGCAGAGCTGGCTGGCGCGAACGGCTGACAGGCAGGGGCGCGCCCTCGCTCAGGTGCAGCCGCCAGCGGTCGCCGTCGCGCTCCAGGCGCTGCACGTGGGCCAGGTTGGCGATCACCGAGCGGTGGATGCGCAGGAAGTTGCCCGGCAACTGGGTCGACAGCCCGTCGAGGCGAGCGGCGTGCAACAGGCTGCGGCCGCCGACCATCCGCAGCTCGACATAGTCATCGGCCCCCACCACCGCCAGGATCTCCGCGATCGGCGCCAGCTCGACGCCACGCGCCGAGGCCACGGGCAGGCGGTCGGGGCGGCTGGCGGCGCGGGTCAGGGCGGCTTCCCGGCCCCGGTCGTCCCGGCCCAGCCGCACCAGCTCGACCACCAGCAAAGGCAGCACCAGGCCGGCGGCGAGCAGGAAGAAGGAGAGGTCGGCCAGCCATTCGGGGAACCCGAGGGCCAGGGCGAGGAACAGCGCCAGATAGGCCAGGGTTAGCCGCGCGCCGGAGCGTTTGCCACGTACGCCCGCTGCGGCTGGCAGGGCGGCCAGCGCCACCCCCAGGATCAGCGCCCAGGCCGTCTTGATATCGAAGCCCGGAAGCAGGGCCGTGGCGCCGACCACACCCAGGGCCAGGCCGATCATCAGGGCGCGCCCCCTGGGCAGGAACCGGGTGGAGACATAGCTCACCAGCAGCACCGCAAAGGCCGCCGCCAGCAGCCAGATCGCGCTCATCCGCCAGGCGTGCAGCGGATAGGGGTAGTCGAACAACGGCCTAAGGCTCTCGACGATGGCCTGCACGGCCGCAACCCCGGCCATGGCGGCCAGCGTTAGACTGGACCCCGTGCGACGCAGGGCGTGGATGACGCCAAAGCCGAACGCCGCCGCCAGCAGAGCGCCTGACGCCACGAAGGTAACGGCCAGCAGCGCGGTGCGCTGCGGAAACGGATAGGGCCAGACACCCATGGCGCTCATCGGGCGGGCGAACCGCAGGCCGCCATGGAAGGACGACAGGTGCAGCACCAGAACATTCTCCCCGGTCCGCCAGGTGGTCTCGCGGATGGGGAAGATCGCCTGGTAGCGCCCGGGGACCTCGTCCCGCGCCGTCGCGCCGGGACGGCCGTTGGCGCCCAGGCGCTGACCGTTGAGCCAGGCCTCGGACGAGGCGACGCCCGCCAGATAGAGGGCGCGCGGCCGGGTGTCGCCCAAGGCCAGGTTCGGGGCATCGATCGTGGAGCGGACCCAGAGCTCCCGCCCCTGGGGATCGACAAGATCCTGGACCGGGCGGCAGTCGCTGAGCACGGGACCGCTCGGACCGAGCGCGCCGTGGCAGGCCTGCCAGGCTGTATCCTGGGCGCGGGCCAGGGTCGCGAGACCGGTCAGCAGGACGGTGAGGATCAGGATTCGCCACATGGCCCCCTTCTTAGGGCGCCGCTGACCGAGATGCTCCGCCATTCGCCGAGGAGGAGGCGCCATTGACCGAAGCGGCGTGGCGGACGGCGCTGCGGGCGGCTCAGCTGTCGGCATGACCCACACATCGCTCCATCGCCGCGCCCTGCTCGCCGCCGCCGGCCTCGTTCTGCCGACCCTGGCGTTCGCCCAGACTGCTGCCCCGTCCTCTGCTGCGGCGACATCTCCGACGCAGGCCGGACCCATCCGTTTCAAGGGCTGGCGGGGCGCGGAGACCGACGCCGAGCGCGGCTTCTTCGAGGTCCCCGAGGATCGCCGCGATCCCGGCTCGCGGAAGATCCGGCTGAGCTATGTCCGCTTTGCCTCCACAGCGGCCAGACCGGGGCCGCCAATCATCTACCTGGCGGGCGGACCGGGCGGCCGGGCGACGCAGGCGGCGGGCGGACCGCGCTTTCCGATCTTCATGGCCCTGCGTGAGGTGGCCGACGTCATCGCCTTCGACCAGCGGGGCACGGGCCTGTCCAACGCCATCCCGGAGCGGCCGGCCTCGGCGCGCCCTCTGCCGGAATTCACGGAGGCCGGGCTGACCGCCTATTTCCGCCAGGACTTCCAGGAGGCCTGGGCCGACTGGACCAAGGCCGGCGTGGCCATGACGGGCTACAACACCGAACAGAACGCCGACGACATAGATGACCTGCGACGCCACCTGGGCGCGGAAAAGGTCGCCCTCTGGGGCATCAGTTATGGCACGCATCTGGCGCTGAGCATGCTCAAGCGGCACGGCGACCGTGTGAGCCGCGTGGCCCTGGCCAGCCTGGAGGGCCAGGACCAGACGGTGAAGCGGCCGGCGGCGATCGACGCCCTTCTGCGCCAGGTGGATGGCCTGCTGGCCGCCGATCCCGCCGTCCGCGCGGCGATCCCCGACCTGCCGGCCCTGATGCGACGGGTGCACGCCAAGCTGGAAGCCGCGCCCATCAGCCTGACCGCCACGCTGAACGGCGCGCCGGTCGACTTGCGGATTGGCGGCTTTGCCATTCAGCTGATGACGGGCGGGCTGATCGCCAACCCACAGACCCTGGTCATGCTGCCGGGGCTCTATCTGGCGCTCGACGCCGGCCAGACCGACGTGCTGAAGCCCTTCGCGAACGAATTCGCGGGCCTTCTCGGCATTGCCGGCATGCCCGAGGCCACGGATCTGGCCTCGGGGATCTCGCCGGCCCGGCTGGCCCTGGTGCGACGCGAAGCCAAGACCGCCGTGCTGGGCGCGGCGCTGAACTTCCCGATGCCGCAGCTGCTGGGCGCGGTCCCGGGCGCGGACCTCGGCGAAGGCTTCCGGGCGCCGCTCCGCATCGACCATCCCGCCCTGCTGGTCGCCGGGACGCTGGACGGCCGCACACCGATGCCCGAGCAGGACGAGGTGGCCGCCCAGTTCCGGCGCAAGTCCCGGGTGATCGTCGAGAACGCCGGCCACAATGTCTTCGAGGCCCATCCCGACGTGCAGGGGCTGCTGGTCCGGTTCTTCCGGGATGAAGCCGTGGCCGACACCCGGCTGAGCCTGCCGCCACCGCAGTTCAAGCTGGCGTGATCGGGCGCCCTGCTCGAGACATCCGGAACCCAGGGCCGGTCATGGCGCCGGCGGAGCGCCTAAGTCCCCGGCCCGAACCGCGCCACCAGGTCGTAAGCCTCGCCGGGGAAGACCTGCCGCACACGGGTGACGTGCTCGCCGGCGCGCCAGGTGCGGCGGTCGACGACCAGGCAGGCCGCGCCTTCGTCGAGGTCGAGCAGAGCGGCGACCTCGGCGTCGGCGTTGACCGCGCTGATCCGGCTCTCGGCCTCGGTCCAGGCGACGTGTTCCAGCAGCCAGGCGCCGGGCGGCGTGGCTGACAGGTCGACGGTCGCGGCGCCCGGCGCGGTCTTCAGGCTGATCAGGCGGCGTTCCAGAGCGAAGGGCCGGCCGCCGGCGTCGTGGACGCCTTCCAGCGCCAGCAACTTGCCGCCCGCCGCCAACTCGCGCTCGTCGGCGTTGCCCCGCTCGGCGCCGCGCGTGCGGCTCGACAGCAGGCGGAAGGCATAGGTCTCGCCGCGCGACAGGATGGCCGACTGGATGTCGGGGATGTTGAGCACCGGGGCATGCACCCTGGGCCGGGCCACGAACGAGCCGGCCCGCTTGCGGCGCACGATCAGCCCAGCCTCGACCAGGGCCGCCATCGCCTTGCTGACCGTCATCCGGGCGCAGCCGTACTGGGCCATCAGCTCGGTCTCGAACGGCACGCGGTGGCCCGGCGGCCATTCGCCCGAGCGGATGCGGTCCTCGATATCGCCGCGAATGCGCTGGTGCAGCGGGACCGAGCTCACGCCAGCAGGGCTTTCAGGGTCTGGCGATAGCGCGTGGTCACCGCCTCGCGGGCATGGTGGCGACCGCCCTCGACCACCTGCCGGCCCTGCCGCCAGACGGTGTCGATGGCGCCGTGGCGGCCGGCGAAGACCAGGCTGTCGATCAGGGTGTCGCCCTCGCGCCCGATCAGGGCCGGATGCTCGGCGTCCAGGGTGATGAAGTCGGCCGCCGCGCCGCGCTTCAGCCCGCCTCGCCCCGCGCCCAGGGCCTGGGCGCCGCCCGCGCAGGCGCCGCGCCAAAGCTCGCCGCCGGTCGAACGCCGGGGTCCGCCGGCCAGCACGTTGCGAGCCCGACGGGTCAGGCGCTGGGCGTATTCCAGGGCCCGCACCTCCTCGGCCGCGTCGATCAGGATGTTGGAGTCGGTGCCCAGGCCGAACGCCCCGCCGGCCGCCAGATAGTCGTGGGTCGGGAAGACGCCGTCACCCAGATTGGCCTCGGTGACCGGGCACAGGCCCGCCACCGCGCCGCTCTTGGCCAGGCGCTCGGTCTCCACGGCGTTGATGTGGGTGGCGTGGATCAGGCACCAGCGCTTGTCGACAGGCGTGTGGTTCATCAGCCAGCGGACGGGGCGCTGACCGGTGGCGGCCAGGCAGTCGTCGACCTCCTTGGTCTGCTCGGCCACATGCATGTGGATCGGGCCGTCGCCGGCCAGGGGCAGGATGGCGTCCAGTTCCTCTGCGGTCACCGCACGCAGGCTGTGGGGCGCGATGCCGACCACCGCGTCGGGCGCGTCGGACACGATCTGGCGGCAACGCTCGACCAGCCGCGCGAAGCCGTCGACGTCGTGGATGAAGCGCTTCTGCCCACCCGTGGGCGGCGCGCCGCCGAAGTTGGAATGGGCGTAGAACACCGGCAGCAGGGTCAGGCCGATGCCCGTCTCGTTGGCCGCCGCCGCGATGCGCACGGCCATCTCGGCGGGGTCGTCATAGAAGCCGCCCGCCGGGTCGTGATGCAGATAGTGGAACTCGCCCACGCGGGTGAAGCCACCTTCCAGCATCTCGATCTGGCCCATGGCGGCGATGGTCTGAACCTCGTCCGGACCCAGCCGGCCCAGGAAGCGGTACATCACCTCCCGCCAGGTCCAGAAGTTGTCGCCGGTATCGCCCCGCGCTTCGGCCAGGCCGGCCATGGCCCGCTGGAAGGCGTGGCTGTGAACATTGGCAAGCCCCGGCAGGGCCACGCCCAGGCGGGTGGCGTCGCCGGCGGGGACGTCAGTGTCGATGCGGGCGATGCGACCATCCGACAGGGTCAGCCTGACACTTCGCGCCCAGCCGTCGGCCAGCAGCGCGCTCTCGCACCAGACAACGGTCGCGCCCGTGTCCATGGGGGCTTCGGGAATCTGCGTGTCGGTCACTGGACAGGGCTCCTCGCTTGCTAATATGTCTATACATATTGAACACTGCCGCAAGAGAGGGAGGCGGGCGGAATGCAGTGCGACACACTGTGGACAAACTGCCGGCTCGCCACCCTTGATCCGGCGCGCGAGGGCCTGGGACTCGTCGAGCGCGGCGTGGTGGCGGCCCGTGATGGCCGCATCGTCTATGCCGGCGAGGCTGCCGAGGCCCCTGCCTTCGAAGCCGCTGAAACGATCGACTGCGACGGCCGCTGGATCACCCCCGGCCTGATCGATCCCCACACCCATCTGGTCTTCGCCGGCGACCGCGCCCACGAGTTCGAGCTGCGCCTGGCCGGCGCCTCCTATGAGGAGATCGCCCGGGCCGGCGGCGGCATCGTCTCGACCATGACCGCCACCCGCGCGGCGTCCCAACAGCAACTGGTCGCCGGCGCCCTGCCCCGCCTGGACGCCCTGATCGCCGAGGGCGTGACCACGGTTGAGATCAAGTCCGGCTACGGCCTGTCGCTGGACGACGAGCTGAAGTGCCTGCGCGCCGCCCGCGCCCTGGCCGACTGCCGCTCGATCGATATCCGCACCACCCTGCTGGGCGCCCACGCCCTGCCGCCCGAGTTCAAGGGTGATCCTGACGGCTATATCAACCTGGTCTGCAAGCAGATGATCCCCGCCGTCGCGGACGCAAAGCTGGCCGAGGCGGTCGATGTGTTTTGCGAAGGCATCGGCTTCACCCCGGCCCAGACAAGGCGGGTGTTCGAGGCCGCCCACAAACGGGGCCTGAAGATCAAGATCCACGCCGAGCAGCTGTCCAACCAGAACGGCGCGGCCCTGGCCGCCGAGTTCTGGGCCCTATCGGCCGATCACCTGGAACATCTGGATCAGACCGGGGTCGAGGCCATGGCCGCCGCCGGCACGGTCGCCACCCTGCTGCCCGGGGCCTTCTATTTCACGCGCGAGCACAAGCTGCCGCCGATCGAGGCCCTGCGCGCGGCCGGGGTGCCGATGGCCCTGGCCACCGACTGCAACCCCGGCACCTCGCCGATGACCTCGCCGCTGCTGGTCATGAACATGGCCGCCACCCTGTTTCGCATGACCGTTGAAGAGTGCCTGACCGGCTTCACCCGCGAGGCCGCCCGGGCGCTGGGCCTGCTGGCTGACCGGGGAACGCTGCAGGCCGGCAAGGCCTGCGATCTGGCCATCTGGGACATCGAGCGTCCCGCCGAACTTGTCTATCGCATGGGCTTTAACCCGCTGCATGCCCGCGTCTGGAAGGGTCATTGACCATGGTTGTTCTGCATCCCGGCGAAGTCTTCCTGATGGAGTGGAAGAAGGTCTATCGCGGCGAGGCCGCCCGGCTGCATGACGACGCCTGGCCGGTGATTGAGGCGAGCGCCCGGGCTGTGGAGCGCATCCTGGCTCGGGGCGAGCCGGTCTATGGGATCAATACCGGCTTTGGGAAACTGGCCAGCGTCCGCATCGGCGACGAGGACCTCGAACGGCTGCAGCGCAACATCGTGCTGTCGCATGCGGCCGGCACAGGCGAGCCGTCGCCGGTTGCCGTGATCCGCCTGATGATGGCCCTGAAGCTGGCCAGTCTGGCCCAGGGCGCCTCGGGCGTGCGGGTCGAAACCGTGAAGCTGCTGGAAGCCATGCTGGTCCAGAACCTAACGCCGGCAGTGCCCTGCCAGGGCTCGGTCGGGGCCTCGGGCGATCTGGCCCCGCTGGCCCACATGGCAGCGACCATGATCGGCGTGGGCGAGATCTTCGTCGACGGCGTCCGCGTTCCCGCCGCCCAGGCCCTGGACGACGCCGGCCTGACGCCGCTGGTGCTGGGCCCCAAGGAGGGTCTGGCCCTGCTGAACGGCACCCAGTTCTCCAACGCCAACGCCCTGGCCGCCCTGTTCGAGGCCGAGCTGCTGTTCCAGTCGGCCCTGATCACCGGCGCCCTGTCGACTGAGGCCGCCAAGGGTTCGGACACGCCGTTCGACCCGCGCATCCACCTGCTGCGCCGCCATGTCGGCCAGATCGAAACCGCCGCCGCCCTGCGCAGCCTGATGGCCGGATCAGCCATCCGCGCCTCGCACCTGAAGGAGGACGAGCGGGTCCAGGATCCCTACTGCCTGCGCTGCCAGCCCCAGGTGATGGGCGCGGCGCTGGACGTGCTGAAGCAGGCGGCGACCACCCTGGCCACCGAGGCCAATGGCGTGTCGGACAACCCGCTGATCTTCCCCAGCGACGTGGAGGGCGGCGACGAGGCCCTGTCCGGCGGCAACTTCCACGCCGAGCCGGTAGCCTTCGCGGCCGACATGATCGCCCTGGCGGTCTGCGAGATCGGCTCGATCGCCGAGCGCCGCATCGCCATGCTGGTCGATCCGGCCCTGTCGGGCCTGCCGGCCTTCCTGACGCCCAAGCCGGGCCTCAACTCCGGCTTCATGATCCCGCAGGTCACCGCCGCCGCCCTGGTGTCGGAGAACAAGCAGAAGGCCTATCCGGCCAGCGTCGACTCGATCCCCACCTCGGCCAACCAGGAGGACCACGTCTCGATGGCCGCCCACGGCGCCCGGCGCCTGCTGGCCATGGTCGAGAGCGCCACGGCGGTGATCGGCATCGAGCTGCTGGCGGCGGCCCAGGGCTGTGATTTCCATGCGCCGCTGAAGTCGAGCGAGGTGCTGGAGGCGGTGCGCGGACTGGTTCGCAAGCAGGTGCCGCATCTGGAAGACGACCGGCATTTCCACCCCGACATGGAGGCCGCCAACCGACTGGTCCGCTCCGGCGCGGTGATCGCGGCGGCGAGCGACCTGCCGGGGGTGGTGTGATGTTTTCCCAATTCCCGCTCTCCCCGGCGAAGGCCGGGGCCCAGATTCAGCCAGAGCATTTGGGGATGACGCGCCTTCCGATCCAGCCAGAACAACTCCCGCTCGGGGTTCGATCTGGGCCCCGGCCTTCGCCGGGGAGAGCGGAGTTTTGGGGATGACAGCGCCCTCCTGGATCACCGTCCACCGCGGCGAGGCCCCGCTGGTCGTCAGCCTGCCGCACACCGGAACCGAGATCCCGCCGGAGATCGAGGCCCGCCTCATCTCGCCCTGGCTGGCCCGTAAGGACGCCGACTGGTGGGTGGATCGGCTCTATGATTTCGCGACCGACCTCGGCGCCACCGTGATCCGCACGGCGATCTCGCGCACGGTGATCGACGTCAATCGCGACCCGTCCGGGGCCTCGCTCTATCCGGGCCAGACGACGACCGAGCTCTGCCCGACCACCACCTTCGACGGCGAGCCGCTGTATCGTGACGGCCAGGCGCCGGACGAGACCGAGATCGCCCGTCGTCGCACGGCTTTCTTCGATCCGTATCACGCGGCGCTGACCGATGAGATCGCCCGGCTGCGGCAAAGCCATAAGCGGGTCGTGCTCTACGAGGCCCATTCGATCCGCTCCCTCGTGCCGCGCCTGTTCGACGGTCCGCTGCCGCAGTTCAACCTCGGCACCAACAGCAGCGGCAGCTGCGACGCGGCCCTGACGGCGTCGGTCGAGGCCGCCTGCGACGCCTCGGGTCTGAGCCGCGTCACCAATGGCCGCTTCAAGGGCGGCTGGACCACGCGCCATTACGGTCAGCCGTCCGAGGGCGTCCACGCCATCCAGATGGAGCTGGCCTGCCGGGGCTATATGGACGACCCGGCGCAGGCGCCGACGCCCGAAACCTGGCCCGCTCCCTATCGCCCTGACCAGGCCGCGCCGATGCGCGCGGTGCTGAACGACGTCCTCTCCGCCTGCATCGCCTTTGCGAGACCCCCTGCATGACCCGCATCGACAACAGCCGCGTCATCCGCGCCGCCACCGGAACCGAGCTGACCGCCAAGTCGTGGCTGACCGAAGCGCCCCTGCGCATGCTGATGAACAACCTGCACCCCGACGTCGCCGAGCGGCCCGAGGAGCTGGTGGTCTATGGCGGTATCGGCCGGGCGGCGCGAGATTGGGAGAGCTTCGACAAGATCGTCGAGACCCTGCGGCGGCTGGAGGACGACGAGACCCTGCTGGTCCAGTCGGGCAAGCCGGTCGGGGTGTTCAAGACCCATGCCGACGCCCCCCGGGTGCTGATCGCCAATTCCAACCTCGTCCCCCGCTGGGCGACCTGGGAGCATTTCAACGAGCTCGATCGCAAGGGCCTGGCCATGTACGGCCAGATGACCGCCGGCTCGTGGATCTATATCGGCGCCCAGGGCATCGTGCAGGGCACCTATGAGACCTTTGTCGAGATGGGCCGCCAGCACCATGGCGGCGACCTGTCGGGCAAGTGGCTGCTGACAGCAGGCCTGGGCGGCATGGGCGGGGCCCAGCCCCTGGCGGCGGTGATGGCCGGCGCCTCGTGCCTGGCCATCGAGTGCCAGCCGTCGCGCATCGAGATGCGGCTGCGCACCGGCTATCTGGACAAGTCCACCGACAACCTCGACGAGGCCCTGGCGTGGATCGCCGAGGCCAAGAGCCCGATCTCGGTCGGCCTGCTGGGCAACGCCGCCGAGCTGCTGCCGGCGATGTTCCAGCGCGGCGTCCGCCCCGACCTGCTGACCGACCAGACCAGCGCCCACGATCCGATCAACGGCTACCTGCCGGCCGGGTGGACGCTGGAGCAGTGGGCGGCTGCCAAGGAGCGCGATCCGCAGAGCGTCAACCGCGCCGCCCGCGCCTCGATGGCGGTGCACGTCCAGGCCATGCTCGACTTCCAGGCCGCCGGCGTGCCGACCGTCGACTATGGCAACAACATCCGCCAAATGGCGCTGGAGGAAGGCGTGACCAACGCCTTCGATTTCCCGGGCTTCGTGCCGGCCTATATCCGCCCGCTGTTCTGCCGGGGGATCGGTCCGTTCCGCTGGGCGGCGCTGTCGGGCGATCCCGAAGACATCGCCCGCACCGACGCCAAGGTGAAGGAACTGATCCCCGACAATCCGCATCTGCACAACTGGCTCGACATGGCGGCCGAGCGGATCAAGTTCCAGGGCCTGCCGGCGCGGATCTGCTGGGTGGGCCTGGGCGATCGCCATCGCCTCGGCCTGGCCTTCAATGAGATGGTCGCCAGCGGCGAGTTGAAGGCCCCCGTCGTCATCGGCCGCGATCACCTGGATAGCGGTTCGGTCGCCTCGCCCAATCGCGAGACCGAGGCGATGCGCGATGGTTCGGACGCCGTGTCGGACTGGCCGCTGCTGAACGCCCTGCTCAACACCGCCTCGGGCGCCACCTGGGTGTCGCTGCACCATGGCGGCGGGGTGGGCATGGGCTTCTCGCAGCACGCTGGCATGGTCATCGTGGCCGACGGCACCGAAGCCGCCGCCAGGCGGCTGGCGCGGGTGCTGTGGAACGACCCTGCCAGCGGGGTCATGCGCCATGCCGACGCGGGGTATGAGATCGCCGTCGATTGCGCCCGGGAGAAGGGGCTGGATCTGCCGGGGATTCTTTAAATTCCGATCTCCCCGGCGAAGGCCGGGGCCCAGATGCAGCCTGAGCGTCTGGGGATAGTGCGCCTTCTGCCCTAGCCCAGACACCGACCGCTCCGGGTTCGATCTGGGCCCCGGCTTTCGCCGGGGAGAGCGGCCTTGAGAGAGTCCTATTTGCCCTCCAGCATCTTCGCCGCCTCCGCCGCGCTGAGCTTGTTCGCATCCCGGTCCACCGCGTAGTTCGCCGCCTGCATCCGCTTGACGTCGATGCTCCCCGCCAGCGGCGCCAGGGCCGAGACGAGCCGTCTGTCCCCGGCCCGCTTCGGCGAGATCAGGATCACCGCGTCATAGGGCGGCAACGCCCCCTTGGGGTCGCCGAGCAACACTAGATCGTCAGCCGCGATCCGCCCGTCGCTGGAGAAGGCCGAGATCACGTCGGCCTCGCCCGAGGCCAGGGCGCGGTACATGAAGGTGGGCTGGAACTGGCGTTTGGCCCTGAAGCTCAGGCCATAGGCGGTCTCGACGCTCTTCCATTCGGGACGTGAGAAAAACTCCAGGTCGCCGCCCATGGTCAGGCCCCCGCCCTTGGCCGCGAGGTCGGCCAGGGTCCTGATCCCCAGGCGCTCGGCGGTGTCGCGGCGCATGGCCAGGGCGTAGGCGTTCTCGAAGCCCAGCGGAGCCAGAAGCACGACGCCGTCGCGATCCTTCAGGCCCGTGCGCAGCTGGTCCAGCACCGCCTGCCGGCCGGGATTGTCCTTGCGGCCCAGCACATTGGCCCAGAGGGTGCCGGAATAGTCGACATAGGCGTCGATCTCACCGGCCGCGAGGGCGCGATAGGCCACCGCCGAACCGAGATTGATCTTGCGCTCGACCCGCCCGCCGCCCGCCTCGACCCGCGTCGCCATCAGCTCGGCCAGCACATATTGCTCGGAGAAGTTCTTGGCCCCGATCACGTAGCTGGGCTGACCCCGGCTCAACGCCACGCCGGCCAGGGGGGCGAGCGCTGCGACGAGGCCAAGGGCCAGACCGGCCACGCCGACGATCCAGCGGCCGCGAACCCGCCGTCCGACGCCGCTCTCGATCAGGCCCAGCAGTTGGTCGACGACCATGGCCAGCACGGCGGAGGCCGCGCAGCCGACCAGCACCGCCACCCAGTCCTCGGTCTGCAGCCCCGAGAAGATGTAGTCGCCCAGCGAGGTCTGGCCGACCGGGGTGGAGAGGGTGGCCGCGCCGATGGTCCACACCGCCGCCGTCCGCACCCCGGCCATGATCACCGGCAGGGCCAGGGGCAGCTCCACGCGCCACAGCCGCTGGCGGTCGGTCATGCCGACGCCGCGCGCCGCCTCGACCACGGCCGGGTCGACGCCGGTCAGCCCCGCCGCCGTGTTCCTCAGGATCGGCAGCATCGAATACAGGGTCAGGGCCAGCAGCGACGGCAGGAAGCCCAGGGCCGAAAAGCCATGGCCGGTCAGCTTCACCGACAGGCCCGAAAGCAGCAGCAGCAGCGGGAAGAACAGGGCCAGCAGGGCCAGGCTGGGAATGGTCTGGATCAGACCGGCGCCCGCCAGCGCGATCCAGCGCAGGCGGGGATTGCGGGCGGCCAGCACACCCAGCGGCAGGGCGATCAGCAGGCCCAGGGCCAGCGCCGCCGCCGACAGGGCTACGTGCCAGCCCAGCCGCTCGGGCAGCAGGGCCAGGGCCTGATGCAGGCGATCATCCATGAGCGAGCCTCGCCAGCTTCTCGGCCTGACGGCGCGGGGCGTCGATCAGGGCGGCGACGCGGGGATCGGTGTGACCGCCCGACAGCAGGGCGGCGGGCGTGTCGTCGGCGATGATCTCGCCACCTCGCTCTCCGGCCGCCATGATCACGATGCGATCGGCGGTCAGCAGGGCCTCGCCGACATCGTGAGTGACCATCACCGTGGTCAGGTTCAGCGCGTCATGCAGACGCCGGACATCTTCGGCGAGCGCCACGCGGGTCACCGGATCCAGCGCGCCGAACGGCTCATCCATCAGCAGGATCGACGGCTCGGCGGCCAGGGCCCGGGCCACGCCGACCCGCTGACGCTGTCCGCCCGACAGTTCGGCCGGCAGACGCGCGGCGACCTCACGGGGTAGGGCGATCAGGTCCAGCAGGGTGTCGACCCGGGCGGCGATCGTCTCGGCCGGCCAGTCCAGCAGGCTGGGGGTGATCCCGATGTTCTGGGCCACGGTCATGTGGGGAAACAGGCCCACCTCCTGGAAGACATAGCCGATGCGGCGGCGCAGGGCCGGGCCGGGCTGGCTCGCCACATCCTCGCCGTCGATCAGCACCCGCCCGGTGGTCGGGACGATCAGGGCGTTGATGGTCTTGAGCAGGGTGGTCTTGCCCGCCCCCGATCCGCCGACCAGGGCCACGAACTGGCCGCGGGCGATCGACAGGCTGGCGCCGGTCAGCACCGGCGCGCCGTCATAGGTCTTGCCGATGCCGTCGAGGACGATGGCGCCAGGAAGGGGGTGTGGAGCGGTCATGCAGTCTCCGGGCGCGCGCGCCCTACCCTGGCCCGGATCGCGGCCGACGCAAAGCGCGGGTGCGACAAGGCGGCGCGCGGCGAATGTCGCAGTGGTGCGGAACCGACTCAATCCCGATCCTGTTGATGGTTAATCGGAGATCACAGATGGCCTCGTCCCTGCAGTCCGCCCCCTTCGACGCGCGCCGCGCCAAGCGCCGCGCCAGCCAGTGGCCGCTGGGCCTGTCGGTGCTGGTCATGACCGTGGCCAATGCGGCCCTGTGGTACGCGATCTACGCCCTGACCCACGGCGTCTTCGCCCTGGATCCGAGCTTTTTCACGGGGCTTTGAGCGCCGCTGGCGCACGCAGCTTCACACCCCCGCGCTTTCGCTGCGATGGCGATGGAAAGGGTCGCGGAGCGTCCGGACCACGTCCGGAGGAAAATAGAATAACCGTTTCGACGAAGCCGTCCGCTCCGCGTCATCGTTTTCCATCAGCGTCCCAGCGGGTGGCCCAGTTGGGGCCTTACCGGGACCCGGAAGCTTCGGTTTCCCGAAGTCCCGGAGGTCGGGGGGCGTGGGGCCAATCCTGACCAACACTCGCCTTGATCCCCATCCACGCCGACGGCGGGCGGGTCCTGCAACGCCAGGATCCCCGGACCGGTCGAGTATCCCCCTCGACCCCAGTCCCGCTCGATCACCCCCCGTCGCCGCAATGGTCGCTGGCCTTGCGCCCTTTCCTCGCGACGAGGTGGGACAAGAATACGGGAGGTTTGAGCGCGTCGGACGGGCGCGCTCGTCTTATTTTCGGGGCATTGATTTCGTTGAGGTTCACACCCAACATCACGGGGATTGATCGAGCTCTATCCCCGTACTTGCCCCCTACGGGCTGCTGCGCAGCCGTCTTCCCCCGGAGGGGGAAGATGAAACGCGCGATCTCATCTTCCCCCTGAAAGGGGGAGGACGACCGCGAAGCGGTCAGGAGGGGGCCTGCGGCCTCGGCCGGGGAAATCGCCGATCCCTCCGCTCAGCCCCCCAATCGCGGCCTTGTTTTGGCCCAGCCAGGGTGAGCCTACTGTGGCCCAGGGCTCAACAGTCCGATTCCCGCATCGACCAGATCGATGCGCTGCTGTGGAGGCGCAGGTGGCGTTCTGGAAGCGGCGCAAGTCGATTTCCAATCTCGCGATCGAGCAGGTGGCGGCGTTCTATGCGCAGCTGACCGAGGGCGCGGTGGTCGCCGACGCGAGCGGCCGCATCCTGATGGTCAATGCCGAGGCCGCGCGCATTCACGGCGCGTCCCACCTGAAGATCGGCCCCGAAGACTACGCCAAGGCCTATTCCCTGCGCACCCTGGACGGCGCGCCGCATCCGCCCGCCGACCTGCCGCTGGCCCGCGCCGTGCGCGGCGAGGTGGTCAGCGAGGCGCGCTGGCGCATCGTGCGGCCCGACGGGGTTTCGGTGCTGGCGATCGGCGGCGCCTCGCCTGTCCGCGACGCCGAAGGCGTGCAGATCGGCGCGGTGCTGACGGTTCGCGATGACACCGCCCGCGATGTGGCCGAGCAGGAACTGCGCCGGCTGAACCAGGGTCTGCAGGCCGAGATCAAGGCCCGCACCGCCGAGCTCAGCCGCGCCTGGGAGCTGAGCGCCGACTTCCTGGCCATCTGCGGTCTGGACGGGCTGATGACCGCCTGCAATCCGGTCTGGAGCCGCCGCCTGGGCTTTGACGAGATGACGCTGTTCATCACCCCGTTCTGGGATCTGGCCCCGCCGGAGGACCAGGACCACGCAGCCGCCAACTTCGCGGTGACGCGCGGCCGCAAGACGCCGGTGGACTTCACCAGCCGGGTGGTCGGGCTGGAGGGCGGCGTCTTGACCGTGCAGTGGACCCTGGTGGCCGAGAAGGACCGCATCTACATCTCGGGCCGTGACGCCACCCTGGAGACCAGCACCGCGGCCGAGCTGGAGGAGGCCCATACCGCCCTGCGCCAGGCCCAGAAGATGGAGGCCATCGGCCAGCTGACCGGCGGGGTGGCCCATGACTTCAACAACCTGCTGACCGTGATCCGCTCCAGCGTCGACCTGCTGCGCCGGCCAGACCTCGATGAGCGCCGCCGGCGGCGCTATATCGACGCGATCGGCGAGACGGCCGACCGGGCCGCGCAACTGACCGCCCAGCTGCTGGCCTTCGCCCGGCGCCAGCCCCTGAAGACCGAAGTGTTCGACGCCGTCGACAGCGTCCGGCGGCTGCAGGCCATGCTGCAGACCCTGGTCGGGGCCAATGTCGCGCTGGAGGTCGAGTCCGCGTGCGAGACCTGCGCGGTGGAGGCCGACCGGGGCCAGTTCGAGACGGCCCTGATCAACATGGCGGTCAACGCCCGCGACGCCATGGGCGGGCGCGGCCGGCTGTCGATCCAGGTTTTCACCTCCGACGTCATCCCCGGCGGGCGGGCCGCGTCGGCGGTATCGGGGCGCTTCGTCGTGGTGGCCCTGACCGACACCGGGCCGGGCATCGCCCCCAGCCAGATGGAGCGGATCTTCGAGCCGTTCTACACCACCAAGGCCGTCGGCAAGGGCACGGGCCTGGGGCTGAGCCAGGTCTATGGCTTTGCCAGGCAGTCGGACGGCGACGTGCGCGTGGGCAGCCTGCCGGGCCAGGGCGCGACCTTCTCGCTCTACCTGCCGGCCACGGCCAAGCGTCTGGCCGAGAAAGCCGCCCCCTTCGCGTTCACCGAGGCCGTGGCGCCGCAACGCCATCGCGTGCTGATGGTCGAGGACAATGTCGAGGTCGGG
This sequence comes from Caulobacter sp. GSs2, assembly GCF_058680895.1. Next base: position 3,243,461 of record NZ_CM178725.1, on the reverse strand, counting down.
GCCTTTGGCCACCAACTGCTGACCGACCTTGGCTATACGGTCACCCTGGCCCGCAGCGCCGTCCAGGCCCAGGCGCTGCTGGAGGTCGATCCCGACGCGTTCGATGTGGTGTTCACCGACGTGGTCATGCCCGGCGAGATCAACGGCCTGCAACTGGCCAAGCGGCTGCGCGAGACCCGTCCCGACCTGCCGGTGATCCTGACCAGCGGCTACAGCGACGCCCTGGCCAACAGCGAGGGCCAGGGGTTCGACCTGCTGCAGAAGCCCTACTCGATGGAGGCCCTGTCGCGGATCATCCAGCAGGGTGGGCGGGCGGCTGTGGTGGAGTGAGGATTGGGGGGGAGCGGGCGTTCGGTGCTCCGCGCTTCCCTCTGAACCACCGTCATTCCCGCCCTCGTGGCGGGAACCCCTGGTTCAGCTGACACGTGAAGCGCCAGCGAAGTGCGCACGCACTTCGCCCCTCCGGCACTTGCGGCGGCACGAGGGGTTCCCGCCACAAGGGCATGTGTAATCCGAAACCGACAAGTGCTGGCCGTGGAGATTTGAAGGTCGCTTGTCGGCAGGACGCCGAGCGGGGACCCACGCCCCCATAGCGAACATTCATTTGCTCTGCCATGTTCAGAATATGGCTTCGTCAACATTGAGCATCAGGCCCGCATTGCGTGAAGACATCGCAACGCTTCTGGATTTGTATCAACATCTTGCACCGGGCGATGAGAGGCCTAGCCTCGACCACGCTGCCGAGGTCCTCGAACGCTTCATGTCCTACTATGGAAGCGCGATCTTTCTTGGCGAGGCGGATGGACGGCTAGTTTCGTCTTGTACCCTTGTCGTCATTCCAAATCTTACGCGCGCGGCCCGCCCCTATGGCCTGGTGGAAAATGTTGTCACCCATAGCAACTATAGGCGCCAGGGTTTTGGAAAGCAGATGTTGGACGCAGCTTCAGACGCGGCCTGGGTGGCTGGCTGCTACAAGGTCATGCTGATGACTGGGTCAAAGAAGCCAGAAACGCTGGCCTTCTATCTCCAGGCAGGCTTCGAACAGTCAAAGACCGGCTTTCAAAAACGGCGGATTTCTATCCGCTCCGAAAACTGAGCACCGGCCGTTTTTCCGACGCTGCCGTAGCCGCAATGTCCACTATTCACCCCGAACAACGGGCGATCACCATGTCCGCTTCCGGGCGCGGCGGCCGACCTTTGCCAGTGTCGGTGCATCCCCTCATTTCGGGGCGGGAATGACGGGAGATATAGGTAGAGTCAGAAAACGAAAAAGCGGACGCCAGCCGCTAGATCGGCATCCGCATGATCTCTTGATACGCCGAGATCACCTGATCGCGCACGGCCATCACCGTCTCAAGGCTGGCTTCCGCCGACGAGATCGCGGTGACCACGTCGATCAGCTCAGCCTTGCCGGCCACCTGCTGGGCGACCTTGATTTCGGCGGCCTTGGAGGTCTGGGTGACGTCGTTCATGGCCGACTTCAGGAGGTCCCCGAAGTCCATGCCCTTGGCGGCGGGGGCGCCGCCGATCGAGCCGACAGACATGGCGCCTTGCGAAGCATAGGCCTTGGCGGCGGCGAGCGCGGTGATCATCGGTCAGCCCCTATTTGCGCAGCATGTCGAGGGTGCGCGACTGCATGGCGCGCGCCGTCTCGATGACGTTGAGATTGGCTTCGTAGGCGCGCTGCGCCTCTTTCATGTCGAGCGCCTCGACCAGCGAATTGACGTTGGGCAACTTGACATAGCCCTTGTCGTCGGCGGCCGGATTGCCCGGATCATACTCGGTCTTGAAGTCGCTCTGGTCGGCTTCGACGCGCAGCATCTGAACGCCCTCGGCGCCCTCGATCTTGGTCGGCTTGAACACCGGCACCTGGCGGCGGTAGGGGTCGCCGCCGGGGGTGCGGGCGGTGGAATTGGCGTTGGCGATGTTCTCGGCGATGACCCGCATGCGGCCTTGCTGGGCGCGCAGGGCCGAGCTGGCCACAGCCATGGTCGACAGCGAGTTGGACTTGATCTCAGGCATCTAATCCTCCTTCACCCGTTAACCTTGCGGGAGGCCATCCGCAGCATGGTCATGGACTTCTGGTAGAAGCCGACGGCGGCGTCATAGTTCATGCGCGCATCGGACATCTTGAGCATCTGGTCCTCAAGCGTCACGGCGTTGCCGTCGAGCGTGGTTTCCGAATCAGCGCCGGCCGTGGCGCGCCAGGCGCTGGGCGCTTTGGACGGCGCCATGTGCGAGGCCGAGGTGGCCATCATCGAGACGCCGCTGGTCGGGGCGACCCGGCCGCCGCGATAGGGCGCCTGGCCCGAGCCCTGATTCATCAGCGAGGCCTGGAAGCTGTAGGGCTTCAGGTCGCGCGGCTGATAGCCCGGTGTGCTGGCGTTGGCCACGTTCTGGGCGATGACCTTCTGCCGCTCGGACAGATAGCCCAGCCGGCTCTTGAGCATGCCAAAAAGGGGAATGTCGTCGGGACCCATGGCGATCATGGTGAAGAAACAGGGTTAATCGGCCATTAAGGAGCCTCAGGCACACCAGTCTCAGCGGGGTGTTTCGCCTGCGCCATCTTGTCTCGCAGAGTTGGTCGATCCGGGCGTCATGAACATTCTGGAATTCATCCGCGCCATCGCCGCCCTGGCCGTCACCCTGGGCCTGATCGGCCTGGCCGCCTATGCCCTGCGCCGCTTTGGGCCCGACGCCCTGACGCGCATGGTTCACGCTCGGCAGGTGCGCAGGCTGCGGGTGGTCGAGAGCCTGGCCCTGGACCCCACACGACGCCTGGTGATCTTCAGCCTGGACGGCGAGGAGCGCCTGATGCTGCTGGGCGAGGGCAAGTTGCTGGACTGGGGCCCCAAACCCGCCGCCGCCTCTCCCTCCCCCGCTGTTCCCGCCCCGGAGCCCGTGGTCTGATGCGCAGCCTGATCAAATCCATCACCGGCGCCAATTCGCAGGACCTGCGCCGCGCCGCCATCATCTCGGTGCTGGTCGCCTTCGGCACGGCCGTGCTGCCCGCCGCCGCCTTCGCCTCGTCGGCGATCAATGTGAACCTGGGCACCGGCGCGGGACTGTCCGAGCGCGTCGTCCAGATGGTGGGCCTGCTGACGGTGCTGTCACTGGCCCCGTCGATCGTGATCATGACCACCTCGTTCGTGCGCATCGTCGTGGTGCTGGGCCTGTTGCGCACCGCCATCGGCGTGCAGCAGAGCCCGCCCAATCCGGTGATCATCAGCCTGGCCCTGTTCCTGACCGCAATCGTCATGGGCCCGACCTTCGAGCGGTCCTACGATCTGGGCATCAAGCCGCTGCTGGACAAGCAGATGGAGCTGCCCGAGGCGTTCGAGGCGGCCGGCGGGCCGGTCAAGGAGTTCATGCTCAAGCAGGTGGATCGCGAGGACCTGGCCCTGTTCGTGCGCCTGTCGAAGATCCCCACGCCCAAGACCGCCGCCGACACCCCGCTGAACGTGGTGACGCCGGCCTTCATGATTTCCGAACTGAAGCGCGCCTTCACGATCGGCTTTCTGCTGTTCATCCCGTTCCTGGTCATCGACCTGGTCGTCGCCAGCGTGCTGATGAGCATGGGCATGATGATGCTGCCACCGGCCACAATCAGTCTGCCGTTCAAGCTGATCTTCTTCGTCCTGGTGGACGGCTGGCGACTCGTTGCAGGCAGTCTTGTTGAGAGTTTCCAGCGCGGCGCTGGGGGTTAAGGGTCAGGCTATGAGCGTCTTTGTTCTGGGTTCCATCAATCTGGACGCCGTCGCGCGGGTCGATGACCTGCCGCGTCCGGGCGAGACGGTGGCGGGCCTGTCGCTGGAGCTGTTTCCCGGCGGCAAGGGCGCCAACCAGGCCGTGGCCGCCGCACGCATGAGCGCCCCGACCCGGCTGATGGGCGCGGTGGGCAAGGAAGACGCCGGCCCCGGGCTGAAGACCAAGCTGTCGGAATATGGCGTGCAGGTCGGCGATGTCCTTGAGCTGCCGAGTGTCCCGACGGGTCAGGCCCATGTCTGGGTGGCGACCAGCGGCGAGAACATGATCGTGGTGACCAGCGGCGCCAACGCCGCCATCACCCCGCAGCACGTGGCCGCCACGTCGCTGGACGGCCAGCGGATCCTGCTCAGCCAGCTGGAATCCCCGGCCCAGGCGATCGAGACCCTGTTCCGGGCCGGCGCCGCCAAGGGCGCCCTGCGGATGCTGAACGCTGCCCCCGCCCTGCCCCAGGGCGCGGCGCTGTTTCCGCTGACCGACATCCTGATCCTCAACCAGACCGAACTGGCCACCTACGCCAAGCTCGACCAGGAGCCCGTGCGGCTGGAAGAGGTGTCGCGCGCGTCGCGCAAGCTGATGAGCCGTCCCGACCAGGTGGTGATCGTCACCCTGGGCGCGGCGGGCGTGGCCTGCATCCGCCGCGACGAGGCGTTCCTGATCGAGGGCCGCAAGGTCAAGGCCGTCGACACCACCGGGGCCGGCGACTGCTTCTGCGGCGCCCTGGCGGCCTGCCTGGCGATCAATATGGACCTGCGCGAAGCCGTCGAAATGGCCAACGCCGCCGCCGCCCTGTCGGTGCAGAAATCCGGCGCCGCGCCGTCCATGCCCAGCAAGCGCGAGGTCGAGGCGTTTCTGGAGGGGTGAACTCATCATGTCGACTTCCCCGCCAACCGCGCTTCACGACCTCAAATGCGTCGGAGATTGCGTATCGACGGCGGCGCTGGACTCGGTCTGGGTCTATCCAGTCCTCGGCCTGTTGATCGCCGCGATTTGGCTGGTCGGTCGAATTGTCTGGCGGCGGTCAAAGGCCGTCAAAACGCGCGACTAGGCCGCGCGGATGCCGCTGAAGCCGTGATCCGAGGCCGAGCCGATCACCGCGTCGTAGCCGAGGATCATGTCGACGTCCTTGCCGTTGCTGGCCAGGGGCAGGCGTAGCCACAGGATCGACATGTGCGGCGCGCCGCGCCAGGCCATGCTGTGAACGCCGACGCCCGGACGGCGGCCATCGACCACCTTGTCCAGCTCCTTGCGCCAGTAGTCGCCGGCGGCGGTGTTGTAGACTTCCGACAGACCCTTGCCGGTGATCTCGCGGCCATAGACGCCGTACAGGCCCGTGCCGGCCAGACGCAGGCGATAGTCGCGCGGCTCGTTGATCACGTCGATCAGGCTGACGGTGGGCAGCATGCGCTTGATGCCGAGCGGATTCAGGTCCGCACGCGCCGGGAGGGCCGCCCCCCGTCGGAGTGACGCCCAGTAGGCGAACATCTCCTGGTGAGCGCGGGCCGCAGAGGCCGATGCGCTCAACTGCGCGTTCATCTTCAGATTCCTTAACAAGCCGTTGGAATCACGACGATTCACTATCGCTTAAGGACCGAATCGCGGGCAAGCGAAAACAGCGTCGCCAGCCAAGATTTCGGTAAAGAGTCAATCCGCAAGCGAAACGCCCGCCCTCCGGTTCGGAGCGCGGGCGTCGGGGATTTCCAGCCGCCATGGCGGCAAGCGCTTGATCCGACTCGGCTATTTTCCGCCGCGCGGCGGTTTGCGACCGCCCTGCCCCAGGCCCATGGACTTGGCGAGCTCCGACCGCGCCTTGGCGTAGTTGGGGGCGACCATCGGGTAATCCTTGGGCAGGTTCCACTTGGCCCGGTACTCTTCGGGGCTCATGTCGTACTTGGTGCGCAGGTGGCGCTTGAGCGACTTGAACTTGCGACCATCCTCCAGGCACACGAGGTGGTCGGCCGCGATCGAGCGCTTGACCGAAACTGCGGGCTCCCTGGGCGCGGCGGGCGCGGCCTCGACAGGACCACCGATCGCCGACAGGGCGCTGTGAACCTGCCGGATCAGCGCCGGCACATCGGTCGCCGTCACGGTGTTGTTGCCGACATAGGCCGAGACAATGCCCGCCGTCATGTCGAGGAGGTCCGAATGGTCGTCCATCTGATCTAGCCCGTCGCGATTTTGCTTGTTCTTTGCTGATTCCGAAAATCAGTCATCGCGTGGATACAGACAATATCCGCAGGCGGCAATATCCAGAAATCAACAGTACACGTCAATTCATCTGGCGGGGTGGCGCACTGGGGTTGAGTTCAACATCACCCGGCAACAATTGGACGAATGCGTTCAATGATATTTGAGCTAGCGACCAAAGTCGCGTGATAGCGCTAGCATCGCCGCGCGCTGGGGCACCGAATATTCGTCCACAGCCGCCTCGTCGCCCTCGCGGATCGCCTTCAGCAGGGCCGGGGTCAGGGCCGAGGACAGCGACCAGTTCCAGTAGCGCAGCACGGTCTGGGCGCGATCGACGGCGATCATGTCGAACACCGCCATCACCCGCTCCAGCGCCGGAACCATGGCCCCGGTCGAGTCGACCTCGGGACGGCGCAGGCCCCGCCAAAGGGCCTTGATCGCCGTGCGCGGCAGGCCGGTGGCCTTGCACAGGATCGCCAGGGGCTCGCCGCCCGGATCGGTGAAGATCTTGGCGCCGGTCATCGGCTTGAGGCCCGACAGGTAGGAGATTTCTTCGGCCACGTCGCGGGTCATGCCGTTCTGGGCGGCGGCGATGGCGTCGTCGAGGCTGTCGAACGGGCTCTTGGCGATGGCGGCGCGGTTGCGCTGGCGACGCTCGATGAACTGCAGGGCCTTGCGCGACATCGGGTCCTGCCAGCCCTCCTCGGAGGCCACGGCGAACAGGTCGCCCACCGCGTCCTGCAGGATCTCCCGCGAGACGGCGAAGCGTTGCAGGATCAGCTTGCGGGCGTCGGCGTCCGCCCACCAGAACATCACATAGGCATGGCTGGGGCGAAGCTCGGCCCGGCGCAGCAGCAGCGGCAGCAGGCGCGGATTGTCGCGTGACATGGCCACCACGGTCTCGATCGTGTGATGGCTGAACTTCACCAGTTCATTGCGCAGCAGAACCTCAACGACCGGCGCCTCGCCGGCCTCGACCAGGGCTTCGGCGACCATCTCGCCCACGCCGCGGCGCTGGGCGATCATCCGCCGGTGCTCGGTGGTGGCGTTGCGGGCGCAGTCGATCAGGTCGGCGTCACCCAGGCTTGGCGAGTTTTCCAGCAGCGCGCGCGCCACCGAAATCTCGTCGCGCAGGATCAGGCGGATCAGCGTGCCGGGCATCTCGACCAGATTGGCCAGGCGACGGGCGACTTTCTCGCGCTCCTCGGTGACTGCGTCGCGCAGCATCTCGACCAGCAGGTCGGCGGTCATGGCCCGTTCAAAGGCGTTGACCCGGCTGGCGGGCAGGCAAACCACGTCGGCCAGGCGCTTGAGCAGGGCCGCGCGCGAACGCGCCGGCGGCTTTTGAGCCTCGGCTTGCGGAAACGGGGCGATCGGCGCGGGTTCGCTCATGGTGATCCTGACGGTCAAATCAGCCGTCATCCCGAACTGATCAGAACCTCATTAACGTCCGATGAGCGGGTCGGTTCGGCGTGCGCGACACGATGACGCCGAACCGCGACCAAACTGCGTCAGCTAAACGGGTGCTCGCCCCATTGGGGCCAGATATCGGGCAGATCGGTCGAGACCTTGTCGGGATAGACCGGCGTGCGCTTCTCCAGGAACGAGGTGACCCCTTCCTTGGCGTCGGCGGCCGCGCCGCGCGCCTGGATGGCCCGGCTGTCGGCCTTGTGGGCCTCCATCGGATGATCGGCGCCGGCCATGCGCCACAGCAGCTGGCGGGTCAGGGCGATCGAGACCGGGGCTGAGTTGTCGGCGATCTCGCGGGCCAGGGCCCGGGCGGCGGGCAGCAGGTCTTCGGGCGCGTGCAGCGAGCGGACCAGCCCGCGATCCAGCGCTTCCTGCGCGCCAAACACCCGGCCGGTATAGCACCACTCCAGCGCCGTCTGCATGCCGACCAGGCGCGGCAGGAACCAGGACGAGGCCGCTTCCGGATTGATGCCGCGCCGCGCGAACACGAAGCCGAACTTGGCGTCGGTCGAGGCCAGGCGGATGTCCATCGGCAGCTGCATGGTCACGCCCACGCCCACGGCCGCGCCGTTCACGGCGGCGATGATGGGTTTCAGGCTCTCGTACATGCGCAGGGTGCAGCGGCCGCCGCCGTCGCGATAGATGTCGCCGACCTTGCCCTCTTCCCGCTCCAGCGCCTGGGGCGAGGTGCGATCGAAGGTCGCCCCGCCGCCGCCCAGATCGGCCCCGGCGCAGAACGCCCGGCCCGCGCCGGTGACGATCACCACCTTCACGTCGTCGTCGGCGTCGGTGACGTCGAACACCTCGATCAGGTCCTTCATCATCCGGGCGGTGAAAGCGTTCATCCGCTCGGGCCGGTTCAGGGTGATCGTCGCGATCCCGTCCTCGACGTCATAGAGCAGGGTCTCGAAGGTGGGGGATGGCATGGGTGTTCCTCCTGATTTTAGGCCAGTCAAACATGCGTATGAAATTGGGGCAACGTTCCTTCTCCCCAGACTTGCGCGCGACACGCTTGATCGCGCCTTGACGATATATAACAGCGCTTATACATCATCCGGATGTCATCGCCTTCCCCTACGCTTGGCACCCTGCTGCACCACCTGATCGAACTGTTGGATGGCGATGTGCAGGCGGCCTACACCACCGCCGGCCTGGCCTGGCGACCGCGCTACACGCCCGTTCTGCGAGGCCTGATGAGCCTGGGTCCGGCGTCGATCAAGGCGCTGGCGCTGAAGATCGGCATCAGCCATTCGGCCGTCAGCCAGACGGTCGCACAGATGGTCAAGGACGACCTGGTCGAGCTGAAGCCGGGTGCCGACGCCCGCGAGCGCATCGTCGCCCTGACGCCCAAGGCGCAGGCCATGGTCCCGGCCCTTCAACGCCAGTGGGCCGCGGTCAACGCCGCCGCCGACGCCCTGGACGGCGAGCTTTCGGCCCCGCTGTCCGGCGTCATCCGCGAAGCGATCACCGCCCTGAGCCACCGGCCGTTCGGCCAGCGGATCCTGGCGCAGGCCCAGACGCTTTCCGCGCCGGACCACGCCTCGCCTCTCCGTTCAAGCACGCTTACCCCTGAGCACCCGACATCATGAAGATCGATATGACACGCTGGACCCACCCCCTTGAGCTGGGCGAGCGCCGGTTTCTGCATCCCGGACCGCTGCGCTGGCTCAGGGCCCTCGGCTGGGCCCTGGCGCTGTTCTTCCTGATCGCCCTGGCGTCGCTGTCGACAGGCGAAGCCCTGGGCAAGGCCTTGCCCAAGACGTCCGGCGCGGCGCAACTGGCGGCCAATATCGTGGCGGTGCTGGTGGGGCTGGGGGTCTACGCCCTGGCGGTGCGACTGGCCGAAGGACGCTGGCCGTCCGAGATCGCCTGGCGACCCGCTATTCCGCAACTGGTTGCGGGCCTGCTGATCGGAGTGGCGATGTTCGCCGCCGTGATGGCGATCATGGCGGCGTTCGGCCTCTATGACATCCGGCCCCTCGGCGCCGCGCCGGCCTGGATCGCCATCGGCAAGGCCGTTCAGTCCGGCGTGGTCGAGGAGATCATGATCCGCGCCATCCTGTTGCGCCTGACCTGGAGGGCGTTCGGCCCCTGGGTGGCCTTCGCGATCTCCGCCGCCCTGTTCGGCTTTGGCCACCTGCCCAATCCGAACGCGACCGTGTTCGCGGCCATCGCCATCGCGCTGGAGGCCGGGATCATGCTGGGCGCCTTCTATGCGTTGACGGGGCGGGTCTGGATGTCGATCGGCGTGCACGCGGCCTGGAATTTCACCCAAGGCTATCTGTTCGGCGCCGCTGTGTCCGGCGGCGACTTCGGCCCCGCGATGGCGACAAGCACGGCGCGCCCGGGTTTCCCCGAATGGCTGACCGGGGGCGCCTTCGGCCCCGAGGCCTCGCTGCCGGCCCTGGTGGTCTGCACCGCCATCGGCCTTGGCGTCACCTGGATGGCCTGGCGCGCCGGCCAGTTCGCCAGGCCGCCGGCCGTCTAGCCCTGCCCCCTCCGGATAGCGCGACGCGATCCGGAGGGGTTGGACGCTACCCCCGCTTGACCATCAGCTTGCTGATGGCGTGCACGAAGTTGTTGGGCGCGATCTCCATCTCGCCGGTGGCCTTCAGGTCGGGGAAGCGGGCCAGGATCTGGCGATAGGCTTCCTCCAGCTGGATCTGGGCCACGCGCTTGCCGATGCAGGTGTGGGGGCCATAGCCGAAGGCGATGTGCTTGGCCGCATTGGGGCGGCGCACGTCCAGCTGATCGGGGTTGGGGAACACCTCCGGATCGCGGTTGGCCGCGCCGTAGTACATGATCACCTTCTCGCCTTCGCGGATCATCTGGCCGTTCAGCTCGACATCGGCCGTCGCCGTGCGGCGCATGTAGATCACCGGGCTGACCATGCGGATGAACTCGTCGACCGCGCCGCCCAGCAGGCCGGGATTGTCGATCAGCGCCTGCTTCTGGTCCGGGAACTCGGTCAGCAGCTTCATCGCGCCCGACAGGGTGTTGCGGGTGGTGTCATTGCCCGCGAACACGATCAGCAGCCACGAGCCGTCCAGATATTCATCGGCCAGCAGGGCGCCGTCGACCTGGGCCCGGGCAATGGCGGTCAGCAGGTCTTCCTTGGGATCCTCGCGACGCTTGAGCAGCATCATCCGGCCGTAGTCGAACATCTCCTCGACGTTGGTGTTGAAGTCCATGACGAACTGCATGAGCTCAAGCGTCGGGGTGATCGGGGCTGCGGCCTGCTGCACGGCCAGATCCTGGGCGCGCTCCAGATAGTGCATCCACTTGAGGAACCGGGGGCGATCCTCGGGCGGCACGCCCAGGATCTCGCACAGGGTGAACAGCGGCAGCACGCTGGAGAAATGCTCGACCATGTCGATGGTGGCGCCGCCTTCCAGCAGCGGCTCCATGGCGTCGAGCAGCCGCGTGACCTCACCCTTCACCGCCTCGGTGATCCCGCGCAGATAGGACGGGGTGAAATAGGGCATGTGCTCGCGACGCAGCTGCAGGTGATGCGGCGCGTCCATATTGATCATGGTGTCCATCGACGCCCGGAACAGCAGGGCGTGACGGCGGTCGGGCGGGCCCATGGCCATCAGGATGCCGCCGCGCTGCGACGAATAGGTGGTCGGGTCGCCGTTGACGCTCATCACGTCTTCATGCCGCGTCACCGCCCAGAAGCCCGGCCCGCCATAGGGCTCGGCATGCCACATCACCGGCGCCTCGACCCGCATCCGCGCATAGTCGGCGAAGGGCTGACCCTTGGCGAAGCGGAAGATATCGGCGAGGTCGATATCGGGCAGGGTCGGATAGGTGGTTCCCGCTCCAGGACCGGCCTTGCCGTCCACCACTGTCTGGCTGATCAGATCCACGCATCGTCTCCCGGGAACATCGTTCTATGGGTGGGACGATAGCGCCTAAACACGGCGCGCCAACGGCGCCGCGACGGCAACTGACGCAAGGTGAGGCTTTGCGTTCGGCCCAGACCTGCGCATTGTGAGTGAACGCCGATCATGCGGACACACGCAGACGGCCCCGAGCCTTTCCGCATGGACGGGCTCTAAACATAAAAAATGGAGCGCGCCCAAGCGCGCTCTAGGGAGAGAGCGATGAGCGCGACCATCGAGGCTGACTACATCGTCGTGGGCGCCGGTTCGGCCGGCTGCGTTCTGGCCGCGCGGCTTTCCGAGGATGGTCGCTTCAAGGTGCTGTTGCTGGAAGCCGGCGGCGATGATCGGCCGACCAAGAACCTCTCGCAGTTCGCTTCGAACCTGATGATCCACATCCCGGTCGGCTATGCCCAGACCCTCAAGGACCCCAAGGTCAACTGGCTCTATACCACCGAGCCCGATCCGGGCACCGGCGGACGCGCCCACGTCTGGCCGCGCGGCAAGGTGCTGGGTGGTTCGTCCTCGATCAACGCCATGCTGTATGTGCGCGGCCAGCAGGCCGACTATGACGGCTGGCGGCAGCTGGGCTGCGAAGGCTGGGCCTGGGACGACGTCCTGCCCTGGTTCCGCAAGTCGCAGAATCAGGAGCGCGGGGCCAGCGACCTGCACGCCACCGGCGGCCCGCTGAACGTCTCCGACATGCGCGACGGCAACGTCATTTCAGAAGCCCTGATCGAGGCCTGCGACCAGGCCGGCATCCCCCGCTATGACGACCTGAACGGCAAGGATCAGGAAGGCGCCACCTGGTATCAGGTGACCCAGAAGAACGGCGCGCGCTGCTCGGCCGCTGTCGCCTATCTGCACCCGGCCATGAAGCGGGCGAACCTGCAGGTCGAAACCAACGCCCTGGCCAGCCGCGTGATCTTCGAGGGCAAGCGCGCCGCCGGCGTCGAATTCGTGCAGAACGGCGTCAAGCGCACCGCCAAGGCCCGGGCCGAGGTGATCCTGGCCGGCGGAGCGATCAATTCGCCCCAGCTTCTGGAACTGTCGGGCATCGGCAATGGCGAGCTGCTGCGCCAGCGCGGCATCGCGGTCGTTTGCGACCTTCCCGGCGTCGGCGAGAACCTGCAGGACCATTATCTGACCGGCGTGCGCTACCGCCTGAAGGCCGGCGCGCCGTCGATCAACGCCATGAGCAAGGGCGCCCAACTGGCGGGCCAGGCGCTGAAATATGTGCTGTTCCGCAAGGGCCTGCTGACCCTGTCGGCGGCGCATGTGGCGGCGTTTTGCAAATCCAGACCGGACCTCGCAGGACCAGACATCCAGTTCCACATCCTGCCGGCCACCATGGATCTGGACAAGCTGTTCAACGAGCAGAAGATGGAGCTGGAGGACGCGCCAGGCATGACCATCGCGCCCTGCCAGCTGCGCCCGGAAAGCCGCGGCTCCATCCATATCAAGTCGGCTGATCCGTCGCAGTATCCGGCCATCGTCGCCAACTATCTGGCCGATCCGCTGGACCAGGAGGTCGCGATCGCCGGCCTGAAATGGGCGCGCAAGATCGGCGAGCAGCCGGCCATCGCCAAATATGTCGAGCAGGAGATGAACCCTGGTCCAGGCTTCGAGAGCGACGAGATGCTGCTCGAATATGCCAAGGCCTCGGGCTCGACCCTCTATCACCCGGTCGGCACCTGCGCGATGGGCAGCGGGCCCATGGCCGTGGTCGACGCCCAGTTGCGGGTGCGCGGTGTGGACGGCCTGCGGGTCGTCGACGCCTCGATCATGCCGCGCCTGGTTTCGGGCAACACCAACGCCCCCACCATCATGATCGGCGAGAAGGGCGCGGCCATGATCCTTCAGGCCGCCAAGACCCCCGTCGCGGCTTAGGAAACCTCACCTCATGCACCCCTTTATCCACGCCCAGACACAACCGCAAAAGCCCGCCTACATCATGGCCGGCTCCGGCGAGGTCGTGACCTACGGCCAGCTGGACGCCCGCTCCAACCAGGGGGCGCAGCTGTTGCGCTCGCTGGGCCTGCAGACCGGCGACGTCATCGCCATCCTGATGGAGAACAATGCCCGGTTCTTCGAGATCGCCTGGGCCGCCCAGCGCGCGGGGCTCTATTATGTCTGCGTCTCGACCAAGCTGACGGCGGCCGAAACCCAGTACATCCTGCAGGACTGCGGGGCCAAGGTGTTCATCACCTCGGTGGCGATGGGGTCGCTGATCGACGAAATCCCCGCCCTGGTTCCGGGCCTGAAGCTTTACACGGTGGGCGGCGCCCATGGCGCCTATGCCGACTTCGAGGCGGCCCGCGCCGCCATGCCCGAGACCCCGATCGCCGATGAGAGCGCCGGCTCGGACATGCTGTATTCGTCGGGCACCACCGGCCGACCCAAGGGCGTCAAGCCGGCCCTGAACGGCGGCCCGATCGAACAGCCCAACGCCCTGCAGATGATGGCCCAGGGCCTGTTCGGCTTCTCCGGCGACAGCGTCTATCTGTCCCCCGCCCCGCTCTATCACGCCGCCCCGCTGCGCTGGTGCATGAGCGTCCACAAGCTGGGCGGCACGGTGATCGTGATGGAGAAGTTCGATCCCGAGGCCGCCCTGGCCCTGATCGAAAAGTACAAGGTCACCTGCGGCCAGTTCGTGCCGACCCACTTCGTGCGGATGCTGAAACTGCCCGAAGAGACCCGCGCCAAGTACGACGTCTCGTCGATGCAATCGGCCGTCCACGCCGCCGCCCCCTGCCCGGTTCCGGTCAAGGAGCAGATGATCGCCTGGTGGGGCCCGGTGATCTTCGAATACTACGCCGGCACCGAGGGTAACGGCTTCTGCTGGATCAATTCGCAGAACTGGCTGACCCACAAGGGCAGCGTCGGCCAGGCCGTGCTGGGCGAACTGCGCATCTGCGACGAGGACGGCAATCCGGTTCCGCCCCGCACCGAGGGCGCGGTCTATTTCGCCAACGGCCCGGCGGTGAACTATCACAACGCCCCGGACAAGACCGCCGAGAGCTACAACCAGCACGGCTGGACCACCCTGGGCGACGTGGGCTGGGTCGACGAGGAGGGCTATCTCTACCTGACCGACCGCAAGAGCTTCATGATCATCAGCGGCGGGGTAAACATCTATCCGCAGGAGATCGAGAACCTGCTGATCACCCACCCGATGGTGGCCGACGCCGCCGTGGTCGGGGCGCCGTGCGAGGAGATGGGCGAAAAGGTCGTGGCGGTGATCCAGCCCCTGGCCTGGGCCGAGGATCACTCTGATCTCGCCGACGAGCTGATGGCCTTCGTGCGCGCCAATCTCAGCCACGTAAAATCGCCGCGCCGCATCGACTTCATGCAGGAGCTGCCCCGCCATGCGACGGGCAAGCTCTACAAGCGGCTGATCCGGGATGCCTACTGGGCCAAGACCTAGAGCCTAGGGCCTAGGGCCGGTTCGGAGCCGCGCCCCGGTCCGGGGCCAGCCAGCGCGAGCGATCCAGGTACGGGCCGTTATAGCCTGGCGCGGCGACCGCCGGGGCGGCGGGTTTGGGCGCCTGGACGGCTGGCGGCGGGGCCTGGACGCTCTGGACGGGGCGCGCCTGGCGAGGCCGGGCGCCGTCGCCCTGCTCGTTGAGGCATTGGGTCGGCTTGACCTGCAGCAGCGTGCTGGCGAAGTCATAGATGCTGCGCTCGACCAGGGTGCGGGCCGCCAGCTGCATGGGCTCCAGCTCGCTCTTGCCGCCGGAAATGTCGATGACATTGCCGTTCAGAAAGTCGAACACGCCCGGTTTGATCTCCCGGCCGATGATCTGCTTCTGGTAGGAGGTGATGTCGATGATCTCCTGCGAGCGGGAGTCGACCATGCGCATGTCGATGGCGATATTGATCACATAGGTGCTGCCGGTCAGCGACCCTTTCAGCCCGCCCGTCCCCACATCACCGCCACGCGCATCCACGCCTGACGAGCGGATATTGTAGTTCAGCTCCGTAAGCCCGCCGACAATGTAGAAGTCAGAGCCGGCGATCTGTCCGGCATAGATCGGGCGATAGTTTTCGGGGTCGGAGCCCGCCTTTTCCGGAGAGTCCGACAGGGTGTGGTTCTGGGCATAGGCCAGTTCGGTATCGGAAATGCCCCGATCGCCCCGCTCCACCAGCCGCAGGCCGGCCTTGCCCAAGGCGCTGATCGCGAACAGCGACGCACCCTGGCTGACCTTGGCCCCGGTCGTGATGTCGCGCTTGCCGGTCAGATCGGCAATGGCGCCGACCGCCACCCGGGGCGCCGCTCGCCCGCTGGCGGCGGCATTGGACGCCAGACAGGCCAGGGCCGACGAATACTGCGTCGGATTGGTGGTCGCCGGGGCGTCGCCGATGGGCTGGGCATAGAGACCCGTGACCTTGTCGGCGGTGGTCGAGGCGCAGCCGGCCAGCATCAGCGCGACCAGGGTCGCGGCGATCCGTGCACTGTGACGGCCGGCAGTCAGGCCCGGGTCTTGAGACATCACCAGGTCCTCGGTTGGGCTTGAACGGTCCGCGAGGCCGCATAGGCCGGGAGCGCGGGCCCCTGCGGTTCAGTTACCGGATCAAGGCAAAGATTCTTCGCCTCCCCGCCACGGAAGCCGGCGATCATCTCGAACACGCCGCGCTCGACCAGGGTGCGA
The DNA here is from genome assembly GCF_058680895.1 of Caulobacter sp. GSs2. The sequence continues at coordinate 3,227,503 of NZ_CM178725.1, read as the reverse complement.
ACGGCGGCCTGCATCGGCTCCATGCCGCTGCGGCCATAGGAGGCTGCTGCGCCGAGCTTGTCATTTCCAGCGGTCAGGCCAAGGTCAAGGCTGCGGCCGACCAGCTGCTTCTGGTACGAGACCATGTCGACCACCTCCTGGGAGCGTGAATTCACCAGCCGAAGATCGATGGCGATGTTGAGCACATAGGTCTGGCCCGCCGCGCCGGCCCGCACGCCATTCAAACCCCGGTCGCCGATCTGGGCGTCAGCGCCGGTCGAGCGGATATTGTAGTTCAGCTCCGTAATGCCGCCGACGATATAGTAGGACGAGCCGGCGATCTGACCGGCCAGGATGCGGCGGAAGTTGTCACCGCTGCTGCCGGCCAGTTCGGGTGTGTCGGACAGCAGGCGCTGGCGGGCATAGTTGAGCTCGATCTCGGCCACGGAATTGTCCAGCCGCTCGACCACCGGAAAGCCCGCCTTGCCGAGCGCCGTGATCGCAAACAGCGAGGCCCCCTGGCTGATCTTGGCGCCGGTCTCGAAGTCGGACTTGCCGGTCATGTCGGAGATCCGTCCGACCGAGATGCGCGGCATCGGCCGGCTCAGCGGCTGGCGCGCCAGGCAGATCAGGGCCGGCGTATAGGGCGTCGGGTTGCGGGTGGCCGGCGCATCGCCGATCGGCCGCGCATAGTCGCCGCCCGCCTCGGCAGCCAGGCTCGGCGGCGCAACGGCGAGGATCGCCGCCGCAAGGCCTGCGGCCCCCGGGGCGCGAGCGATCAACATGGTGCTGGTTTCCTTATGAGACCGAGAGCGTTGGTCAGGGCGCTACTGGTTGGATTCGGTCGATTTGGCGGCCGAGCCATTGAGAACAGCCGTGGCCGAAACCGATCCGGTATTGGTCTGAACACTGTTGAGCACGACCGTATTGTTGGATCCCTCGACCGTGACATTGACCAAATTGCCGATCGCGGTGGCGCTGTTGCTGGCGCCGCTCTCGAAAAAGGCCGCGCCATAGACGGCGGTGTTGGTGTTGGTGGTGATCTTGCTTCCGCCGACGCCGCTCTGGATCACACCATCCTTGATGATGCGGTTGCCCTGGCTGTCGCGGGTGGACGGATTGAAGCGCTCGGTCTCCATGGCCCGGGCATTGCCGTAGCCGGCTTCGAGGCTGCCGATTCCGTCGCGACCCAGGGTCTGCGCTCCGCCCTGAACAGGCAGGGCCAGCAGAGCGACGGTCAGGGCCGGCGTGAACATCTTGAGCATGGGACAGGTCCTGAAAGAGGATGGAAAAGGCGCGACTGAAGGCGGGAGTAAAGGACGCTCGCGAGCGCTCAACGAGCGTCCTTGTGCCGACTTAGAAACCCTTGACGGACAGGGTGTTGCCGATGGCGGCAGCCGTCGCCGAGACCGAGTCGCTGACATTGCGAATGGTCGTGTTGGCGGTGGCGTTGACGGCGGCGTAGTTGATCTGGGTCGAGTTGACCTGGCCCAGATCGGCTTCGATGGTGGCCGTGTTGCTGATTGCTGCAGCGGTCGCGTTCACTTCGCCGCTGATATCGGTCAGGGTGGCGTTGAGGACGGCGGTCGGATCATAGTTGGCGTACTGAACATTGTTCACGACGTTGACATAGTCGGCCTTGATCGAAGCTGTATTGGCGATCGCGGCCGAAGTCGCGTCGACGCTCTTGCCAACATCGCGGACGGTCGCGTTCAGTTCAGATGAAACATCGCCGAAGAAACGCTGCGTATTGTTGATGGTGTTGGCCGTGGCGCCTTCCAGCGTGACGCTGTTGCCGATACCAGCCGCAGTCAGGGCAACCTTGTCTTGAACATCGCTGACCGTCGCATTGAGCTTGGCGCGAATATTCGAGCTGTTGGTTTGGTTGGTATTGATGGTCTGAGCTTGGGCAGTACCAGCAACCGTCAGCGCGGCGATGGTGAGCAGGATGGTGCGGTTCATCTGTTTTCTCCACTAAGCCGATCATTCGGCGAATGGTACTTCGCAAGGCGCGTGCCACGCCTGGAGAAATTCGACCCGCCGGCCCGCAGCCAATCAGTCACCCGCCAATCAAGCTCATATGTTAATTTCCGATAACCTCGATTCATCAAGCAAATCAGTCCCCGCCTCTTTTGGCTCCGCTTCTTAGCTGGCAACTGTAGCCAAACGTTAATTTCCCATTATTGTTGTATTACTTGTTTTGGGTAGTTTTCGGCGGCGGCTCTGGAAAATAGTCCGACCAAAACTGCAACAGATCCCAGTTTTGGGACGGACCGGCTGTGTCCATTTGACACAGTGACCGGCGCATGGGTGGCGCAGGCCAGGATCGGCCGGATGCAGCACAAAGCTTGGGCTCGACCTTGCCCCAACCGCCCGGCCATGGGATCAATCAAACAACTGTTTGCACAAGACGTGTTTGGGAGAACGCCATGAAACAAGTCGCCTATGCGGATATCGCCAGCCTGGTTGGTCAGGAAATCGGTGTTTCGGACTGGGTCGAGATCAGCCAGGAGCGGGTCAACCAGTTCGCCGAGGCCACCGGTGATCACCAGTGGATCCATGTCGATGTCGAACGCGCCACCCGGGAAATCGGCGGCCCGATCGCCCACGGCTATCTGACCCTGTCGCTGATCCCGATGCTGGGCGCCGGCATCCTGCACGTCACCGGCGTGACGCGCGGCATCAACTACGGCTGCGACAAGGTCCGCTTCACCGGCATGGTCCGGGTCGGCAAGCGCGTGCGCATGCGCCAGAAGCTGCTCAGCGCCGAGCCCAAATCGGGCGGCCTGCAGATGAAGAACGAGTGCACCATCGAGATCGAAGGTGAAGAGCGCCCCGCCTGCGTGGCCGAGACCATCTCGATCATCTACGGCGCCTAAGCCCTCAGCCTCCCGCCACGGCCCCCAGAGCGGCGGCCGTGGCGGGATCGGCCGGCAGGAATGTCTCGATCGTCAGTTCAGATACGGTCACGTCCAGCGCGCCGCTAAAGGTCATTGTGGTCGTCAGGAACGACAGTTCGCCCAAGGGCGTGTTCAGCCGCAGCGGCACGGCGATCATCCCCTCGCCGCCGCGGGGATGGGCCTCGCCACCAGGATAGGCCGACAACTCGCGGATCAGGTCGGCCAGACCCGCATCACCATTCTCGGCCAGCTCCCGACGCAGGCGCGACAGGATGTGGCCGCGCAGCTCGGCCAGATTGACAATGCGGGGAGCCACGCCGTCGGGGTGCAGGCTCAGGCGCAGCATGTTGACCGGCCCCTCCAGAAGTTTCGGGTCGACACCCTCCAGCAGAAGGCCCGCCGACGCATTGCTGGCCAGCAGGGTCCATCGCCGGTCGATGGCCAGGGCCGGAAACGGCATGTGAGCCGCCAGCAGCGTCTCGACAGCGACCTTGGCGGCCTCCAGCCCCGGATCGTCCAGCGACCGTTCGGGGAACACCGGCGCAAAGCCGGCGGCCAGCAGCAGGACGTTGCGTTCGCGCAGCGGCACGCCCAGCCCCTCAGCCAGACGCAGCACCATGTCGCGACTGGGGGCGGCGCGGCCGGTTTCCAGGAACGACAGGTGCCGGGTCGAGATTTCGGCCTCGCAGGCCAGGTCCAGCTGGCTGAGCCGGCGCCGTTGACGCCAGTCGCGCAGCCGCTCGCCGATGGTAAGGACGGTGGTGGTCATCAGCGCAGGCTAGGTCGAGCCTGGCCGACGCGCCATTACCTCCGGCGTAATCAACCCCACACCGCAAACGAAAAACGGCCCCAGGATAGCGCCCGGGGCCGTTCGTCAGTCTGGTCGGAACCAGGCCTTACTTCTTGATGGCGTCGCCGATGGCGTCCTGCGCCTGGCCGACCTTGTTCTGGATGTCGCCCTTGGCCTTCTGGGCCAGGCCTTCGGCTTCGAGGCGTTCATTGCCTGTCGCCTTGCCGATCGCTTCCTTGGCGGCGCCGACGCCCTTGTCGATAGCGCCTTCAACACGATTGGTGCTCATGGCTGTGCTCCTGTTGGGGTGATTGTCCCCACAAGAACGGCTCCGCTGATGCGAAGGTTCCCAGCCTTTCTAGCGTCCCACGCCCATGGCGCTGGCCGAGACCGCAGCCGAGGCGGCCGTCGCGCCCTCGACCATCGGTTCGATCCGGGTGGACGGCGCGGCTGCCGTCAGGGGCGACGGCTTGCCCAGGAGGCTGATGGTCTCGCGGATGTATTTGGCGTGGGTGACGATGCCGATCTCCAGCCGCTCGCCCGACAACTCGACCTGCTGGGTCAGGATGCCGGCGATGAACTGCACTTCCTGCGCCTCCGTCGCACCCGGGCGGCGGCGCGCGCCCTGCGCCATAAACACCGGTCCGCCCGAATTGCCGGGGAAGACCGCGAAATCCATCAGAAAGGTCGGAAAGGCCGTCGCCGGGGCCAGCGGATAGGAGGCCACGCGGCCCGACCGCAGAATGGGGAAGCCGGCCGGATTGGCCGACAGGCCGCGCGGGAAACCCAGGGCCATCATCTCGTCGCCGGGACCCAGCTTGTAGTGGCTGAAGGTGTCGTCCTTGGCCAGCCAGGCCAGCGGGATCGCCGCCTTGGCGAATTCCGGCGGCGCCTCGACCACGAGGGCGGCGACATCGCGGCCCGCGTGCTTGACCCACAGCGGATGGTCGCCGTCGCGAATCTTCAGGGTCTGGGGATCATAGCGCCAGACGCCGTCACCGCCCTGGGTGCGGTAGCCGATCTTGGCCGAGAACGACGGCATGCGGTCGAAGACGTGAGCGGCGGTGATCAGGATGGTGCGGGGTTTGCCGTCGGGGTCGGTGTCGGCGATCAGGAAGCCGGTGCCCACCGTTCGCGACCCGTCCTTGAGCGGCTGCTCAAGCTGAACCGTCGCCTGGATCAGATCGACGGACAGGTCGTAAACCATCGTCGCCCCTACTCTTTTACTTACCCCGCGGGGCGCACGTCGGCGCGCTTCGCCAGATAAGTTTGACCAGACCCGGCAGGGCCCGCAAGCTGGCTATCTGACGCAGAGATCGTTTACGAGTTGGTGGGGGAAACAAGCATCATGAACCGACGTCAGATGATGACGAGCGCGGCCGCCGTGCTTACGTCCAGTCCAGTTTTCATTCCCGGGATCTCCATGTCCGCATCCAAAGCCGCTCGCCCCGTCCCGCCCGTCGCCAAGAAGGAGCCCAAGCGCATCGAGCAGCTGGGCCGGGTGCGGACCGACGACTATGCGTGGATGAAGGACGACAACTGGCAGAAGGTCCTGCGCGACCCGTCGCTGATCAAGGCCGACGTCAAGGAACACCTGACCGCCGAGAACGCCTACACCAAGGCCATGCTGGCCTCGACCGAGGCGCTGCAGACGGCGATGTTCGAGGAGATGAAGGGCCGCATCAAGCAGGACGACGCCTCCGTCCCCGCCCCCGACGGTCTGTGGGAATACTACACCCGCTTCGAGACCGGAGCGCAGCACCCGATCCATGCCCGCAAGCCCAGGGGCGGCGGGCCCGAACAGATCCTGCTGGACGAAGAGGCCGAGTCCAAGGGCAAGGCCTTCTACCAGGTCGGCGCCGCCAGCCATTCGCCGGACCACAGGCTCTATGCCTTTGCCATCGATGAGCAGGGCTCGGAAGTCTACCGCGTCCACGTCAAGGATCTGGCGACCGGCGCGGTGCTGGAAAGCCCGGTCGAAAGCACCACCGGCGACTTCTGCTTCTCGCCCGACAGCCAGTGGCTGTTCTGGACGTTCCGGGACGACAATGGCCGCCCCGCCCGCATTCATCGCCGCCCGGCCCGCGGCGGCGCCAAGGACGATGTGCTGATCTATGACGAGCCCGACGAAGGCTTCTTCATCGGCGTCGGCACGGTGTCGTCCGAGAAGTTCATCGTCATCAGCTGCGGCAACCAGGAGACCAGCGAAAATCTGCTGATCCCGGCCAGCGACCCGACCGCCAAGCCGGTGGTCGTCCAGCCGCGCCAGGTCGGTCTGCGCTACGAGCTGGACCACTGGAACGACCACTTCGTGATCCGCACCAACGCCGACGGCGCCGTCGACTGGAAGCTGGTGACCGCGCCCGAGGCCACGCCCGGCAAGGCCCACTGGAAGGACTGGGTGGCCCACACGCCCGGCCGGCTGATCGTCGGCATGATCGCCTTCCAGAACCACTTCGCGCGGCTGGAAAAGGTGGACGCCGTCAACCGCATCGTCATCACGGCGCGCCCTGACAAAGATGGGGCCGGCGAAGAGCACGTCGTCGACTTCGACGAGGCCGCCTATGCCCTCAGCCTCGAGGGCGGCTACGAGTACGACACCGCCACCGTGCGCTTCGTCTACAACTCGATGACCACGCCCCGGCAGTGGTTCGACTATGACATGGCGACGCGCGAGCGGACCCTGCGCAAGACCCAGGAAATCCCCTCCGGCCACGATCCCAGCCAGTACGAGACCCGCCGCCTCAACGCCAAGGCCAGCGACGGCACAGAGGTGCCGGTCTTCATCCTGATGAAGAAGGGCACAAAACTGGACGGCTCGGCCCCGCTGCTCCTCTACGGCTATGGCAGCTACGGCGTCTCGATGGAGGCCAGCTTCTCGATCCGCAATTTCAGCCTGGTCGACCGCGGCTGGATCTGGGCCACGGCCTGCCCGCGCGGCGGCTCGGAAAAGGGCTGGAGCTGGTTCCTGGACGGCAAGAAGGACAAGAAGAAGAACACCTTCACCGACTTCATCGCCTGCGCCGAGCACCTGCATGGGGCCGGCTATGGCAAGCCCGCCAACACGGTGGCCTATGGCGGCTCGGCGGGCGGCCTGCTGATGGGGGCGATCACCAACATGCGGCCCGACCTGTTCGCCGGGATCATCGCGGCTGTGCCGTTCGTCGACGTGGTCAACACCATGAGCGACGTCACCCTGCCGCTGACCCCGCCCGAATGGCCCGAATGGGGCAATCCGCTGGAGGACGCGGCGGCCTATGACTACATCGCCAGCTACAGCCCCTATGACAATGTCGAGGCCAAACCCTATCCGGCGGTGCTGGCCACCGGCGGTCTGTCCGACCCGCGCGTCACCTACTGGGAGCCCGAAAAGTGGGTGGCCAAACTGCGGCCGGCCAGCACCAGCGGCAGGCCCGTCCTGCTGAAGATCAATATGGACGCCGGCCACGGCGGGGCCTCGGGCCGGTTCGACTTCCTCAAGGAGATCGCCCTGGACTACGCCTTCGCGGTCTGGGCGGTGGACAAGGGTTGGGAGGCTTAAGGGTGCCTGGCTTCAAGGTCCTCCCCCTGAAGGGGGAGGTGTCGGCGAAGCCGACGGTGGGGGAAGTCAGCCAACGGCGGGGATCACGTCCCCCTCCGGCCCTGCGGGCCGCCTCCCCCATCGGGGGGAGGACTTTCCAATGACCCTCACCGTCCGCCCCTCGACCGACGCCGACCTGGCGGCCATCACGGCGATCTATGGCTGGAACGTCCGCAACGGCCTGGGCACCTTCGAGGAAGACCCACCCGCGCAGGACGAGATGGCCCGTCGCCGCGCCACGTTCCTCGATCGTGGCCTGCCCTATCTGGTCGCCGAACGGGATGGCGTCGTGCTGGGCTATGCCTATGCCGGCCCGTTTCGTTTGCGCGCCGCCTATCGCTACACGGTCGAGGACAGCGTCTATATTTCGCCGGACGCCGTGGGACAGGGCGTGGGCCGCGCCCTGCTGGCCGCCCTGATCGAGGCCTGCGAAGCGCTGGGGTTGCGTCAGATGGTCGCGGTGATCGGCGATAGCGGCAACAGCGCCTCCATCGGCCTGCACGCGGCGATGGGCTTCGAAAAACAGGGGGTTTTCCCCGCCATGGGCTTCAAATTTGGCCGATGGGTCGATCTGGTGTGGATGCAGCGCCCTCTGAATGGCGGAGGAACGCGAAATCCAGATGCGCCGGGATTGGCGCTGAGCGGTGTCTAGAGCCTGAATTGACAGGTGTCAGTCATGACCCTGGGCCAAGATTTAACTCTTCCTCGGCTACGGAAACTGAAGTGGTGGGACACATGAAGTCGTAGACAGGGTTTGGCTTTGCCGATCACCTCAACATCGAGGCCCGCCGAGGCCGCCCTGATACAGGCCTATGTACCGATCGCGCGCGGCTATCTGATTGCGGCGGCCGTTTACTACTGCCTGATCAGCCTCTCGCATCCCTTCTATGAAACCCCTTCGAACCTGCTGATCCTGGGCAGCCTGTCGGTGACGGCGGCGGCCTATGCGTTTGTCGCCTGGCGGGCTCTGGGGCGCGGACACTGGACCGGCTGGCGGCTGGAGGCCCTGATCCTGGTGATGAATGGCCTGTTCCTGGCCAATGTCATCGCCCACCACACGCTGCACCTGGAACCCCAGAAACTGGTCTATTTCGTGCTGATGGCGCTGGTGTTTGCGGCCTCGGCCCCGACCCGCCGGGTGGCGCTGATCAGTGTCGCCCTGGCGATGACGGGACTGTTCCTGATGGCCCGCAAGGCCCCCGGCGACATGATTGCCCAGTACATGTTCATGGGCATGGCCGGCGCGTTCGCCGCCCTTGGCATGTCCACCATGGTGCGTGGCGCGGTCAGTCGGGAAGTTCACGCCCGGCTCGCCAGCGACGCCCTGAACGCCGACCTCCAGCGGGAGCTGAAGGAGAACCGGCGGCTGCAGGCCCGGGCCGAGGCCCTGGCGATCGCGGCCCAGACCGCCAACCGCGCCAAAACCGACTTCCTGGCCACCATGAGCCACGAGATCCGCACGCCCCTGAACGGTGTCCTGGGCATGGCCCAGATCATGGAGACCGGCGCGCTTGATCCAGAGCAGCGACATCGCCTGGGCATGATCACCACGTCCGGCCAGTCGCTGCTGGGGGTGATCAACGCCATTCTCGACATTTCCAGGATCGAGGCGGGCCGGATGGAGATCATCCCCGCACCCTTCGAACTGGATTTCATGCTGGACGCCCTGAGACAACTCTATGGCGGCCTGGCGCGGGAAAAGGGCCTGGCCTTCTCGCTGGACATCGCGCCGACGGCGACAGGCTGGCGCCTGGGCGACGCCGAGCGCCTGCGTCAGGTGCTGAGCAACCTGATCTCCAACGCCATAAAGTTCACCGATCGCGGCCATGTGCGGGTGACCGTCGAAGGCGACGCCCACATGGTGACCTTCTGTATCGAAGACACGGGTGTCGGAATCCCCGAAAGCCATCGCGGCCTGGTCTTTGGCAAGTTCGCTCAGCTGGACAGCTCCAGCACCCGCCGCGCCGGCGGCGCGGGTCTGGGCCTGGCGATCTGCAAGGAGCTGGTGGGGCTGATGGGCGGCCGAATCGACTTTGCCTCCCTGCCCGGCGGCGGCACGCGCTTCCGGTTTTCGACGCCCATGCCCGAGGTCCAGGCGGCCACCAGCGCGCCCGCGAACCTTCCCGCAGCCGCCTATGACGATGATACCCCTCCCCGGATCCTGGTGGTCGACGACAACGACACCAACCGCACCGTCCTGCTGACCCTGCTGGGCCATCTGGGCGTCCATGGTGAGGTCGCCGGCGATGGTCGCGAAGCGGTGGCCATGTGGGAGCTTGAGCCCTGGGACGCCATCCTGATGGACATCCACATGCCGGGCATGGACGGCATCGAGGCCAGCCGGACGATCCGCGAGCGCGAGCGCCTAACGGGCCGCCCCCGCACGCCGATCTTCGCCGTGACGGCCAGTGTGCTGACCCATGAGCAAACACTCTATGCCGATGCGGGCATGGACGGCCTGATCCCCAAGCCGATCGAAGTGGCGAAACTTGTCGAGACCGTGACGCGGATCTTCACGCCGCCCGCGCCGGAAGAAGACCGGGCCTCGGCCTAGAGGCGCTCCAGCCGAGCTGTGCGGGCGTCTTCGGCGCTCAGGCGGCCAGGCGACGCGGAATCAAAAAGGGGCCGGCCTTTCGGCCAGCCCCTCTTCAGTCAATGTCGAAAGCCTTACGCCTTGCGGGCGCGCGGCGCCTTGGCCGGGCTCTTGGCCTTGCGGCCGCCTTGACCCAGGCCCAGGGCCTTGGCCATGGCCGAACGGGCTTCGCTATAGGCGGGCGCAGTCGTAGGATAGTCGTTGGGCAGACCCCACTTGGCCTTGTATTCGGCAACGGTCATGCCGTGCGTGGTCAGGTGGCGCTTCAGCGTCTTGTAGGGCTTGCCGTCTTCAAAGCTGATCAGAGCGTCCGGCGTGATGCTCTTGCGAATCTGCGCCGAAGTAGCCTTCGTAACCGCCTCGACAACCGGAGCTTCCGGCGAGCCAATACCTGCAAGGGCGTCATGCGTGGCGCGAATCAGCGCCGGAAGATCGGATACCGGTGTGATGTTATTCGCGACATAGTTGGCCACGATTTCCGCAGTCAGCTCGATGAGCGAGGCTTTGTCTTCCACGATGACGTCTCCAATCATGCTTTGATTTGGAAATACACCCCCTACGTTGGAATACAAGTAGTGATTGGATCACACCGGCATCGAGATCGCTTGTTCAAACGGCCTTTTCTGTCGCCGGCTGCGAAATAGAGATCGATGGTCGGGAAATCGCGGTCACGACCGTCCCCCACAACGTTGCGGCTGGTTAAAATGCAACAGAGTTCGCGCCCAGCGTTTGGCTAGACCAGCAACTCAACTTTCGACACCGATAATCGATACATGCGCGCGCTGCGGGCAAGTCTGTTCGCCGCTCTCAGCGGCGCAAGGCGGCGGGGGCCGCGATGCGTTTAAAGTCATGGGAGACGTGGCTGGGGAACTAGGACTCGAACCTAGAACGACGGTACCAAAAACCGCTGTGTTACCATTACACCATTCCCCAGCAGGAACGGCGAAACCCCGTAGGGATCGGCGAGGCGGTGGAGATAGCGCAGGAGTCGGATGGATGCAACGGCGCTTTCAACTTCTTTTTCGAGCGCCATATTTGACCCTTGCGAGGGGGCGGCCACGCCTCTATAAGCCGCCCTCCAAGTCGGAGTGTGGCTCAGTCTGGTAGAGCACTGCGTTCGGGACGCAGGGGTCGCAGGTTCAAATCCTGCCACTCCGACCATCTTCTCCCGTTTATAAATCCCTTTGTTTCCAATAGATTCGCGTTCGCCGCGTCGAGGTTGCACGCTGTTCATTTGTACGGCGGCGCGACAGCCGTTAGCCTGCGACTGAATTGGTGACGGGATCTTCGATGAAGCAGTTCTTCCTGACCGTGGCCGGCGTGTTCGTCGGCCTGGTGTTGTTCGTGGTGGGCGTCCCCTTCCTGTTGATCGTGATGGCCGCCGGCGCGGCGCGTCCGGCGCCGGTTCCCGCCCATTCGGTGCTGCATCTGGACCTGCGCAGCGGACTGACCGATCAGGCGGCACAGAACCCCTTCGCGGCGTTCAGCGGCGGCGGAAACTCCGTCATGTCGGTGATCGAGACCCTGCGGCGCGCCGAGGGCGACGACAAGGTCAAGGCCCTGCTGGTGCGCCTGCCCGAGGGCGGCATGGCTCCGGCCGCCGCCGACGAACTTCGCCTGGCCTTCAAGCACTTCCGCTCGGTCGGCAAGAAGCCGATCTACGCCCACAGCCAGGGGCTCTATCCCTCGGGCATGGTGACCTCGACCTACATGCTGGGCGCGGCGTCCAGCGAGTTCTGGATGCAGCCCGACAGTTCGTTCCAGGCCGTGGGCGTCGCCAGCGAGGCGATGTTCTTCAAGCGCTTCTTCGACAAGTACGGCGTCAAGGCCGACTACGAGCAGCGCTACGAGTACAAGAACGCGGTCAATCCCTACCTTTATACCGACTACACACCGGCCCACCGCGAGTCGTCGCTGTCGTGGATGGGCTCAGTCTATCGCACCACCCTGACCACGGCCGCCGCCGACCGCATGAAGAACCCCGCCGTGCTGATCCGCGACCTCGAGGCCGGCCCTTACAGCGCCCAGGAAGCCCAGGCCAAGGGCCTGATCGACCGGGTCGGCCAGGTTCACGACGTTCAGACCCAAGCCCTGACGCGGGCCGGCAAGGGCGCCAAGCTGATCGATTTCGACGACTACGCCAACCGCTCCAAGCGGCCGGCGTCCAAGACCGGACCCGCCATCGCCGTGATCGGCGCCGAGGGCCCCATCGTCACCGGAACCAGCGGCTCGGCCTCGCCGTTCGGCAGCGAGTCCACGGTCTATTCCGACGACGTGGCCAAGGCGCTGTACGACGCCGCGGCCGACAAGGACGTCAAGGCCATCGTCTTCCGCGTTTCCTCGCCCGGCGGCTCCGACACCGCGTCGGAACAGATCCTGGCCGCCGTGAAGGCCGCCAAGGCGGCCGGCAAGCCGGTGGTGGTCAGCATGGGAACCTATGCCGCCTCGGGCGGCTACTGGATCAGCAGCGGTGCCTCGTCGATCATCGCCGAGCCCACCACCCTGACCGGCTCGATCGGCGTCTATGGCGGCAAGTTCGCCATCGGCGAGGCCTTGTCACGCTTTGGCGTCGACACCCGCCAGGTGCATGTGGGCGGCGACTATGCCGGCGCCTTCGGTGCGGGTGACGGCTTCACCAACGACCAGCGCGCCAGGTTCGCCGGCTGGATGGACCGCATCTATGCCAGCTTCATCACCCGCGTCGCCGAGGGCCGCAAGCTGCCGCCCGAGCGCGTGCGCGAGATCGCCAAGGGCCGGGTCTGGACCGGCGAGCAGGCCAAGCAGCTGGGCCTGGTCGACGAGCTGGGCGGCTTCTATCAGGCGGTCGACAAGGCCAAGAGCCTGGCCAATCTGACGGGCGAGGTGCGCCTCAAGCGCATGGACAGCGGCCAGTCGCCGTTCGAGGCCATCGAGCACGCCCTGGGCATCAGCGCGACCTCGATGCGCACCCTGGCGGCCTCGGCCTGGATCCTGGGCGATCCACGTTCTGAGGCCATTCTCGACGAGCTGGCCACCGCCCGCCTGCGCGCCGCACCGGGCGGGGCGAGCGTGCTGGCCGACACGCCGATCCGGTAGCGCAGTCGACAAACGACGAAACCAGGGCCGCCAGGCATCGCTTGGCGGCCCTTTTTCGTGGGCTATCGTGATCGACGAGACACGCCGCAGGGCCGGTCACGAGAAATGGCGTCGCGCTCCCGCGAAAGGCCCGCCCTCAGGCGCACGGGCTGCGCCCCGTGCGCGCCTTGAGGGACCAGGCCGACGTGACCCGGCTCGGACCGTCGCGGCGCAAGCCGGCGCGGCCCACAGAGGGTCCATCCCTGGCCCTCCGCGTCCGCAAGCCGGCGCCGTGTTCGGCCCGATGGCGGTGATTGGATTTCAGACAGGCGGCGGTGACCTGGCCGTCATGACGCCGCCAAGACTCCGCGCGACCTCGGGATCAAGGCGCAGGGCCGTCAGGTCGGCCAGATCCTCGTCGCCAGGCCGCAAGGCGGTCAGTCGCCGTGTCGCAGACCCGTCCATGGGAGCGGCTGCAGCGAAAACGGCGGCCCCCTTTCGGGTGCCGCCGCCACGCCCGGTCAAGGGACGGACCAAAAGAAAATGCCGGCGCTTTCGCGCCGGCATTCCCAATGTCATCGAAGCGTAGAGCCTCGATTAGAAGGCGTAACGGACGCCGAGGTAAGCACGACGCGGTTGGACCCAGTTGTTAGCTTGGCCAAACTTGTAGATGCCGTCGCCGGCTTCCAGCTTCATCTCGTCGGTTGCCGATTGCTTGTTCAGCACGTTGAAGACGTCGAGGAAGAACTCGGCCTTGCCGATCGGCAGGTCGCGCACATACTTCAGACGCATGTCGAAGGTGTAGTACGACGGAGCCGTTTCGCTGCCGACCTTGCCGGCCTGCAGGTAGGTGTCCTTAACGCCGCCCCAGCTGTAGGCATTGTCCATGGGCGCGAAGTAACGGCCGCTGATCAGCTGCGACGGCGTGTAGAGGGTGCCGCTGTTCCAGTTGAACACGCCGCTGGCCTGCAGACCGAAGTCGAAGTCATACGAGCCATAAGCCTTGAACTGGTGCTTGATGTTGCCAGGCTGCTTTCCGTAGACGTTCGGAGCGCGCGGATCGAGCGCAACCCAGTCGCCCTGGAAGTCGGCGTTGCTGTCCGAGTTGGAGTTACCCTCGGCCTTGTTGTGGGTGTACGAAGCCTGACCTTGCCAGTTCGTGGTCTTGAACTTGGTGACGGTGAATTCGAAGCCCGTGTAGTTACGCTCGCCACCCGGCAGGGTGCCCAGGACGTAGTTCGCGTTCGGAGCAGTGGTGTAGCCGAAGTACGAATACGGCAGGTAGAACGCCGAACCCGGGGCGGCGTAGCCTTCGGGAGCGGTGGCGACCGTCAGGCTCGGATCCGAGTACAGCGCCAGATCGAAGTCTTCCAGGATGTCGCGGGTCTCGCGGTGCGTCAGGGTCGCCGACACGCCGATGCTCGAACCGAAGGTGGTCGAGCCGCCGATCATGAACTCGTTGGTGTACGGGGTCTTGGTGCTCGGCGAGAACAGGGCGTCAGGCGTGGTCGCGCCACCGCGGGTGCGGAAGGTGACCCACTGGCCGCCGATGAAGACCTGCTCTTGGTCGACGGGGCCCGTCAGGGCGCCGGCAAAGTCGGACATGTTATTACGAACGGGATCGTAATAACGGCCGGCGAAGGCGAACAGCTTGCTGCGGCCGTTGCCGAACAGATCGTAAACGATGTTGACGCGGGGTGCGATTTCCCAGTCGAAGGTCGCCGACTTGCTGCCGTCGGAAGCGAAGTGCTCCCACTTTTCGGCGCGGACACCGGCGCCGACCGTCAGCTGGTTCCAGGTCCAGGTGTCCTGGGCGTACAGGGTCTGGCCTTCGCTCTTCACCGAGTAAGGCGCGTTGACCGTGCGCAGGGCGCGGTAAACGTTGACGTTGCCGTAGGGGTTACCCGCGGTGCTGGTGAAGCGGTAGGCGTTCAGTTCCGCAACCGAGACGGTGCCGTTGGCATCGGTGTCAACGGCGGCGCGAGCCGTGGCGTTGGCGTTGATCGCGGCAATAACGCGGGGGTTATCAGCCTGAACGACGGATCGGGCCGTCATGCTCGGAGGAGCAATACCGCCCTGAGACAGACCGGTATAGTCGGCATAGGACTTGCCGGCATAGATCGACGCGAGCGAGGCGTAGGTCGCGCCGCCCGGAACCGAGCCGTTTTCTTCATAGGTGTTGGTCGAGTTCGTATAGCCGGCCTTGAAGGTGTGGCTGCCGAACGACGTGTCCAGATAGTATTCAGCGGTCAGGCCGTACTCTTCACGGTCACGATGCTGTTCGAGGTTCGAACCGAAGCCGCCCAGCTGGCGCTGCGCGAGCGTGGAGCCTGCGTTGCTCTGGAAGCTGATGTTGTCGCGAACGGTCTGGACGGCGGCGTTCTGGGTGAACTCGCCCTTGTGGTTGTAGTAGTAGGCGTTGGTCTGCAGATCGCCCCAGGTGCGGGCGTACTCAATCTTGTAGTTGTCGCCGCCCTGCTTGGTCGCACGGTCGCGATTGTTCAGCACGGTCGACAGCGACGAACCGCTGATTTCGGTCGGGTCGTTGAAGAACGAGCCGGTCAGGCGGTCGTTGTCGGTGATCTGCCAGGTGGCCTTGAAGAAGGCGTACTTGTCGTCGCGCTCGACCGAGCGGCGGACAGCGCCGGTCGCCGGATCGAGGACTTCATCTTCGCGGTGCTTCTTCTGGTACGAACCGAAGACCCAGAGGCGATCCTTGATGACCGGGCCGCCCAGGGTGAAGGCGGTGTCATAGGTCTTGAAGCCGCCCGACGTGGCGTGCTTGTCCTTGGAGACCAGGCTGTCGTTCTGCAGGTAGTAGTTGACCGAACCGTGCCACTCGTTGGAGCCCGACTTGGTGACAACGCGCGAAACCAGGCCCGAACCACCAGCGTATTCGACCGGCACGCCGCCGACGATCACTTGTTGTTCCTGGATGATTTCGGAGTTGAAGTTGGCGCCGAAGGTGCCGGCGGTCGGGTCGGTGACGTCAACGCCGTCGAGGTAGTAGACGTTGTCGGTCGAGGCGCCGGTGGTGCCGCCGACGTCCGAGTAGTTCATGCCCGAACGCGAAGCGGGGTTGCCGCCGGTCGAGGGCTTCACGCCCGGAACCAGTTGCAGGTAGCTCTGATAGTTACGGCCGGTCGGGAGCGATTCCACGACGTCCAGGGTCAGGGTGGTGCCGACGGTCGCCGAGGTGACGTCAACGGCGGCCAGCGAGACGCCGGTGACGATGATTTCTTCGACGGCGTTCGCATCGGCGACGGCGGCCAGGGCGTACCCGACGCTCAGGTCCTTGCCGCTGACGACAGCGACGTTGCTGGCGCTGTAGTCGTTGAAGCCGGCGGCCGAAACCGTGACGGTGTAGTTGGTGGACGGATCCAGGCCGGCCAGGCGAGCGCGACCGTCGTTGTCGGTCACGGCGGACTTGGACACCAGGCTGTCAGGCGAACGGACAACGACATTGGCGCCCGACAGGGGCGCGCCGTTGGAGCCGGTGACGGCGATACGCAGGGCGCCGGTCTGTTGGGCGCTGGCGATGGTCGGAATGGCCGTGGCGACAGTCGTGATGGCCAGCGGCGTCGCGATCGACGCGAGACCTGCCAGCAGCGTCGACGTCAACAGACGCGCGCGAACGCTACCCTTTGTGGAGTTCATGTTCATCTTATCCCCTCTAGCGTGATGCGACGTTTCGGCCGGACAGGCCCCTGCAAGAAGACTTTTCGTCCGGCGGGCGCGGAAATCCGCACCGAGTGCATCACGAGATTACTGGTGTCCCGGAAAACATTTCCCCCGGTTGGCGGGGACGTTAGGAGCCATGACAGTTTTGGGTCAATTGGCATTACAACTCGGTAACCCACATGGCTCACCGCTGTCGTAAAAACGCAACACCGGCGCCCCATTCTTGTCAAAGTCGGTCGGACCATTCGACGCACCAGGCCGAGCTGCAGGCCAAGCTTCCCCTAAAAGCTTGGTTTTGTAGAAAAATTTGACCAGTCAGCGCTCGGTGAACATTGCTATCTCAAGGTTGTAAGGGTCGGCAAAATCCACCTCGCCAATCTTGACAATACCGAAACGCATTCCAACGATCCGTCGGAATATCGGTGTTTTCCACCCCTTTATGGTTCAATTTCCGCACATCGATTTCGGCCAATGATCGTTTCAAGGGCATGTTCGGGCCCCAATGCCCGTTGCCACGGCGCCCGGCTCTCGTGATGATGCCGCGCTGGCCGCGCGTTTCCGCGGCAGGCTGGTCAGCGAGCTGAGCGAGCACCCATGAGCGACTTCCGACGCGTCACCGACTCCCTTTCCGTCAGCCCGCAGGTGACGGAAGCCGACATCGCCCGGGCGGCCGCCGAGGGATTCGTTCTGGTCATCAACAACCGGCCTGATGGCGAAGACCCCAGCCAACCTTCCAGCGCCGTGATCGAGGCGGCGGCTCGCGCAGCGGGCCTGGACTATGTGCACATCCCGGTGCGGGGCGGACCGAGCCCTGATCAGGTCGAGGCCGTCCAGCGCGCCGTGGAGGCCGCAGGCGGACCGGTGCTGGCCTTCTGTCGTTCGGGGACACGCTCGATCGTCACCTGGTCGCTCGGCCAGGCCCTGACAGGCGCCAGTGACCGCCAGACCCTGGTCAGCCAGGGCGCAGCGGCCGGCTATGACCTGTCGGGCGTCCTGCCCGGCTGAGCCGCGCTCGCTATATAGAGTGCGCCTAGAGCGACACCCGGGCCGCCATCGGGGACTGTTCCGCCTCGCAGCTGGCCAGGACGAACTGGGCCATCACGAGACACAGCACGGCGAAGGCAGCGCGCTGAAGCCGTTTTGAGACAAAAATCGCCGCGTCCGCCACCATGGCTCGTCCTCCAAGGGTTACTGGAGGGGTCATCCGCAAGACCGGCGCCGGAGACAGCCATGATCCCCTATATTCGCGAGATCGAGTTCGAGTATGGCCGCTGCGATCAGGTCTCGCCGCTGATACGGCGGGTGATCGCCCGCAATCCGGGGCCGTTCACCTATACCGGCACCGGAGTCTATATCGTCGGCTCGGGCGAGGTGGCGGTGATCGATCCCGGCCCCGAGATCGCCGAACATCTCGACGCCCTGCTGGCGGCGCTGAAGGGCGAGCGCGTGACCCATATCCTGGTCACCCACCACCACCTGGACCATTCCCCCCTCGCCCGCCCCCTGGCCGATCTGACCGGGGCCACGATCTATGGCCGCCCTGCCCCGTCAGACCCTGGAGAGGCCTCAAGGGGACCCGAAGGGGCCGGGCTCGAGGAAGGCGCCGACGGCCGCTTCAGGCCCGATGTCGAGCTGGTCGACGGCCAGGTCCTGTCCGGCCCCGGCTGGACGCTGGACGCCATCACCACGCCCGGCCACACCTCCAACCATGTCTGTTTTGGCCTGAAGGAAGAGAACGCCCTCTTCTGCGGCGATCACATCATGGGCTGGTCGACCACGGTCATCACCCCGCCAGACGGCGACATGGGCGACTATTTCGCCAGCCTGGACAAGGTGAAGGCCCGCAGCTTCGACACCCTGTGGCCCACGCACGGCGCGCCCATCCGCGAGGTCACGCCCTTCGTCGACGCCTATATCGCCCACCGCCGGGCGCGGGAGGCCCAGATCCTGGACGCCCTGGCCGCCGGCCACGGGCAGATCAAGGCGATGGTGCCGGTGCTCTATGCGGCGGTCGATCCGCGACTGCACCCGGCCGCCGCCATGTCGGTGCTGGCCCACATCCAGCAGTTGGTCCGCGAAGGCCGTGTGGTCTGCGACGGGGCAGCGGATCTGGACGCGGGCTACAGGCTGCCTTGAGCGTCTAGCCCTTGATAGCGATCAGCAGGCCTTCGATCCGCCGGCAGTTGCGGCCCATGTCGGCGCCGCCCTCGCGACTGATCGAGCGCATGTCGACCCGCGCCCCGGCGGCGTCGGGCCGCACCCGCACCACCAGGTCGTCAACCAGCCCGTACCAGTAGCTGCTGCCGGTGGCCTCCAGCCGTCCGTCCATCGGATCGTCGGTGATCAGGGTCAGGCCCGAAGCCAGCACCGCCGCCTTGGCCGCCTCATAGGCGTCGGCGGGCGCGCGTTCCATCACCAGAGGCCGCGCCGCAGCGCAGGTCTCGGCATTGACGTCGGCGACCCGGCGGCCCGCGAAGACCACCGAACCGACCGGCAGGCTGGGATCATCCTCGACCGCCTGGGCCGAGCCCCCGCGCGCAGCCAGGGCCGCGTCGGAAAAGCCCAGGGGCGTCTTCCAGTCGGTGGCCACGTCGTGCAGCGGCGGAGCCCGGCCGCCAACGGCGTTGACGCCCAGCATGGCGGCGATGGTGGCGGCGGTGATCAGCAGGATCAGCAGAACCCGCTTCCACAGCTTTCCGAACCCGACCATCAGGGCGATGATCAGGCCCAGCACGCCCGTGGCGACGCTGAGGAGCGCCACCTTCGGCGCCCAGTCCTGGGCCATCAGGGCGTAGCCGAGCGGCAGGTCCAGAAGGCCAAACTTCACGCCAAGCGCGCCAACCGCCACCAGCAATCCGGGGACCAGGGCGATGACCAGGGCCAGGTCCAGATAGAGCGGCGCCCAGGACGGCGTCTGGCCGACCTTGGCGGCGGCGGCCTTGGCCTTGCGCCGATCGCGCGGCGTGAGGGGCACGGCGAACGGCAGGTCCTCAGCGACCGAGACCACGGGTGTGGCGACGGGCGGCGCGGCGGCCTCGGGCTCGTGCAGCCTCAGGGGCTGGTCGTTCAGGTCCTCGGCCGGCGGCAGGTCTTCCGCAGGCGGCAGAGTCTGGATGTCAGGTGCGACGACGAAGGTCGGCTCGATCTCGGCCGGGGCGGTTTCGACTTGAACCGCCCCGGCCTCAAGCTCCCCCGAGGCGATCGCCTCCACATCGAACGGCGTCTCTACCGGATCTGGCGCATAGATGCGCGCGGCCTGGCCGCCATCGGCGGCGGCCAGGGTCGGCGCGGCGGCCACAGCGGTCGGCAGCACATAGTCCTTCAGCCGCTGGCGGATCAGCTTCTTGTCGATCTTGCCGGTGGCGCCCAGCGGGATGTCGTCGACGAACAAGACGTCGTCGGGCATCCACCACTTGGCGATCTTGCCCTGCAGGAACTCGAGGAACTCTTCGCGGGTGGCGGTCTCGCCCTCCTTGAGCTTGATCAGCAGGATCGGCCGTTCGTCCCACTTGGGATGGGGCACGCCGATCACCGCCGCCAGAGCCGCCTTGGGATGCCCCGCAGCGATATTCTCGATCTCGATGGTGCTGATCCACTCGCCGCCGGACTTCACCACGTCCTTGGCGCGGTCGGTGATCTGCATGAAGCCGTGACCGTCGATCGTGGCCACGTCGCCGGTGTCGAAGAAGCCCTCGTCGTCGAGGATGTTGCCGCCGGCGCCCCGGAAATATTCGCCGGCGATGGTCGGTCCCTTGATCTTCAGATTGCCGAAGCTCTTGCCGTCGTGCGGCAGGCGCTGACCGGCGTCATCGGTCAGCTTGAGCTCGACACCCAGGGGTGGTCGGCCCTGCTTGAGGCGATAGGGCATCTGCTGGTCGTAGGGCAGCTTGACCAGTTCGTCCGTCAGCACCGACAGGGTGCCGACCGGCGAGGTTTCGGTCATGCCCCAGGCGTGCACGACCTCGACGTCGTAGTCTTCCTGAAAGGCGCGAATGATGTGCTCGGGACAGGCCGCCCCGCCGATCACCACCTTCTTGAGGACCGGCAGCTTCAGATCGTTGTCGCGCAGGTGCTGCAGAAGCATCTGCCAGACCGTCGGCACGGCCGCCGAGAAGGTGACCCCCTCGCTGTCCAGCAGCTCATAGATCGACGCGCCATCCATCTTGGCGCCGGGCAGCACCATCTTGGACCCGGTCGCGGGCGCCGAGAACGCCACGCCCCAGGCGTTGGCGTGGAACATCGGCACCACCGGCAGGATCACATCGCGCTGCGACAGGCCCATCACGTCGGGCTGCAGGGTGATCAGGGTGTGCAGGAAATTGGAGCGGTGCGAATACATCACCCCCTTGGGGTCGCCCGTCGTCCCCGAGGTGTAGCACAGCCCCGCCGCCGTTCCCTCGTCGAAGCCGCCCCAGGCGCAGTCGGCGCCGTGGCTGTCGATCAGGGTCTCGAAACAGTGGACGCCCTTGAAATGCGGCGCCTCGCTAGCTGGCGCGAAGGCCGGCATGTGCGCGCCGTCGGTGAAGACGACCACGTGCTCGATGCTGGGAACCTTGGGCAGGATCGCCGCCACGATCGGCAGAAAGGTCAGGTCGGTGAACAGCACCCGGTCGCCGGCATGGTCGGCGATCCAGGCGATCTGCTCGGGGAACAGGCGCGGATTCAGGGTGTGGCACACCGCGCCGATGCCCATGATGCCGTACCAGGCTTCCATGTGCCGACCGGTGTTCCAGGCCAGGGTCGCGACGCGGTCGCCCGGCTTGATCCCCAGTGACAGCAGAGCGTTGGACACCCGCCTGGCGCGATCGCGGATGGCGCCGTACGTCGTCCGCACGATCGGCCCCTCGACCGACCGCGTCACGACTTCGCGGCTACCGTGCCACTGGGCGGCGTGGTCGATGATCTTGTCGACCGTCAACGCCCCGTGCTGCATCAACCCCTGCATCGAACTGGCTCTCCCGAAAGGCTTCTTGTTATGCGGGAGAGGCTACCGGGCGGGGCCTCTGCGCGCAACGCGCCGCGCGCGAAGGGCGAACGCTAAAAGCGTTCGCTGAACGGCGTGCGGTTGCATCGTCGCGCCTCACTCGCGCCCGCGCTGATCCGCCGCAGGCCGCCGCAAAGTTTGATTTGGCTTAACAGGCTAGCCTGACGCGCTCGGCCACCCCCGGCCTGGTCAGGATGATTCGGTGCGCTGGTTGCAATCCCCCTGGGCTGATGAACGGCTGGATGAGGTGGCGATGGACACCCATCGCCTGCTCATGGCGCGCGTCATTTCGGCGGCGGTAGCGGCCTTGGTGATCGGAGGCGCACTCGGCGCCCCCATGGCGCTGACCTGGCTGACCTCGCTGCTCGCAGCGGAGGGCCTGGCCCGATGGACGACACGCCAGTTCGCGCCAGGCGTCCCTGGCTCGCCCCGTCTCCGCGCGGCGTTTGTGCTGGCCGCGCTGCCGATCAACATGATCTGGGCCTGGCTGGCCGCCATGCTGTGGTTCTCCACCACAGCCGACCTGAAGCTGGCGGCGCTCGCCGTGTGGGTTGGACAGATCGTCTACACGCAGAATTTCCGCCACCAGCCCTGGACTCTGGTGGCGGTCAGCGCCGTCGCGCCCCTGACCAGCCTGATGGTGTTTCCCTTCTTCTTTTACGACGCACACGGCATTGGCCCCGATACGGCCCGGTGGGCCCTGCTGATCCTGACGCTGAACACGATCAACACCATGATCTCCAACCGCGCCGCCGCCCGGCGCATGGACGAGCTGACCCTCGGCCTGCGCGAGGAGCGCGAGCGCGCACTCGAAGCCGCCCGCGCCAAGTCCACCTTCATCGCCGTCACCAGCCACGAACTGCGCACCCCGATGAACGGCCTGCTGGGCATGGCCCACGCCCTGTCGCGTTCCAGCCTGGATGCGCCCCAGCGCGAGCAGGTTCGACTGATGATCAAGTCAGGCGACAATCTGATGCATCTGCTCAACGACGTATTGGACCTGTCGCGCATCGAGGCCGGCAAGGTCGAACTGATTCCCGAGCCGTTCAATCTGCAAGAGACCGTCGACGACATCGTCAGCGCCTGGCGTGACGTCGCCGTCGTCAAGAACCTCGACCTGTCGATCCGGTTCGACGCCGGGGTTCCAGCCTGGATCGAAGGCGACGCCCTGCGTGTGCGTCAGGTGCTGATGAACCTGGTTTCCAACGCCCTGAAGTTCGTCGTCGAAGGCGGCGTCGAGCTGCACGTCTATGCGCCCCACGCACCGACCAGCCGCGGGCAGGAGATCTTTTTCGCCGTTCGCGACACCGGGCCGGGCGTGCCGCCCGAGGCTGCGGGGCGTGTTTTCGAAAGCTTCACCCAGGCCGACGACACCATCTCGCGGCGTCATGGCGGCGCGGGCCTGGGCCTGACCATCTCGCGCGCCCTGGCCCGGCAGATGGGCGGCGACCTGACCCTGGCGCCCTGCGACAGCGGCGCCTGCTTCATCTTCAGCCTCCGCGCGCCCGAGGCGGAGCCGCTACAGGCGACCGAAGCGACGCGGGACGACGACGCCTCGATGACTTCGGTCCGGGTGCTGATGGCCGAGGACAATGCGATCAACCAGTTGGTCGTCAAGACCATGCTGGAACCCACAGGCCTGTCCCTGACCGTGGTCGACAACGGCCAGGTGGCTCTGGAGGCCATGGCCGGCGGCGGCTTCGACTGCGTGCTGATGGACATCAACATGCCAGTGATGGACGGCATCACCGCGCTGGGGGCCATTCGCTCCGGGGCTGCGGGCGATCCGAACCTGCCGGTCATCGCCCTGACGGCCTCGACCATGGCCGGTGACCGCGAGCGCTTCCTGAAGATGGGCTTCAACGATCACCTGGGAAAGCCGGTCAATCCGGCGGCCCTGATCACGGCGATCGCCCGGGCCGTCAGCGCCGACATGCCCGGGACGGGCGCGCTGCACGGCGCGGCCTGAAGGCAAAATCTGGCGCCTCAAGGCTAGAGGTCGCCATCCAGTTCGGAAGCCTCAACGCAGCGTGGCCTCAGGCGGAAGCTGTTCGGGAGGAAGCCGGAACATGATCGGGACAGCGACATAGGCGCCGGACGTTGGCTGGCCGTCGGAGCCTCGCGGGGCCATCTGCATAAACTTGGCGACGGCTAGGGCCGAGCGGCCGAACCCGTAGAGGGCCGGATCTTCCGATCGCACCATGCAGGGCGACAGCGCTCCCTCGCTGGTGACTTGGCAGACGATGATCGCGCTCCCGCCCTCGATGAGCTTGGAGGTCCGATAAGGGTAGGCGCCGAGGATCTCGTCCTCCGTGGGTACGCGTGACCAGACTGGCTTCCTAACCCAACGGATCCCCGGTGAATCAGCGTCTTGCGCCGACGCCGGGGCAGTGGCGCTGCACGCCAACCCACTGGCGATCACGGCAACCAGACCAAGCCTTAAGTTGCTCAACACAATGCTTCCAATCCCTCTTCTTGGCGAAAGCGTTACGCGCCGCCTAGCCCATCGTCTCGGCCAGGGCCCGCGCCTCGTCTTCAAACGCGCTGACCGTGTCGACCCGGCGCCAGGCGATGTCGCCGGTCTGGCGGCTCAGCTGGGTTTCCAGCACGGCGACGTCGGCGTCCGACGCATCATTGACCCGCGCGGCGACCCGCGCGCGCAGGACTTCCGGCGGCGCCTCCAGCCAGACGCCCTGGAAGGCGACATCGGCGAAGGCGGCCAGGGCCTCGGCCCGGGCGCGCTCTTCGGGCTTCATGAACACCGCGTCCAGCACCACCGACCGGCCAGCCTTGAGGGCCAGGGCCGCGTCGTTGAACAGCTGGTCATAGACCCGCACGCTCATCTCCGGCGTATAGGCCTCGCGCGGCAGGCGATGCAGCGAGGGCACGCCCCACAGGCGCTTGCGGATCTCGTCCGTCCGAAGGACCACCGCGCCGGGGGCCGAGCCCAGGCCGGGCGCGCACACGCGGGCGAAGGTCGACTTGCCCGAGCCCGACAGCCCCCCGGTCGCCACCAGGCTGACCGGCTTGGGCGCCAGATGCTCCAGGGCCGTGGCCAGATAGGCCCGCGCAGCCTCGTCGTCGCCGGTATAGGCCCATACGTGGGTGCGCACGGCGGCGCGCACCGACAGCATCAGCGGCAGGGCGGCCAGCCCGGTCCACAGACCGTCGCCAAAGCTGCGGGCCGCCTCGTCCAGATAGGCGTTCAGCACCCGGCCGGCCGCGTCGCGGCGACGACGGAAGTCCAGATCCATCAGCAGGAAGGCCAGGTCGTACTGGATGTCGATGTCCGACAGGGTGTCGTTGAACTCGATGCAGTCGAACAGGATCGGCCTGCCGTCCTCGATCAGGATGTTCCCCAGGTGCAGGTCGCCATGGCAGTGGCGGGCGAAGCCCTCGGTGGCGCGGGCGTCCAGCAGCGGTCCAAGGCGCTCCAGGGCCAGATCGGTCTCGGCGATCAGGCGCTCGACGGCCAGCGAGCCCAGACGTGGGGCCAGGCCCCTGAGCAGATTGGCGTTGGAGCGGATCGTGTAGCCCAGAGCATTCACGCCGCCGCCCTGCGGCCGCAGGGTCGCGCCGTCGTGGAAGCGCGCCACGGTGCGACCCAGAGCGTCTTCCAGAGCATCGTCAATGGCCCAGGGCTGGGTGGCCAGAACGCCCTGCTCGTCGAAGCGCCGCATCTCCAGCGCATATTCGACGACCTCGCCCTCGCCATCGACCTCAAGACCGCCCCCGGCGTCGCGGGTCAGTCGCCGGACGGTGCGATAGATGTCGGGCGCGGCGGCGCGGTTGAACGCCAGCTCGCGCTCCAGCGCCCAGCGCCGCAGCTCCAGGGTGGAATAGTCGAGGAAGCCGAAATCGACGGGACGCTTCACCTTGAAGGCGGCGTCGCCGATCAGGAACACCCGGGCGCAGGAGGTTTCGATCGTGTTCTCGGCCCGCTGGGCGAACCAGGCCGCCACTTCCTGTTCGCGCGCGCTCTCAGCGTCCTTGTTCACGCCCAAAATCCTGTCGTTTCGCGCTCGCAGACCGGCGCCGGGGTCCCATAACCGAATCTCGAGCCCAAGTCCTCGCCCATGGCTTGCGCCAGTTCCCGATACCCGATTAACTTGCAGGTCAGTAACGGTTAGAGTTTTTAAAATGCTGATGGGCGCCGGCCTCAAAAGGGCTGAACACAAGAGACATGAAATCGTCGCGGCCGCACGGGCCCAGTTCCTGCTCGAAGGCTATCGCGACGCCGGCATGGAAGTGGTGGCCCGCGCCGCCTGTGTCTCGACAGCGACCCTCTATGCCTATTTCCCCGGCAAGGCTGATCTGTTCAAGGTCGTTGTGCTGGAAACCGCGCGCGACATCACCGCGCCGGTTCGTGAAAGCGTGCGCGTCCGGGGCGACGCCCGCACCCGCCTGCTGGCCTTCGTCAACGCCTATGCGCTGTTTCTGACCCGTCCGGTGACCCGGGCGATGTTCCGTCTGGTCACGGCCGAGCGTCGGCGCTTCGACGAGGTGGCCGACTATTTCCTGCAAGGCGCCCGCGACGAGCTGGGCGGCGCGGCCATCGCGGTGATCGACGACCTGGTGCAGACGGGCGAGATCGTCGTCGACAAGCCCTCGTGGGCGGCCGGCCAGCTGATGGGCATGATCGACCACGTCACCCTGGTGCTGGGTCTCACGGCCGGCGACGAAGCCCTGCCAGGTCGGCCCCTGACCGACATCTGCGACGACGCGGTCGACACCTTCCTGGCGCGCTACGGGTCGCGGGCGGCAAATTGACTCAGGGAAACAGCCGCCTGGTCGTCCAGCCCTCGCCGACCCGGTCATAGACCAGCCGTTCGTGCAGACGGAACGGCCGGTCGCGCCAGAACTCGATGACCTGCGGAACCACGCGATAGCCCGACCAGTGCGGCGGACGCGGCACCTTGCCGAGGCCAAACTTCAGGCCCATCTCGGCGACGCGCTTTTCCAGGGCCAGACGATCGGGCAGAGGCCGCGACTGGTCGCTGGCCCAGGCGCCCAGCTGGCTGTGACGGGCGCGGCTGGCGAAATAGGCGTCGGCCTCGGCCTGGCTGACCGGCTCGACCACACCGCGGATCCGCACCTGCCGGCGCAACGACTTCCAGTGAAACAGCAGCGCCGCCTTGGGCTGGCCGGTCAGCTCCACGCCCTTGGCGCTCTGGGTGTTGGTGTAGAAGACAAAGCCCCGGGCGTCGAAATCCTTGAGCAGCACCATCCGCGAATCCGGCATGCCATCGGCGTCGACCGTCGAGACCGCCACGGCGTTGGGATCGTTGGGCTCCTTCTTGCCGGCCTCGGCCAGCCATTCGGCGAACAAATCCAGCGGGTCGTTTTCCGGCAGCAGCGGCAGGGGCGCGGCCTGCGTCACCTGACGGACATAGTCATCTTCGCTGGGCGAGGCGGGGATCAGGGTCTCTTCGGTCATGAGGGGCATATAGACACGCCGGCGCATCTCCACCACCGCAACTGAAAGTCTTAACTTAACCCGGCGTTGACCAAGTCCCGGCAGGGTCGGCTCGATGTCTCCGCGGCCAACCTCTTCCCTGACCCTTTCCGCCGCCCGCGCCCTGCTGGGCGTCGCGCCCGGCGCAGGCGAACGCGAGTTGCGGGCGGCCTATCGCGAAGCGGCCAAGCGGGCCCATCCCGATCGTCCCGGCGGTGATGCGGCCCTGTTCCGCGAGGTGCTGGCCGCCTATCGCCTGCTGCAGGACCAGCCACCGCCCCGAGCGATCCATTTCCCGCCGGCCTGCACGACGCCCGCCGCCGAGGTTGTCCAGCAGGCGATCCTGGAGATCGATGTCGCCACCGCCGTCAGCGGCGGGTCGATGGATCTGGCCATCGATGGCCGCCAGTTGCGCCTGAAACTGCCTCCCGGCCTGCGCGTCGACGACAAGGTCCGGGTCGATGGCGTCACCTTCGTGGTTCGCCACCAGGGCGCCCGCGAAGCCCTGATCCGGGGCGATGACCTGTGGCTGACCGGCAAGATCGACAAGCGCGTCCTGGCCGAGGGCGGCCGGGTCGAGGTCGACACCGCCCTGGGTCCCCGCCTGGCCTGGATCTCGACCAAGGCTGCCTCGCGCGGTCTCGTCCGCCTGCCGGGCCAGGGCCTGCCGCCGCGCGGACCGCATGCGGCCGGCGACCTCTTCCTGCGCCTGGAAGCCGTGACATCCAGCGCCGAAAGCGCCGCCCGCTCGCTGCTCAAGCGGTTCGCAGCCGCCTGGGCGGCCTGAGACCTTCCAAGAAACACATCGCGCGCGATTTAATTTCGGGCACGGGTCTTGAATTTATATCGTACACGATTAAATCGCTCACATCATCACTCACAAGGAGCGACCCCATGAGCACTCTCTATGAAGCCCGCGCCACCGTCGTCGGCGGCCGTGAAGGCCATGTCCGCAGCGACGATGGTTTGCTGGATCTGCAACTGTCCATGCCCAAGGCCCTGGGCGGCAAGGAAACCGGCTCCAATCCCGAGCAGCTGTTCGCGGCCGGCTACGCCGCCTGTTTCCAGAGCGCCATGGGCCACGTAGCCCGCCAGCAGAAGATCGCCCTGACCGGCTCTCAGGTCACGGGCGTGGTCGGCCTGCTGCCCATCGAGGCCGGCTTCAAGCTGGAAGTGGCTCTGGAAGTCGAAACCCAGGGCCTGTCGCAGGCCGACGCCGAAGCCCTGGTTGCGATCGCGCACAAGGTCTGCCCCTATTCGAACGCCACGCGCGGCAATATCGATGTCGCCATCACCGTAAAGGCCGCATGAGCCAGACGACGTCCAAGTCCGCATCCGCTCCGGTCGAGGCTTTGCGCCTCGACCGTCAGCTGTGCTTTGCCCTGTATGGCGCGGCCAATCGCGTCACGCGGCTGTATCGCCCGCTGCTCGACGCCCTGGGCCTGACCTATCCGCAGTACCTGGCCATGCTGGTGCTGTGGGAGAGCAGCCCGCGCACCGTCGGCGCCCTGGGCGACGCGCTGGATCTCGACTCCAGCACCCTGACCCCGCTGCTGAAACGCCTTGAGGCCGGCGGCCTGATCGCGCGCGCCCGCGATCCCAAGGACGAGCGCCGCGTGATCGTCGCCCTCACCGCTACAGGCCTGGCCCTGCGCGACCAGGCCGCGACGATCCCCGAGAAGATCCTCTGCCAGCTGGACCTGCCGTTGGAAGAACTCGGCGCCCTGCGCGACCGACTCAAGACCGTGGCGGTTTAGGCCCCGGCCCAAAGGGCTCGGCGAGCGGCAGGCACTCGACCAGGATCCGGGCGGTCTGGGACATCTGCGCCGAGTTGGCGGCCCTAGTTCAGGATCAGCTCGAACGGCGTCGCCGGCAGACGGTTGAAACCATAGAGGTTGAGGATCGGGCTCTCGGCCCAGGCGAAGCGCACCTTGACGGGCGTCACACCCGCCGGCGCGGCCATGGAGACGGTGGCCCCCTCCACGGTCGCGTCAACAAAGCGACAGGGCGCCGTCGCGTCGCACAGCTCGAACCCCGCCGGCCGGCCCGCGCCAAACACCACCAGCGGCTGGTCGAAGGTCACGACCACCGCCCCGCCCTCGCGGCGCGCCGACAGCGGCGCGGGACCGGCGGCGTTCAGCGCTGTCTCGCCATAGGCCAGCTTGCGGGCCAGCAGGGCCAGGCGCGCGCCGACCTGCTGCTTGTTGGTGGGATGGATGTCGTAGAGGTCGCCCAGGTCGACCGCCGAGGCCATGCCCACCTTGGGATCGGCCGCGGTCGTGCGTCGCTGAACATCGCGCAGGGCCGCCCAGCCGGACTCGGCGGGAACCGACCTGTAGGCTCCGAAACTGGCCAGCTGCACCATCAGGAACGGCAGGTCCGGGTTATCGAACGCCCGTCGCCAGTCCGCGATCAGGGCCGGCATCAGGCGGGCATATTCCGGCGGCTGCGTGGCATTGGACTCGCCCTGGTACCAGGCGAAACCCTTCAGGCCGTAGGGCGCCAGGGGGGCGATCATGCCGTTGTGCAGAGTCGAAAGACCGCTGGCCCCCAGCCAGGGCGCGTGCGGCGGCAAACCGGCCTGGTCCAGGGAGGCCGAGACCCTGTAGCGCCAGGCCCCGTCCAGCGGCACGAACTGGCCATCGGCCAGCTTCAGACCCTTCTGCGCCGCCGGCCCCCAGGCCCCGCCCCCGCCGCCGGTGTCGACCACCCGCAGGGCGATGACATTGCGACCGGCCTTGAGGACGCCGCTCGCCAGGGGATAGTCGCGGGGCGCATCCCAGCCCTCTTTCGAGCCCACCGGCCGGCCGTTGACGAAGGTGGTGTCGAGGTCGTCGACCGGACCCAGCGATAGGGTCGCGGCCTGGGCGGCCTGTTTGGCGCTCAGGGTGATCGCGCCCCGCAGCCAGATCACGCCGTCGAAGGTCGACAGAGTCGGCGCGGCTTCCCAGAAGCCCTCGGTCGGCAGGTTGGCCCAGGCGCGGTCGTCAAAATCGGGGCGATTCCAGTGGCTGGCCTGGGGCTCCACACGCGCCGCCCAGCGTTCCAGCATCGCGTTCCAGCTGGCCATGCCGGCCGCGGGCGAGCGGGCATATTCCAACAGGATCGCCAGGCCGTCGTCATAGTTGCCCAGCGCCGTCAGGCCTTCGCGGCCGATCCAGTCCTGGATGATCGATCCGCCCCAGGTGGCGTCAATCAGGCCCACAGGAACGCCGGTGGCTTTCTTGATGTCGCGGCCCATGAAGAAGCAGGCAGCGGCAAAATTGGCAGCGCTTTCGGGGCTGGCGACGCGCCACACCGCTTCCCTGGAGAGGGCCGCGGTCGGAACCGGCAGGCTGACGCGGCCAGTCTGCAGCAGGCGAATGTTCGGATCGGTCGCGCCTACGGTCTCGGCATCGCCGTTCATGATCCGGCGGAGCGGCATCTCCATGTTCGACTGGCCCGAACACAGCCAGACGTCGCCCATCAGCAGGTCCGAGATCGTCTGGCGCTCGCCGCCGGAACGGACCGTCAGGGTCAGGGGCGCGCCGGGCTCGCGGGCCGCAAGCGCGGCGGACCATCGGCCCTGGTCGTCGGCCGTCGCCGAAGTGATCGCGCCGGACAGATCGATCTCGACACCGGCGCCGGGCTGGGCCGCGCCCCATACCCGGATCGGCTGGCTGCGTTGCAGGACCGCGTGGTCGCTGAACACCGGGGCCAGCAGGGATTGCGCCGAGGCGGCGGTGGCTAGGGCGGCGAACGCGGCGGTCAGGAGGAAACGCTTCAAGTCCTGCATCCTATTCCTTGTCATCCCGGCCGTAGCGCCGGGACCCAGGGGCAACTGCACCGCGGTTGCCCCTGGGTCCCGGATAGCCTCTGCGAGGCTTCCGGGATGACAAACGGTTGTTGTCGCTACTGCGCCTTCGCCGGACACACCGCCCCGGCCGGATCGGTGGTCAGCTTCACGCCCTGCAGGGTGACCGTCAGCGAGCCCGCCGTCGACAGCGCGAACGGCTCAGCCACTTTCGCGACGTCCGTCCCCGCCGCCGCAAAGCACTTGAGCGGAACCTTCAGGCTGCGCCACTCGCCCACGGGCGCGGCGGCCAGCACCGGCGAGATGTCCAGCTTGCCCCCGCCGATCGACAAGCTGACCGGCGCGGACGCCGGCGCATCGACGCGGTAGTCGATCAGCAGGCCCATCTCGGCATTGGTCTGGAAGGTCAGGTCGATCGCGCCGTCACCGGTGATCGCCGCCGTCGCCGGCGCGCTTCCGGAGAACACGATCTGGCGACCGGCCTCCTGCACGCCGCCGGCGTCCACCGGCCGGATCTGCACGGCCGTGGTCGGCGACAGCTTGAAGCCGAACGGCGCGGGCGTCTTGCCGGCCACGAAGTAGTTGGAGACGTTCAGCGAAGCCGCCGTAACGCCCGAGACTTCCGACAGTTTCGGCAGCCGCACCCTGTCGCGATAGGTCAGGCCAAAGCCATAGGCGAACAGCGGGTCGTAGCGTTTGTCGCCGCGATTGAGCGAGGTCTGGGCGGCGCTCTTGGGCCAGCTGAACGACAGCTTGCCGTGGAAGTCGGCGCGCGGCTTGCCGGCCGCATCACCCACGATCACATCGGCGATCCCGCCGCCTTCAGAGCCCGGCAGCCAGGCGCTGACAAAGGCGTCCGAGGCGTTCAGCTCCGGGTTTACCCACAGCGGGCGGCCGGTCAGGAACACCGCCACCACCGGGACGCCGGCGGCCTTCAGGCGCTTGAGAAGGGCCAGGTCGGTCTTGTCGCCGGCCTGGTATTCCAGGGTCTTCAGATCGCCCACGCCCTCGGCATAGGGCGTCTCGCCAAACACCACCACGGCCACATCGGGCTTGCTGTCGAACCTGCCGTCGACATTCAGCGTGGCCTTGCCGCCGCCGGCCTCGACCGCCTCCTTCAGGCCCGACCAGATCGACTGGGCGCCCGGGAAGTCACTGTTCTTGTTGTCGGTGCCCTGCCACGACAGGGTCCAGCCGCCCGACTGACGACCGATGTCGTCGGCGCCCGAGCCTGCGACCAGCACATTGGCGCTCGACTTGATCGGCAGGACACCATTGTTCTTCAGCAGCACCAGCGACTTGCGCACCGCCTCGCGGGCCAGGGCGCGGTGCTCGGCGTTGCCCATCACGCCGTCGCGGTCTTCCCACGGGCGGGCGGTCTTGAAGAGGCCTAGCCTGGCCTTGACCCGCAGGATGCGGCGCACGGCGTCGTCGACCCGGGCCTGCGAGATCTCGCCCGACTTGACCTGGGCCAGGGTGTTGTCGAACAGGGCCTTCCAGCTGTCGGGGGCCATGTACATGTCCAGGCCCGCATTGGCGGCCTGGGGGCAGTTGGTCGGGACGCAGCCGGCCACCTGGCCATGACCGTTCCAGTCGCCGATCACGAAGCCGTCGAAGCCCATCTGGCCCTTCAGCACATCGGTCAGCAGGGTCTTGTTGCCGTGCATCTTGATCCCGTTCCAGCTGTTGAACGAGGCCATCACGGTCATGGCGCCGGCATTGATGGCCGGCACATAGCCCTGGGCGTGGACGGCGATCAGCTCGCTTTCCGAGATCTTCGCGTCACCCTGGTCGACGCCCTTCTCGGTACCGCCGTCGGCCAGGAAGTGCTTGGCGCTGGCGGCCACGTGGCCCTTCTGCAGCACCTGGCCTTCGCTGACCGCGCCCTGCAGGCCCAGGATCATCTGGTCGGCATACTGCCGGACGATTTCAGGGTCCTCGGAATAGCCCTCATAGGTCCGGCCCCAACGGTCGTCGCGCGGCACGGTCAGGGTGGGTCCGAAGGCCCAGTCAAATCCTGACACCGCTGTCTCCCGCGCCGTAGCCACGCCGATCCGGCGGATCATCTCGGCATCCCGGGTCGCGCCCAGGCCGATATTGTGCGGGAACAGGGTGGCGCCCACGACATTGCCATTGCCGTGCACGGCGTCGATGCCGAACATCAGCGGGATGTTGGTTCCGCCGCGCGTGGCGGCGGCCTCGCGGAAGGCACGGACCGTGGCCACCCACGGCTCCTTGGCCGAGCGGTCGGGCGCGCCCAGCGGCGGCGAGCTGCCGCCCGCCAGGATCGAGCCCAGCGGATAGGTCTTGAGATCCTCGGGCTTGATGGCCGAGGTGTCGGCCTGGATCATCTGGCCGACCTTTTCCTCCAGCGTCATCTTCGCCAGCAGGCCGTCGACAAAGGCCTCGGTCTGGGCGTCGACCAGCCCCTGGCTTTTGGCGGCCGGCCACCGGGCAGGATGAGCCGTCGCCTTGTCGGTCGGGGCGAAGACAGGCTGGGCGAGCGCCACGCCGGTCAGAAGGGTGGTCGCCATCAGCGCGACGATAAGGGTCCTGGTGTTCATGCTCCCGCTTCTCTTTTTTTGCGTCACGCGCCGAATGTTACCGGTATCTCAAACCCTACGCGGCTTCATGCACGGACTGATTGTCGCGATAGATCGATGACAGTGATGTCGTGGCAGGAAACAATGAGGGTTGCCCAATACGTCCTGCTGGCCGGGGCGATCCTGGCCACGGCTGTAGGCGGCGCCGACGCCCAGGCGGAAACCCTCGTCCTTTCCTCGTCCGACAAGTCGCTTTTGATAACGTTGTCAGGCGAGAATGGGCAAGCCCGCTTTGCGGCGCCCCATCGCGGCAAGGCCCTGCTGAAACCCTCGCCGTTTGGGCTTTTGCTCGACAAGGGCGGCGCGAGAGCGGGACCCTCCCCCATCGCTTCAGCAGCAATCTGCGTCAGGCTATGCGTCGGTGTTCGAAGACCCAGCCTTCGGCTCATGATCCCGGCGTCGCCCATGAAAAAAGGGGCGGACACGAAGTCCGCCCCCTCTCAGGTCGCAGCCGTTGGCGCGTACGGGACAAGACGCGTCCCGCCGCTCCGGCCGTCGTCTTGGTTTAGCGGAACAGGCTCAGGATCGACGAGCTCGAGGAGTTCGCGATCGACAGCGCCTGGATGCCCAGCTGCTGCTTGGTCTGCAGCGATTGCAGGCGAGCGCTTTCCTTGGCCAGATCGGCGTCAACCAGGTTGCCCACGCCGGCGTCGAGGCTGTCTTGCAGCTTGCCGACGAAGGTCAGGTGGGTGTCCAGGCCAGTCGAGCTGGTGCCCAGCGAAGCCAACTTGTTGGTCGCCGTGCCCAGCGCGTCCGTGACCGTGCCGATCATGGTCTTGGCCGCGGCGGCCGTGGTGAAGGTCGAACCGGTCGTGAGACCGATGCCGGCCAGGGTCAGGGTCTTGGCGTTGACCGTAAAGCCCGAACCGTCCGAGTTGGCCAGGAAGGTCAGCTTGGCGGTGGTGCCGTCGGCGATGCTGACGCCATTGAACTTGGCGTTCGTGGCGGCCTTGGTCACCTGATCGCGCAGGGATTCAAAGTCGGCCTTCAGAGCGTTGAAGCTGGAGGTGTTGAGCGAGGTGTCGGAAGCGGCCAGGGCCTTTTCCTTCATCTTGCCCAGCAGGTCGGTGATGGTGTCGCCGGCGGCCAGGGCCACGTCGATGGTCGACTGACCACGCTGCAGCGAATCCTTCACCGAGTTCATCGAGGACGCGGTCGCCGATTGATTCTTGGCGGTCGCCCAGATGGCCCCGTTGTCCTTCGCGCTCGCCACCTTCTTGCCGGTGGAGATGCGTTGCTGGACCTGTTGGGTCTCCATGTTCGTGGAGTTCAGGTTTTGCAGAGCGATAAGAGCGCCCTGGTTCGTGTTGATGCTGTTCAGCGCCATTACGAAGATTCCTTCTAGGAGGTCTCCGGTGTCGTTTTGACTACCGGCGGGCATTTCGCCCGACGATTAGTATCCAACAGCAGTCTTTCTATTTGGTTGAAGACATAACGTCGCATGCTTAACACATCTAGATATTCATTAACATTAATGGGTCGATAAACCCTCCCTGACAGGCCCGGATGAGTCTAGTTAGACTCGCGAATTGTCCAGACAGGCCGGAGAGTCTTGGGCCGCCGTTAAAGCGGGATTCACCAGAATCGACGTCTCAACGCGGGGCGCAGCAATGTTCAGCGATGAACGCCGCGTGGGTCGGCAAACGTTCGATCACCTTGGCGATGTGATTTTTCATGCCGGCAGACGACCCGCCGCATCGGCGGTCGAGCGCGTGTATCGTCGATGCCCAGCAGGTGGTTGAACAGGCGGATCGGCGGCACGGTCGCCTCGCCCACTCCGACCGTGCCGATCTGCTCGGACTCGATCAGGGTGATGGGGCCGTATGAGCCCTTCAGCAGCCGGGACAGGGCGGCGGCGGCCATCCAGCCCGCTGTGCCGCCGCCAACAATGACGACCCGACGCGGCGCGCGCTGATTCATCCGACTGCCCCCTGAGAACCCCGCCGCATGAGGGCTCACCCCACGCGGCGGAGCAAGAAGACCAATCGGGTATTTTCAGCGGCGGTTTGCGATGGTCCAAATAATATTATAAATGAGCGCAAGAGGCGTTCGAGTGCCGGATCCAACCGGCGATAGGGATGGTTATGAGTGACGGTAACGCGGGCAAGCGCCTGCGCAGCAGCGGATCCTACGGCAAGCTGGATCGCGATGGCTTCATCCATCGCAGCTGGATGAAGAGCCAGGGCCTGCCTGACGACGTGTTCGACGGCCGTCCGGTGATCGGCATCTGCAACACCTGGTCCGAGATCACCCCCTGCAACGCCGGCCTGCGCGACATCGCCGAGC
Organism: Caulobacter sp. GSs2; assembly: GCF_058680895.1. Next base: position 3,191,805 of record NZ_CM178725.1, on the reverse strand, counting down.
ACGTGAAGCGCGGCGTCTGGGAAGCCGGCGGCCTGCCGCTGGAGTTCCCCGCCATCTCGCTCGGCGAGACCCAGATGCGGCCGACGGCCATGCTGTTTCGCAACCTGCTGGCCATGGATGTCGAGGAGTCGATCCGCGGCAATCCGATCGACGGCGTCGTGCTGCTGGGCGGCTGCGACAAGACCACGCCGGGCCAGATGATGGGCGCGGCTAGCGTTGACCTGCCGACCATCGTCGTTTCGTCGGGCCCGATGCTGAACGGCAAGTTCCGCGGCAAGGACATCGGTTCGGGCACCGACGTCTGGAAGTTCTCCGAGGCGGTCCGCGCCGGTGAAATGACCCTGCCCGACTTCATGTCGGCCGAGAGCGGCATGAGCCGGTCCCCTGGCACCTGCATGACCATGGGCACCGCCTCGACCATGGCCTCGATCGTCGAAGCCATGGGCATGAGCCTGCCCTACAACGCCACCATTCCCGCCGTAGACGCCCGTCGCCGGGCCATGTCGCATGAGACCGGCCGGACCATCGTCCGCATGGTCCATGACGGCCGAACCATGTCGCAGGTGGTCACCCGCGCGTCGTTCGAGAACGCCCTGCGGGTCCATGCCGCCATCGGCGGCTCGACCAACGCCGTGGTGCACCTGCTGGCCCTGGCCGGACGGCTGGGCGTGGACCTGACCCTGGAAGACTTTGACGTGCTGTCGCGCGACGTGCCGTTGCTGGTCGACCTGCAGCCCTCGGGCCGCTTCCTGATGGAAGACCTGCACTATGCCGGCGGCCTGCCTGCGGTGATGAAGGCGCTGGAGCCCTTCCTCGACCCGACCGCCCCCACGGTCACCGGCGCCCCCATCGGCGCCCAGTACGAGAAGGCGGAGGTCTGGAACGCCGAGGTGATCCGCCCGCTCGACGCGCCGGTGAAGGCCGACAGCGGTATCTGGGTGCTACGCGGCAACCTGGCCCCCGGCGGCGCGGTGATGAAGCCCAGCGCGGCCAGCCCGCACCTGCTGAGCCATCGCGGCAAGGCCGTGGTCTTCGAGTCCATCGAGGACTTCCGCGCCCGCATCGACACCCCCGATCTGGAGGTCGACGAGACCTCGATCCTGGTCCTCAAGGGCTGTGGTCCCAAAGGCTATCCGGGCATGCCGGAAGTGGGCAACATGCCGCTGCCGACCAAGCTTCTGGAAAAGGGCGTCAAGGACATGGTTCGCATCAGCGACGCCCGGATGAGCGGCACGGCCTTCGGCGCCGTCATCCTGCACGTCTCGCCCGAGGCCAATGCCGGCGGCCCCCTGGCGATTGTCCGCAACGGCGACGAGATCGTGTTCGACGGCCCCAGCCGCAGCCTGAACCTGCAGATCTCGGACGCCGAGATAGAGGCCCGACTGGCCGTCTGGCGCGCCAACCCGCCACCGCCGGTGGCGACGCGCGGCTACGCCAAGCTCTATATCGACCACGTTCTTCAGGCCGACAAAGGCTGCGATCTGGACTTCCTGGTCGGCGCCTCCGGCTCGGTCGTCACCCGCGAAAGCCACTGATGGACCCGTCGATCTCGATCTTCGGCGACTGGGGCACCTCGCGGCTTCGCCTGTATCTGCGTCAGGGCAAGAGCGTGCTGGATCGCCGGGATGGCCCAGGCGTCAGCGCCCTGACGACATCGCCGGAACAGACCTTTCTCGATCTGGTCGGCGACTGGCGCGAGGCCCGGCCCTCCGGCGCGATCCTGTGCGGCATGGTCGGCTCGCGCATCGGCTGGGTGGAAGCCCCCTATGCTCCCTGCCCGGCCACGGCCAATGACCTGCGCGAACGGGTGCTGAAGATCGAGGCCGACGGCCTGCCGGTGTCGATCATCCCGGGCCTGTCGTGCGTCAATCCGCTGGGCGGTCCCGACGTGATGCGCGGCGAGGAGACCCAGATCCTGGGCGCCCTGGAACTGGATCCCGCCCTGAAGACCGGTCGCCATCTGCTGGTCCTGCCCGGCACCCACAGCAAGTGGACCGTGGTCGAGGACGGCGCGATCACCGGCTTTCTCACCGCCCCGGTCGGCGAGGCCTTCGCCCTGCTGCGCCAGCACTCGACCCTGGCGGCCGGCGTCGCCGCCGATGTGCAGGGCTCGGACGCGGGCTTCGCCATGGGTCTGGCGCGCATCGTCGAAAAGGGCCCCGCCCTGCTGCCGCACCTGCTGTTCGAGACCCGCGCGCGCCAACTGCTGGACAATCTGCCCGCCGCCGACGCCATGGGCTTCCTGTCGGGCCTGCTGATCGGCGCCGACGCGGCCGCCGCCCGCCAGTGGTTCGGCGCGCTGGGGCAGGTGACTCTGGTCGGCGCCCCGACCCTGAATGAGTTCTACGGCCAGGCCATTGCCGCCCAGGGCGGCCATACCGTGGCCGTCAATGGCGACGCCGCCGTGCTGGCCGGCCTCTCCGCCTTGTCCTCCTCCAAGAGCAACGAGTCCCATGTCCTCGCCTGAAACGGTCACCGCTCCCCCGCCCATCGTGGCGATCCTGCGCGGCGTGAAGCCCGACGAGGTCGTGGCCATCGCTAAGGCCCTGGTCGAGGCCGGCATCCGCGCCATCGAGGTGCCCCTGAACTCGCCCGATCCGCTGGAGAGCATTCGCCGGCTTTGTGAAGCCTATGGCGATGTCGCCCTGTGCGGCGCCGGCACCGTGCTGACACCCCAGGCCGTGGATGATGTGGCGGCGGTCGGCGGCAAGCTGATCGTCACGCCCAATACCGATCCCGAGGTCATTGCCCGCGCCGTGGCGCTGGGCCTGACCGCCATGCCCGGCTTCGCCACGCCGTCCGAGGCCTTCGCGGCCGTAAAGGCGGGCGCCAGGGCGCTGAAGCTCTATCCGGCCAGCAGCTTTGGTCCCAGCCACATCAAGGCGGTCAAGGACGTACTGCCCAAGGACATCCTGGTCTATGCCGTCGGCGGCGTGGGGGCGGCCAATCTGGAACCGTGGCTGACCGCAGGCGTGGCCGGCATCGGCGTGGGCGGCGAGCTCTATCGACCCGGCTATTCGGCCCAGGAGGTCGGCCAGAAAGCCACCGCCCTGGTCGCGGCCTGGAACAGCCAGACCTAAGGCGCCCCGCCAACACAGCATCGCTCCTGCATTGCAGCCAAAGAACGATGCAAGATTGGTCAGACAACTGCGGGAGAGCCGTGTATTCGTGTGACGCACCCCTTGTTCCGGGCCTGAACGAACCACGCTAAACAGGACCGATTCAGATCGCGCCGACCAGCAGGAAAGACGACTAGCCGATGCGTACCCAGCCTGGCCTCAGTTTGACCTACGGTCTGGTCGAGGCGCTGGGTCAGGCTATTGTCACGGGCGAATATGCCACCGTCGGCTTCCCCACCGAAGGCGAACTCGCCAAGCAGTTCGGAGCCAGCCGCACGGTCACCCGCGAGGCGGTCAAGATGCTGACCGCCAAGGGCCTGCTCAGCGCCCGTCCGCGCCACGGCACCGTCGTCGAGCCGGAGGCGGACTGGAACCTGCTGGACCCCGACGTCCTGCGCTGGCTGCTGGAACGCAAGTTCTCCCTGCGCCTGCTGGCCGAATTCACCGAGATGCGCCTGGGCATCGAGCCCTCCGCCGCCGCACTGGCCGCCCGCAACGCCGACGAGGCTGGGCTGGAAGAGATCCGCAAGGGCCTGCGCCGGATGAAGGCCGCCGCCGAGGGCGAGGACGACGCCCTTTCGGCCGACATCGCCTTTCACATCTCGATCCTCAACGCGACCAAGAACCCGTTCTATCGCGAGTTGCACGAGCTGGTGAACACCGCCCTGCGCATCTCGATCCGGTTCACCAATCGCATCAAGGGCCGCACCGCCAGCATCCCGTCGCACGAGGATGTGGCCGAGGCGATCATCGCCCGCGACGCCGACAGGGCCTCCACCGCCATGCGGCTGATCATTGTCGACGTGCTGGAACTGATCCGCGCCGCCTCGCCGTCCACCGAGTCGGAAGCCGCGCGCCGCGAGGCGTGAGCCGTTGCAGCTGTCTCGATAAAGCCTCAACCGATCTCGAAACGGACGATGTCGTCGCCCGATAGCGACGGCGGCTTGCTCCGAGCTGCGGCAACGCCTTAGATCAAAGGATGGACAAGGGGGCGATCCATCCGGGCGAAGCCGCCATCGGCCTTGATCGGCTCACCGAGCGTGAGCGCGAATGCCTGCGCCTTGTTGATCGCCACATGAGCTCCAAGGAGATCGCCCGCGAACTGGGCCTCTCCAAGCACACCGTGGACTGGCATCTGGACAAGGCCCGCAAGCGCCTGGGCGCGCCCGACCGCTACGCCGCCGCGCGCCTGGCCAGCGACCGGATCGCGCCGCCCACCCCCGATACCCCCCCTCCGATCGGATCGGGGTCCTATCCGTCGCGGCTAGGCGACGCTCTCTCCTCGCGGTCAGCTGACCGTATTGAGGAAGGAGCGTTCAGTGACCGAGTTGAACCCACACCAGAAGGATGCGATCGGCCGGGTGGCCCATCTGCACGAGGACATACGGCGCTTCCAGCAGAGCTGGCCCGCGCTGAACACGCCTCCCGACCAGACCCCGCCGTTCACCTGGGGGCAGCTGGAGCGGCAGCTTTCCAGCCTGTCGGCGACCCCGAACAGCGCGGCCATGGCCCGCGACCTGGTGACGGCGACCCGCAAGCAGGCGCCGTTCAAGCCGGCGGAAATGGTGCTGCGCGAGATCCTGTGCATCGCCAGCGCGGTGATGGACGAGACCTTCCGGGACACGCCGGAACACCCGGACTGCTACTCCCCGGACTTGGAGGAGGGCCCAATGCGCTAACACCGCTCAAGCGCCTGACCTTCATCGGCGCCGTGATGATCGTGACCGCCTTCGCGTTCGGTTCGATCCTGGCGGGGCTGCACGCCCTGCAAGCCATCGCGCCCTAAGACCCGCGCCCTCCGGCCCGGGCTCAAAGCCAACACGTCTTCATCCCTTTGCAACGCGCCGACCCCGTCGGCGTGAGGAGATCACTCATGCTCAAGCAACGCCGCCTGGCCGCCGAGACTGTGGCCGAAGCCCTGTTCGCCGCCGAAAAGGCCATCGACGCCGCCATTGCCAGCACCGCCGCCCTGGCCGGTCTGATGCCCGCCAGCCGCCAGGACGCCAACATCTCGGCCTTGGTCGGCCAGGACGCCCTGATGGCCGCCATCGAAACCATGCAGGCCCTGGGCTTGGCGCGCGGCAATATCGTCGACACCCACAGGCGCCTGTCGGTCGCTCAGCGCGATATCGGCCTGGCCGCCGTGTCGTTCGGCAATGCCGGGGACAAGCCGCCTTCGCCCGAAGGCCGCCTGAGCCTGACGGCGGTGGAGACCAGGGCGGCCTGACCAAGGCGCGGTGACGACGGTTGCAATTGACATCAACCCCGTCACCCTGCGGCGGATGATCTTTCATTCGCTGTATCAATGGCTGGGAATCGTCTGTCTGGCCGTGGCCGCCGCGCCGGCGATCTGGCGCGGCGGCTGGCCCGAGCGGACGGCGGCGATCGCCATGGTCGCGGCCTGGCTGGGCAGCGGCCTGGTCCAGAACGGCATGCAGCTCTGGGGCCTGCAGATCGGCGTGATGCTGATCGACCTGGTCCTGCTGGCCGTGCTGCTGGCCATCGCCCTGAGGTCGGACCGCTGGTGGCCAATGTGGGCCAGCGCCTTTCACGGCCTGGGCGCCCTGCTGCATTTCGCTGTGCTGGTTGACGCCAAGGTCTGGGGGCGGACCTATTTCATAGCCGGCAGCCTGTTCAGTTTCCTGACCCTGGCGGCCCTGCTGGTCGGCGGGATCAACAGGATGCGTCGCCCCCTCGCCGACTGACGCCGCGTCACGGAAGACAAGCCCCTGGATTTCTGGTCCGCTCCCGCAAAACAGGGAGAAACACAATGGGCGAAGCCTATATCGTCGCCGCCGCACGTACCGCCGGCGGCCGCAAGGGCGGGCGACTGGCCGGCTGGCATCCGGCCGACCTGGCCGGCGCGGTGCTGGATGCCCTTGTCGACCGCAGCGGCATCGACCCGGCCCTGATCGAGGACGTGATCCTGGGCTGCGTGGGCCAGGTGGGCGAGCAGGGCATCAATATCGCGCGCAATGCGGTGCTGGCCTCGCGCCTGCCCGAAAGCGTGCCGGCCACCTCGGTGGATCGCCAGTGCGGCTCGTCGCAACAGGCCCTGCATTTTGCCGCCGCCACCGTGATGTCGGGAGCCATGGACGTGGTGATCGCCGCCGGCGTGGAAAGCATGACCCGCGTGCCGATGGGTCTGTCCTCGGCCCTGCCCTACAAGAACGGCTTCGGGACCTATATGAGCCCGCGCATTCAGGAACGGTATCCTGACATCCAGTTCAGCCAGTTCGCCGGCGCAGAGATGATCGCCCGCAAGTATGACCTGAGCCGCGAGGCCCTCGACGCCTTCGCCCTGTCCAGCCACCAGCGCGCCATCGCCGCCACCAAGGCCGGCAAGTTCGCCGCCGAGATCGTGCCGCTGGAAATTGCCCTCGCGGATGGTGCGATCGAGCAGCACACCACCGACGAAGGCATCCGCTATGAGGCCACCCTGGAGTCTATCGGCGGCGTCAAGCTGCTGCAGGAAAACGGCCGCCTGACCGCCGCCACCTCCAGCCAGATCTGCGACGGCGCGGCCGGCCTGCTGGTGGTCAATGAGCGGGGACTAAAAGCCTTGGGTGTCGAGCCGCTGGCCCGCATCCACCACATGACCGTTATCGGCCATGACCCGGTGATCATGCTGGAAGCGCCGATCCCGGCCACCGAAAAGGCCCTGAAACGGGCCGGCATGAAGATCGACGACATCGACCTCTACGAGGTCAACGAAGCCTTCGCCTCGGTGCCGACCGCCTGGCTGCAGGTGCTGGGCGCCGATCCGGCCAAGCTGAACGTCAATGGCGGCGCCATCGCCCTGGGCCACCCCCTGGGCGGCTCGGGGGCCAAGCTGATGACCACCCTGGTCCACGCCCTGCGCGCCTCGGGCGGCCGCTATGGTCTGCAGACCATGTGCGAAGGGGGCGGCCTGGCCAATGTGACCATCGTCGAGCGGCTCTAGGCCCCTATGATCACCCTCTACCACTGCCGGGACGCCCGCTCGTTCCGGCCGCTGTGGGCGCTGGAAGAGCTGGGGCTTGAGTACGACCTCAAGCTCCTGCCCTTCCCGCCGAGGTTCCTGGCGCGCGAGTTCCTGGACGAAAACCCGCTGGGCACCATCCCGCTGCTGATCGACGGCGACACCCGGATGACCGAGTCCGCAGCGATGATCGAATATCTGTCGATGCGCCATGGTGAGGGACACCTCTCGGTGGGGCCCCAGGAGCCCGGTTATGGCGCCTATCTGAACGGCCTGCATTTTGGCGAGGCCACCCTGACCTTTCCCCAAACCCTGGTGCTGCGCTATTCGCGCCTTGAACCCGAGGAACGCCGCAACCCCCAGGTCGCCGCCGACTATGCCCGCTGGTTCCTGTCGCGACTGAAGGGGCTGGACCTGATCCTGAAAGACCACGCCTTCGCCGCCGGCGACCGCTTCACGGGCGCGGATATCTCGATCGCCTACGCCCTGCTGCTGGCCACATCCCTGGGTCTTTCAGACGATTTTCCGCCCGCCGTCGCCGCCTATTGGACGCGGATGAGCGACCGTGAAGGGTTCAATCGCGCCCTGACGGCCCAGTCGGGCGCCGCGCCAACGCTCTAAGCCGCGCCTCCATATCGTCTTACGATCATTTAACTCAGCGACCCACGCTTTGTCGGCTAGAAGGCCCTGAAGGCTTTCTGGGACATCGGGGACGATCGTGGTTTACGGGATCAAGGGGCGCGTCATGCGTTCGAGCGCGCTGGTTGTCGTCCTGAGCCTGGGCGCCCTGACGCTTGCCGGCTGCGGCGACGACAAGAAGCCCAAGAAGGCCGCGCCCCCGGCTGGAGCGACCGCGACCCAGACGGTCAGCATCGCCACCGTCGTCTCGCAATCCGTGCCTCGCCAGATCAACGCCACCGGCACCATCTCGCCTTGGGAAGAGGTCGTCGTCGGCGCCGAGACGGGTGGTCTGACGGCTATCTCGGTCAATGCCGAGGAAGGCGACACCGTCCAGGCCGGCCAGATCCTGGTCAAGCTCAACGACACCCTGCTTTCGGCCCAGATGCGCCAGCAGGACGCCGGCGTCGCCAGCGCCAGGGCCACCCTGGCCGAGGCCGAAGCCTCCCTGCGCCGCTCGCGCGAGCTGCAGGCCAAGGGCTATCTGTCGCAAGCCTCGCTGGACACCAGCCTGGCCAGGCAGCAGACCGCCAACGCCCAGGTGGCCTCGGCCGAGGCCGCGCGCGGCGAGACCGCCGCCCGCCTGGCCCAGACCGCCATCCGCGCCCCGGTGGCGGGCCTGATCAGCCGTCGCAACGTCACCAAGGGCCAGATCGTCAGCACCGGCGCCGAAGTCTTCCGCATCGTGCGTGACAGCCGCCTGGAACTGGACGCCGAGATCCCAGAGACCGATCTGGCCCTGGTGAAGGCGGGCATGGCCGCCACCATCGTCTCCGACAAGGTGGGCCAGACCACGGGTCGGGTGCGCATCGTCACCTCCGAGGTGAATGGCCAGACCCGCCTGGGCGTCGCTCGGGTGGCGCTGTCCAGCATGGGCGGCTTCCGCACCGGCATGTTCGCCCGCGCCACCATCCAGGCCGGAGACCAGGCTGCCCTGACGGTTCCCAGCGCCTCGGTGCTGTATCGCGAAAACCGTCCCGGCGTGTTCGTGCTCGACGCCAAGAACCACGCCCGCTTCCGGCGCATCGCCATCGTGGCCGCCACGGCCGACATGATTGCCGCCACCGGCTTGACCGCCGGCGAACGTGTGGTCGTCGAGGGCGCCGGCTTCCTGGGCGAAGGCGACGCTGTGCGGATCGGCAGCGCTGTCCCGACGGCGTCGGCCGCCGCCAAGTCGGCCCGCTAGGAGCCTGACGCGATGAACAACATCTCCGCCTGGGCGATCCGAAACCCGATCCCCGTCATCCTGCTGTTCCTGCTGCTGACCATCGCCGGGATTTCCGGCTTCCGCAGCATGCGGATCAACAACAATCCCGACGTTGACCTGCCGTTCGTCGTCGTCACGGCGGCGCGCCCCGGCGCTGCGCCCAGCGAACTTGAAACCCAGGTGACCCGCCTGATCGAGGACTCGGTCGCGGGCCTTGGCCGGGTGCGCCACATCAACTCGACCATCACCGACGGGGTGTCCTCGACCTTCATCGAGTTCGAACTGGGCGTCGATCACGAGCAGGTCACCAACGATGTTCGCAACGCCATGTCCGGCCTGCGGGGCGACCTGCCCCAGGACATGCAGGAGCCCAACGTCACCCGGATCGACATCTCCGGCGATCCGCTGATCACCTATGTGGTCAAGGCTCCGACCCTGACACCGGAACAGCGCAGCTGGTTCGTCGACAACGAGGTCAGCCGCACCCTGCTGGCCCTCAAGGGCGTCGGCGAGGTCAATCGCCGCGGCGGCGTTGATCGCGAGATCCAGGTGGCCCTGGATCCCGACCGCCTGGCCGCACGCGGCGTCACCGCCGCCCAGGTCAGCCAGGCCCTGGTGTCCAGCAATGCCGACCTGCCTGGCGGCCGGGTGACCATTTCGGGCTCCGAGCGCGCCATCCGCACCCTGGGCGCGGCCGGCTCGATCGACCAGCTGCGCGAGACCCGCATCCCCCTGTCGGCGGGCGGCACCGTGCGCCTGGGCGACCTGGGCACAGTCGAGGACCGCTGGGCCGAGCCTCGCTCGCGCGCCCGCTATGACGGCCAGGAGGTCGTGACCTTCAACATGGTCCGCTCACGCGGCGCCAGCGAGGTCCAGACCGCACAGAAGGTCCGCAAGGCCGTCGAGAAGCTCGACATGGCCCATCCGGAAGTCGAGATCGACGAGATTACCTCAGAGGTAAAATACATCGAGGACAGCTATCTGGCCTCGATGGAGGCGCTGATCCTCGGCGCCGTGCTGGCCGTTCTGGTGGTGCTGCTGTTTCTGCGCGACTGGCGGGCGACCTTCCTGGCGGCCGTCGCCATCCCGATGTCGCTGCTGCCGACCTTCGCCCTGATGGCGCCGCTGAACCAGTCGCTCAACAGCATCACCCTGCTGGCCCTGTCCTTGACCGTCGGCATCCTGGTGGATGACGCCATCGTCGAGATCGAGAACATGGTCCGCCACATGCGGGGCGGCAAGACGCCCTATGCGGCGGCCATGGAGGCGGCCGACGAGATCGGCCTGGCGGTCGTTGCCACGACCTTCACCATTGTGGCGGTGTTCGCCCCGGTCGGCTTCATGCCGGGCATCATCGGCCAGTTCTTCAAGGCCTTCGCCCTGGCCGCCTGCGTCTCGGTGCTGTTCTCGCTGGTCGTGGCTCGCCTGCTGACGCCGCTGATGGGCGCCTACATGCTCAAGGCCAACGGCAAGCACGAGGATGCCGACCCGTTCTGGATGGCGCCTTACCTCAAGAGCCTGACCTGGGGCCTGAACAATCGCTGGAAGGTCCTGGCGATGGGCATCCCGATGATTTTGGCCTCGTACTTCCTGGCGAAGGCCCTGCCCTTCGAGTTCCAGCCGGCCGCCGACCGTGGCCGCGCGCCGTTCTCGGTCCAGCTGCCGCCGGGCGCGACCCTGGACGAGACAGACGCCATCGTGCAGCGCATGACCCGCGAACTCCGGGCCCGTCCCGAGGTTCGCGGTGTCTATGCCTCCATCGGCGGCAATAATGCGGTCAATACCGCCACCCTGAACGCCGATCTGGTGCCCAAGGGCGAGCGCATGGACCAGCAGGAGTTCAGCCGCCTGATGGTCGACCAGTTCGCCGCCATTCCGGGCGCCCGAATTGGCGCAGGCTCCAACAGCGGCGGTGGTCCCAGCGACGGCACCAGCTTCAGGCTCAGCCTCGTGGGCGACAACGGGCCGGCGCTGGACGCCGCCGCCCGCAAGGTCGAGGCCGAGATGCGCAACGTTCCGGGATTGGCCCATGTGGTCAATACGGCGGCCATTGCCCGGCCCGAGATTGTCGTCACACCGCGCCCCGACCAGGCCGCCCGCGCCGGCGTCTCGGCCGGCGTGATCTCGCAGGCGGTGCGCGTGGCCACCATCGGCGACATCGACCAGAACCTGCCCAAGTATAATCTCGGCGATCGGCAGGTGCCGATCCGCCTGCGCCTGACCCAGGACGCCCGCGAGGACATGGCTATCCTGCAGACCCTGCAGGTGCCCAGCGCCGGCGGCCCCGTGCCGCTGAACGCCGTGGCCGACGTGCGCTTCGGCGCAGGTCCGTCGCAGATCAGCCGTCAGGACCGCTCGCGAGTCGCCACCATAACCGCCGAACTCGACGGCATCGTGGTGGGCGAGGCCAGCAAACGGGTCCACGCCCTGTCCTCGGTCAAGAACCTGCCGAGCGGCATCCAGGAAGTGGCCGCCGGCGACGCCGAGTTCATCCAGGAGATGGTCACCGGCTTCGCCGCCGCCCTGATCACCGGCATCTTGCTGATGTACGTCGTGCTGGTGCTGCTGTTCCGCAGCTTCGCCCACCCGATCACCATCATGGTCGCCTTGCCGCTGGCCATCGGCGGCGCCTTCGCGCTGCTGGTTCTGGCCAAGTCGAGCTTCTCGATCTCGACCCTGATCGGCATTCTGATGCTGATGGGTATCGCGGCCAAGAACTCGATCCTGCTGGTCGAGTACGCGATCATGGCCATGCAGAACGGCATGACCAAGCGCGAGGCGATCATCGATGCGGCGCACAAGCGCGCCCGGCCGATCATCATGACGACGGTCGCCATGGGCGTGGGCATGCTGCCGGTGGCGGTCGGCTTCGGCGCCGATGTCGAGTTCCGCGCGCCCATGGCCATTGCGGTGATCGGCGGCCTGATCACCTCGACCCTGCTGTCGCTGCTCTATGTTCCCGTCGTCTTCATCCTGATGGACGGTCTGAAGGTGCGCGCCGAACGGCTGACGCATCGCGTGTTCGGCAGCAGCGCTCACACGGCCCATCCGCCGGCGAACAAGTCCACCCTGGTCGACGGCTAGAGCATCGTGCGGAAAAGTGGATACCGGTTTTCCGCAAAAACGATGCGAAAACAAAAAGCTAGAGCGAAGTGCGCGATTCTTGTATCGCGCGTTTCGCTCTAGGGACGATCCGCGCTGTGAACCTAGATCGTGGTTCGCAGCGCGGTCGCCACCGTCGGGGCCAGCCGCTCGGCGATCACCCGCGCGCCCGCAGCATTGGGATGGATGCCGTCGCGCTGCATCAGGCGCTGGGCCCCGACCACGCCGGTGACGAAGTCCGGATGGAAGACCACGCCGGTCTCGCGCGCCAGGGCCGGATAGAGGCCGGTGAAGTCGCGCGCATAGGACGCCCCGATCAACGGCGGAGCCCGCACGCCGGCCAGCACCACGCGGATGCGGCGGGCCTTCAGCTTTTCGATGATGCGTTTCAGGTTGGCCTTGGTCCGCGAGGGGTCTGCGCCCTGCAACAGGTCGTTGCCGCCCAGGGCCACCACGCACACGGCGGTGTCGGCGCCGACGCTGAAATCGACCCGCGCCAGGCCGCCGCCGCTGGTGTCGCCCGAGACGCCTGCCCCGCGCACCGCCGCCCGCACGCCCATCCGGTCAAGGGCGCTCTGCAGTTGCGCCGGCAAGGCGTCGCGCGCGGGCAGGCCCAGGCCGGCGGTGATCGAGTCGCCCAGAACGGTGACGATCGGAGGCTTCTCCGCCGCCGTCGCACCGGTCGAAACGGCGAACATCGCGCCAAATCCAAAAATGGTCCCGCGTCGGGTGGGGGCAGGCCGTGTGAAGATCGTCATGAGTCCCTATGTGGGGTTGGGGTTCGCAAATTTAACGCACGAAACAAGGAAACTTCATGACCGCCGATGTCGCGCCGCTCGCCCTTTCGTCGGTGACCCTGACCCTGCCCTCTACGGCGGGGCCTGTGAATATCCTGCGCGGCGTCGACCTGCATGTGGCGGCGGGTGAGCGCGTGGCGATCATCGGGCCATCCGGCTCGGGCAAGTCGTCGCTGATTTCGGTGGCCGCCGGGCTTGAACGCCCGACCTCGGGAACCGTCAGCCTGTTTGGTCAGGACCTGGCCAAGCTGGACGAGGACGGCCGCGCCCGCCTGCGCCGTGGCCGCGCGGCACTGGTGTTCCAGAGCTTCCACCTGCTGCCCAACATGACCGCCGAGGAAAACGTCTCCGCGCCGCTGGAGATCGCCCGGGCGCCCAACGCCCTGCCCACCGCCCGCGACTGGTTGGCCAAGGTGGGGCTGTCCTCGCGCCTGACCCACTATCCGCACCAGCTGTCGGGCGGCGAGCAGCAGCGCGTGGCCCTGGCCCGGGCCCTGGCGGCGCGACCGATCCTGCTGTTCGCCGATGAGCCCACCGGCAATCTCGACAGCCGCAACGCCGGCTCGGTGGTCGACCTGATGTTCGACCTGCTGGCCGAGTGCGGCGCGGCCCTGGTGATGGTCACCCATGACCCGGTGCTGGCCCAGCGCGCCGACCGCATCGTCCGCATGGCCGACGGCAAGGTCGTCCCCAAGGCTGGCGAGGCCGCTGCGTGAGCGCTCTTTCCTTCCGCCTCGCCGCCCGCGAGCTGCGCTCCGGCGTCCGGGGCTTTGGCATTTTCCTGGCCTGTCTGGCCCTGGGCGTCGCCGCCATCGCGGCGGCCGGCTCCACGGCCGAGGCCTTCCGCCAGGGCCTGGCCTCGCAGGCGCGGGAAATCCTGGGCGGCGATATCTCGACCTCGGTCGAGAACCGCGACTTCACCCCACAGGAGCGCGCGGCCTTCGCGCGGCTGGGCACGGTGTCCTACACCGCCCGCGTGCGGGTGATGGCTCAAGCGCCATCAGGGGAACGCCGGCTGGTCGACCTGCGCGGCGCCGACGCCGCCTATCCCCTGGCCAGCAAGGTCGAGCTGGAGGGCGCGGCTAGCCTGGCGCAGGCTCTTGCCACGCGCGACGGCCTGCCGGGCGCGGCAGTCGAACCGGCCCTGCTGGATCGTCTGGGCCTGAAGATCGGCGACACATTCGAGGCCGGTCCCCTGACCCTGGTGGTTCGCGCCGTGATGATCCGCCAACCCGACAGCGTGGCGCGCGGCTTCGTGCTGGGCCCGCGCGTGGTGGTGCGTCGCGACCTGCTGGACCCGACGGGCCTGCTGGCGCCGGGCCTGCCGTCTGACCAGGCCGCCCGCATCGCGGTGCGCGACGGCGTCGATCCGGTCGTCGCCGGCAAGCAGCTGGAAAAGACCTTCGGCGAGGCCGGCCTTGGCGTGCGCGACCGCTCCAACGCCGCGCCCGGGGCGCGCAAGTTGATCGACCAGCTGGAATACTTCCTCGGCTTCATCGGCCTGGCCTCGCTGGTCGCCGGCGGCCTGGGCGTGGCGGGGGCGGTCTCGGCCTATCTGGCGACGCGCGAGCCCTCCATCGCCGTGCTCAAGGCGCTGGGCGCGGATGGGGCCCTGATCCGAAACACCTATCTGATCCAGATCGGACTGCTGGCCGCCCTGGGCGTGCTAATCGGTCTGGTGATCGGCGCCATCGTGCCGCTGATCCTGGGCCAGATCGCCGGCAGCGCCCTGCCGATCCCGGCCCTTTTCGCGGTCTATCCCCTGCCCCTGGTCAAGGCCGGCGCCTTTGGCCTGCTGGCGGCGGCGGCCTTTTCGCTAATCCCGCTGGCCCGCGCCCGCGCCACCCCGCCCTCGGCCCTGTTTCGCCGCGCCCTGGGCGTGCGCGCGCCGTTCGGACTGGAGACGATCGGCGCAGCCGTGAGCGGCCTGGGCCTCGCCGCCCTGGCCGTCACCACCGCCCCCACCCCCATCGCCGCCGGGATCATGATCGCCGGCGTCGCCGTGGCCTTCGTCGCCCTCTGGGCGCTGGGCCTGCTGGCCGCCTGGCTGGCCGGCAAGGTCCGGGGTCTGGCGCGCGGCCCGATCCGTATCGGCCTGGCCAATCTGGCCGGCCCCCGCTCGGCCGCCCGCACCGCGACCCCGGCCATCGGCCTGGGCGTCGCCCTGCTGGCCTGCGTGGTGCTGATCCAGTCGGCCCTGCTGGCCCAGGTGCGAGAAGTGGCCCCCAAAAGCGCCCCGGCCATGGTGTTCACCGAGATCCCCGGCGACGAGGTCGCAGCCTTTGACGCGGAGGTGTTCCGCGCCGCCGGACCGCTGGACGGCGAAAGCTATCTGCGCATCCCCTTCGCCACCGGCCGCATCATCGCGCTCAAGGGCAAGCCCATCGACCTGCAGGCCATCAAGGCGTCCGAGCGCTGGGCCTTCGACAGCGACGTGAACCTGTCGGTTCTCGACGCCGAGCCGAAGGACGCCGGCATCGTCGAAGGCCGCTGGTGGCCGGCCGGCTATACGGGCCCGCCGCAGGTGGCCATGGAGGTCGAACTGGCGCAGGGCGCGGGCCTGAAGGCCGGCGACACCATCACCCTGTCGGTTCTGGGCCGTGATCTCGAGGCCAAGGTCGCGGTGCTGCGCAAGGTCGAGTTCGGCGGCTTTGGCCCGAACTTCTCGATCATCCTGGACCCGAAAAGTCTGGAAGGCGCGGTGCTGCGCAATATCGCCATCGCCAAGATGGACCGCCCCGCCGAGGCCCGCCTGACCCGCGCCCTGGGCAAGAGCTTCCCGGCGGTCAATGTCATCAGCGTGCGCGAGCAGCTGGAAGCCGCCGCCGGCCTGTTCGACCGTCTGGCCCTGGCGATCAGAGGCGCAGCGGCGGTCGCGGGGCTGGCCGGACTGCTGGTCCTGGCCGGAGCCATCGCCGCAGGGGCCCGCGCCCGGGCGCGCGAGGCGGCGACGCTGAAAGTGCTGGGCGGCACGCGCAGCCAGATCCTGTCGGCCTATGTCGTCGAATACGGCGCGGTCGGCCTGATCGCCGGCGCGGCGGGCGTGCTGCTGGGCCTGGCCGCCGCCTGGCCGGTGGTCGTGCTGGTGTTCAAGGCGCAATGGAGCATCGACTGGGCCGGGGTGATGGCCCTGCTGGCCGGAGCGGCGGGTCTGTCGGCGGTCGGCGGCCTGCTGGCTGCGGCCCAGGCGCTGTCGCGACGTCCCGCCCCTGTGCTGAGGGCCGACTGACCCTGGGGAAGCTCGACGTGTCGCAACAATAGTCTAGCCTCTGGGCAGGACCCGTCCGCCAAAGAACGCGGAACGCTTTGAGGCGTTACCATGAGGTCTCAGGGAGAATTCCATGTCGCGTCTTCGTCACCCAGCAGCCCTTACGGTCCTCGCCCTGACGGCGCTCGCCGCCTGTAGCCAGAGCGAGTCCCAGAACGCCGCGACCGGCTATGGTCCCGATCCGGCCCTGCCCGCGCCGACCAAGACGCTGTTGCCGACGGTGAAGGTCTCGCCCGTCAACCGCTGGGCCAATGGCGCGACGCCGATCGCCGCCCAGGGTTTCCGGGTGCAGGCCTTCGCCTCTGGCCTTGATCATCCGCGCTGGATGCTGGTGCTGCCCAACGGCGACGTGCTGGTGGCGGAAACCAACGGCCCGCCCAAGGAAAAGAAGAAGGGCTTCGACATCCGGGCCTGGGCCGAAAAGCAGATCATGGGCAAGGCCGGGGCCAAGACGCCCAGCGCCAACCGCATCACCCTGCTGCGCGACGCCGACGGCGACGGCGTGGCCGAGGTCAAGACGCCCTTCCTGACCGGCCTGAACTCGCCGTTCGGCATGGCCCTGGTCGGCGAGACGCTCTATGTGGCCAATACCGACGCCGTGGTCGCCTTCCCCTATGTGGCGGGCGCGACCAGCATCGCCGCTCAGGCGCGCAAGATCGCCGACCTGCCCGCCGGCCCGATCAACCACCACTGGACCAAGAGCCTGATCGCCAGCCCGGACGGAACCAAGCTCTATGCGGGCGTCGGCTCCAACAGCAATGTCGGCGAGAACGGCATGGCGGCCGAGGAGCGCCGCGCGGGTATTCTTGAGGTCGATATCGCCACCGGCGCCAGCCGGGTCTATGCCTCGGGTATCCGCAATCCTGTCGGCGTCGGCTGGAACCCGGTCACCGGTCAGCTGTGGACCGCCGTCAACGAGCGCGACGAGATCGGCAATGATCTGGTCCCCGACTACATGACCTCGGTGCAGGACGGCGGCTTCTATGGCTGGCCCTACAGCTATTACGGCCAGACGGTCGACACCCGCGTCAAGCCGCCCCGGCCTGACCTCGTCGCCAAGGCGATCAAGCCCGACTACGCCTTGGGCGCGCACACCGCCTCGCTGGGCCTGACCTTCTATGAGGGCGCGACCTTCCCCGAGCGCTATCGCGGCGGCGTGTTCATCGGCCAGCACGGCTCGTGGAACCGCAAGCCGCAGTCCGGCTACAAGGTGGTGTTCATTCCCTTCCAGAACGGCAAGCCGGCCGGCCCGCCCGAGGACTTCCTGACCGGCTTCCTCAATGCCAAGGGTGAAGCCCAGGGCCGCCCGGTGGGGGTCAATATCGACAAGACCGGCGCGCTGCTGCTGGCTGACGATGTGGGCAATGTGATCTGGCGGGTCAGCGCGCCGCGCTGATCCACACTGACTTGCACAACAAGACTGACTGGCGGTAAGCTGACCTATCTCTGATGGGGTCTGCCATGAAGATCGAACGCCTGCCGCCCGTTGTCACCTCGCTGGGTCACACCAACCACCCCTATATGACAGGGGCCTGGACGCCGCAGCACGAGGAGGTCAATGCCTGGGACCTGGAGGTGCTGGAGGGCGCGATCCCGACCGACATCGACGGCGTCTATCTGCGCAACACCGAAAACCCCGTGCACGCGCCGCTGGGCCGCTATCACCCGTTCGACGGCGACGGCATGGTCCACCAGATCGAGTTCAAGGACGGCCAGGCGACCTACCGCAACCGCTTCATCCGCACGCGCGGCTTCGAGGCCGAGCAGGAGGTCGGTGAAAGCCTGTGGGGCGGCCTCGCCGACGGACCGGGCACCTCCAAGCGCCCGGGCTTTGGCGCGCATGGCGGTCTGAAGGACACCGCCAGCACCGACATCGTCGTCCATGGCGGCGAGGCCATCGCCACCTTCTACCAGTGCGGCGAGGCCTATCGGCTGGATCCCCTGACCCTGGAAAACCTCGGCGTCGCCGCCTGGGCGCCGCTGGACGGCGTCTCGGCCCACCCCAAGGTCGACGAGGCCACCGGCGAGCTGTTGTTCTTCAACTACTCCAAGACCGCGCCTTACATGCACTATGGCGTGGTCGACGCCTCGGGCAAGCGCACCACCTATCAGGCCATCGACCTGCCGGGTCCGCGTCTGCCGCACGACATGGCCTTCACCAAGAACTATTCGATCCTCAACGACCTGCCGGTGTTCTGGGACCAGAACCTGCTGGAGCGCGACATCCACGCCGTGCGCCTGCACAAGGGCGTGCCCTCGCGGTTCGGGATCGTGCCGCGCCATGGCGGGCCGGTGCAGTGGTTCGAGGCCGCGCCGACCTATGTCCTGCACTGGCTCAATGCCTATGAGGACGGCGACGAGATCGTGCTGGACGGCTACTTCCAGGAAAACCCGACCCCGCGCCCGCTGGAAGACGCCCCCGATGGCCACGGTCACCTGATGGCCTATCTGGACGAGCACAGCTTCCGGCCCAAGCTGCACCGCTGGCGCTTCAACCTGAAGACCGGCGAGACCACCGAAGGCCATCTGGACGAACGCATTCTCGAGTTCGGGATGTTCAACCAGCAATATGCCGGCAAGCCCTATCGCTATGCCTATTCGACCACCGCCAAGCCGGGCTGGTTCCTGTTCAACGGCTTCGTCAAGCACGACCTGGAAACCGGCGAGAGCTGGTCGATCCAGCTGCCCGAGGGCCGCTACGCCAGCGAAGCGCCGTTCGCGCCGCGCATCGGGGCGACCTCGGAAGACGACGGCTATCTGGTCAGCTTCATCATCGACGAGAACCGGGGAACGTCGGAGTGCGTGCTCGTCGACGCCAAGCGCTTCGAAGTCGTTTGCCGGATCGCTCTGCCGCACAAGCTGAGCAGCGGGACGCATAGCGTCTGGGCCGGGCGGGCGATGTTGCGCGCCTAAGAAATCCTGTCATCCCGGAAGCCTCGCAGAGGCTATCCGGGACCCAGGGCCACTGCACTGCATTTGCCCCTGGGTCCCGGCGCGCCGCTTCGCTGCGGCCGGGATGACAAAGCTATTTTGCGGTTTCAACCTTCTTCGGAAACCACGGCACGAAGCCCGAGGTCCGCTGCACATAGGCCTCATAGTCCGGGCGCTTGCGACGCATCCGGCCCTCAACCGTCGGCACGCCGCTCCACTTGGTCAGCAGGAAGGTCATCAGAACCGGGGCCGGCAGGGTCCAGGCGCCCAGGCCTGTCCCGGCGGCGATCAGATACAGACCCCACCAGACGCAGGCGTCGCCGAAATAGTTGGGGTGGCGGGTATAGCGCCACAGGCCCTTGTCCATGACCTTGCCGGCGTTTTCCGGCTTGGCCTTGAAGGCGGTCAGCTGGGCGTCGCCGATGGTCTCGAAGGCGATCCCGACCACCGCAATGGCGGCGCCGACAAAGGCCAGAGCGCCGAGCGGCGCGGCCGAGCCGTGGCCCAACTGCACCGGCAGGGCGATCACGAACTGCAGGCCGTATTGCAGGGCGAAGACCAGCAGCAGGGACGCCTTGGCGAAGCTCCATTGCCGCTCGCTCTCCGCCAGGGCCATCATCGTCACATAGCGGCGGTCCGGTCCGTTCTTGCGCCAGCGCCACAGCAGGTAGCCGCCCAGCCGCAGCGCCCAGATCCCGCACAGGATCAGCAGCAGGTTGCCGTGCGGCGTGGGTCCCATCTGCAGCCACGAGGTCAGGGCGATCAGGCCCATGCCAAGGCCCCACCAGCTGTCGATGAAGCTGACATCCTTCAGCTTCAGACCGATCAGC
The DNA here is from genome assembly GCF_058680895.1 of Caulobacter sp. GSs2. The sequence goes on along the minus strand of NZ_CM178725.1, from coordinate 3,171,912 downwards.
CACAGCCCGAAAAAGGCGGCGGCCGAGACGGCGGCGTTTATGGCGAGGAGCTGGAGGATGGGGGTCATGAAGGGTCCGAAAGTTGTCGTCCAGATACGGTTGGTGCGGCGAAAAAGATCCTCCCCCTGAAGGGAGAGGCGACCGAAGGTCGGCGGGGGAAGACCGCAATGCGTCGCAGTACTTCCCCCTCCGTCGTCTGCGGCGACACCTCCCCCGTCAGGGGGAGGACTTGAGGGCTAGGTCCCCACCACGAAACTCACGGTCGTCGTCGTGGATCCGCCGATGTTCAGAGTCTGCACCGTCCTGGCGCCCTCGACCTGGGAGTCGCCGGCCGCGCCGGTCACCTGCTTGAAGGCGTCCAGGGTCATGCGCACGCCGGTCGCGCCGACAGGGTGGCCCGCCCCGATCAAGCCGCCGGACGGATTGATCGGCAGCCTGCCGCCCATGGCGATATCGCCGGCCTCGATGGCCTTCCAGCTCTCGCCGGGCGCGGTCAGGCCCAGATGGTCGATGGCCATGTATTCGGTGGCGGTGAAGCAGTCATGAGTCTCGACCGCGTCGACCCCCGAAACGTCCGGCGCGATCCCGGCCCGGGCGCGGGCGTCGAGGATGGCGCGCCGAACCTGCGGAAAGACGTAGGGCTCATTGCGGCTGTTCTCGATCTTGCGGGCATAGCTGATCGGGGCCGAGCGATGGCCCCAGCCCTTGATCTGCGGGAGGCTCTCCAGCGCGATCCCGCGCTTGTCGGCATAGGCCCTGGCGCGTTCGGCCGAGGCCAGGAACACCACCGCCGTGCCGTCCGTGACCTGGCCGCAGTCCTGCTTGCGGGTGCGGCCCTCGACCACGGGATTGGTCTCGTCGTTCTCGGTAAAGGCCTCGGGCCCGAACCGCCAGTCGCGGGTCTGGGCATTGGGGTTGCGGCGCCCGTTGGCGAAATTGATCTCCGAGATCGCCATCAGGTGCTCGTACTTCAGGCCGTAGCGGCGGTCATATTCCTCGGCGAGATCGGAGAAGGCGCGGGGCCAAAGAAAGCGGGCGTCCTGGAACTCGTGCCCCGCCCAGGCGGCGCTGCCCAGGTTCTCGGCGGCCTTCTGGCCGGGGACATTGCGCATCTGCTCGATGCCGACCACGCAGGCCAGATCATAGCGACCGGCCTCGATCTCGGCGGTGGCCGCCAGGATGGCGACACTGCCCGAGGCGCAGGCGGCCTCGTGGCGAGCGGTCGGCAGGCCGTCAAAGGCCGGATGCACCTGGCCGAACATGCCGCCCAGCAGACCCTGCCCCGCGAACAGTTCGCCGGCGAAATTTCCGACATGGCCGGTCTGGATCTCTTCGGGATCCAGCTGCGTCGCGGCCAGGCCTTCGCCCACGGCCTCGCCAAAGGCGTCCGCCATGTCGCGGCCCTGACGGCTCCAATTGGCCGCGAAGTCACTCTGCCATCCGCCCAGCACATAGACCAAGGCCGCCTCCCATGCTGCTCACCAGTCAGTCTGACTATACAAGTGACTTCGGAGGAGTCCATGCCCAGCGTTGACAGCCCGCCGCGCGGCGCCGCACCAAGCGCCATGGTCTCAACCGCACCAGCCGCCACCCGGCTCCCGACGCTCGTCCGCAAGAGCTCGGCCGCCCGTGCGCTGAACCTGATCGGCGACCGCTGGACCCTGCTGCTGCTCTATGCGGCCTTCATGGGCGTCAAGCGCTTCGACGGCTTCATCGCCATGACCGGCATGGCCCGCTCGCTGCTGGTCGACCGCCTGGGACGGCTGGAGGCGGCCGGGGTGCTGGAAAAGCGCCCCTACCAGCTTCGACCCGTTCGCCACGAGTACTGCCTGACCACCATGGGCAAGGACCTCTACGATTCGGCCCTGATGCTGCTGGGCTGGGAGATGCGCTGGCGACTGGACCCGGACTGTCCTTCGCACCAAATTATCCATAGCCCCTGTGGACAACCTCTGCGCCCGGTCCTGGTCTGCCAGGCCTGCGCCGCGCCGGTGAAGGTGCGCGACATCACCCTGACGCCCGGTCCCGGGGCCGGTCTGGAGCCGGCGCCCCGCGCCCGCCATTCGCGCCGGGTCAGCGACACCCAGGGCGCGGACGGCGCCGGCGGCACGCCGCTGCACCCGATGCTGGAGCGCTCGATCGAGGTGCTGGGCGACCGCTGGACCGCCCATCTGGTCGCCGCCAGCTTCTACGGCCTGACCCGCTTCAAGGATCTGCAAGCCGAACTGAAGGTGGCCAGCAATATCCTCACCGACCGCCTCTCACGCCTGGTCGAGCGCGGCATGCTGGAAAAGCGCCTGTATCAGACCCGTCCCGAACGCTGGGACTACAGGCTGACCCGCGAGGGCCGCGACTTCTTCCCGCTGATCGCCGCCCTGATGGCCTGGGGCGACCGCTGGCTGTCGGGCGAGGCCGGCCCGCCGGAAATCCTGACCCACGCCTGTGGCGTACGCCTGGTTCCCGTGGTCCGTTGCGAGGCCTGCGATGGGGCGGTGGATGTGCGGACGACCACTCTTGCTGGGTCTGGGTCTTGAAGCCCCGCAGGCCTTAGGTCAGGACCGAAGCGTCACCAGGCCCAGCTTGTAAAGCCACATCAAGGCCCGCACGCGGATCGGATCAACACCCTGGGCTCCCCTGACGAGCATGCTGACCGTGCTGGACTGGGCCGACGCCTGCCGGAGCAGCGCGACGATGGTGTCGCGCGGCAAGGTCACGGGGTCGATAGCGTAGCTCGCAACGCCAAGCTCCAGGAATGTCTCGATCGCCTGCGCACGCTTGAGATGCACCTCAACGGTCGAATTTTCGTTCAGCGTGCTGGTCGGATAGTCGGCGAACAGACGGAACGGGTCAGGCCGTCCCTGCCAGGGCGCCGGCGGCGGCGACCCCGCCGCCCTGCGCAGCTCGCCCAGGCCGTCAATCATCTCGACATAGCGCCCGAGGATGATCGGCCAATCATAGAGCTCACGGGCCCGGGCGTGACCCGACGCGCCCAGCTGTTCGCGAAGCTCGCGACTTTCGGCCAGGGCAACCACGCGGTCCGTCAGCGCCGCGAGGTCCACGACCGTCGCCATACTCACCCGGCCAATATAATAGTCGTAGGAGTCGCGATCCAAGGCGTAGCGCAAGGCCAGGTCCTCCCCGGTCCCGGCGGGCGGCAGGACCACCGGAACACGATAACCATCCACGCCATCGCGGACCGTGTCCTTGTAACCATCCCAGTCGCTGACCAGCACGGGAAGGCCCGCAGCCATCGCTTCGATCGGGGTCAGGCCAAAGGTCTCCTGGATATTGTCGGACAGGGACACAAAGACATCCGCCGCCTTCCAGGCCTTGTCATACAGATCGCTGTCCTGGCCATCGATCTGGAGAAACCGGACGCTCGGCGCCAGGTAGGCTCGCGCCTCCGAAAAGCCGGCCTTCGTCCCGGCATTGGGGTAGACGCCGGCCTCAAGACAAACCAGCGTCTTCCCGGTTAGGCGGCAGGCCTCCTCCAGCGCCTGGTAGAAGGCGGCGGGATTGGCCTTGGCATGGTAGGTCATGCGCCCGGCGAACAGGAAAGCTACCTCGTCGGACGACAACCCCAACGCCTCACGACCTGCAGAGCGCTGGACGTCACTACGGGCGAAATCCGGAACATTGACGCCGAGCGGAATGACCGGCAGCGCCACCGGATTGAAGCGCGTGGCGCCGGTATGTTCCGAAAACCAGGCCTTGAGCTCATCCTGCAACCTGGTCACGACAGACACGGCCGCGGTGGAGGTACAGATCAAGGCGTCCCAAGGCTGGAAGGGCGGCAAGATCACCTCGGCGACGTCGCTCATCGCCCTGGCGGTGCAAAGGGTGTGGGTCACGCCCACGAGGCTGTAGGCGGCGGCCCCAGACTGGTTTCGAACATGGGCCGCTTGCTTGCTGGGCGGCGCGGGCACGTAGAGCGCGCCAAGGTCCTTGAGGATATGATCACCTGACAGGTCCTGCCAGCGCAGGGAGCCTGTGAAGCCATCGCCACGAAGCTGATCAAACATCGCCCGCCCGGACGCGCGAAGGCCGTAGCCGGTGAGCTGGTCGGCTTTCCAACGACGCGCCATGCCCTTCATCAGAGCCTTGCCCGCACTCTGCCGGCCCATGATCTTGTTGTCGGTCGAGTAGCCATCGCTCGCGAAATAGATCGCGAAATTCATCTTGCTCATCGACGGACACCGCTCGCGACTGGACTTGCTGGAAGACGTCTCAAGCGGAAGGTCGAACCGGAAACGTCAAAGCCTAGTTAGGAAAAGTCGCTGTCGCTGTCGATGGCTTCCCGCACGCCTAGCGCCCCACCATCGCCAGACCGGCTTCGCTGTAGCGCTCGCCCTCGATGGCCGCTTCGGGCACGGCGGCGGCGATGCGCGACAGGTCCTCGGGCGTCAGGGCCACGTCGACCGCGCCGACATTTTCTTCGACACGGGCGATCTTGGTGGTGCCGGGGATCGGGGCGATGTCGGCCCCCTGATGCAGCAGCCAGGCCAGGGCCAGCTGGGCGGGGGTGATCCCCTTTTCGCCGGCGATCAGGGTCAGGGCCTCGACCAGCGACAGGTTCCTGGCCAGGGCCTCGCCCTGAAAGCGCGGCAGGCCACGGCGGAAGTCATCCTTGGCCAGGCCTGCGTTGGTGGTCAGGGTCCCGGTCAGGAAGCCGCGACCCAACGGGCTGTAGGGCACCAGGCCGATGCCCAGCTCGCGGATCGTCGGCAGGATCTCGGCCTCGACGCCGCGCGTCCACAGCGAATATTCGCTCTGCAGGGCCGCAACGGGCTGCACGGCGTGGGCCTTGCGGATGGTCGCCGCGCCGGCTTCAGAGAGGCCAAAGTGCTTGACCTTGCCCTCGGCGATCAGGTCCCTGACCGTGCCGGCGACATCTTCGATAGGCACATTGGGGTCGACGCGGTGCTGGTACAGCAGGTCGATGACCTCGACGCCCAGGCGCTTGAGCGAAGCCTCGGCGACCTCGCGGATGTGCTCGGGGCGGCTGTCGACGCCGACCATGCGGCGCACGCCGTTCTCATCCGGCGCGGCGATCTTGAAGCCGAACTTGGTGGCGATCACGACCTTGTCGCGGAAGGGCTTCAGCCCCTCGCCGACCAGTTCTTCATTGACGAAAGGACCATAGACCTCGGCGGTGTCGAAGAAGGTGACGCCCAGTTCGACCGCGCGCGCCAGCACCTTGAAGGTTTCGGCCTTTTCCGGCGCCGGCCCATAGGCCCAGCTCATTCCCATACAGCCCAGGCCGATGGCCGAGACCTCCAGACCGTCGCCGAGTTTCCGGGTCTTCATGGGGCAGCTCCTTGTCCGAGTGGACGGCGCGCTTCGGCGCCGGCGCGCGTAAGATGGGGCCTGGGACGGCCCTGCGGAAGCCCAGACGGTCGCATCGCGCCGCTGAGCGGCCTCAAGTCATCGCGAGCCACCAGCATTGCGGCCTGGAGTCGCCGCCGAACTCGCTAGGCCGCCAGGGTGAGAAGGCTGCCGGGCGGCATGTCCTGGCGAACCTGCTGATCCAGATCCTCGGTCATCCTGTCGAGGCCCTTCAGGTCGTCCTCGGCCGCCTTGACCTCTTCGGAGCGCTCGAACTTGCCCGGCTGGGTCAGGATGCCCTTGGTCTTGGCAGTCTGCAGCTCGTCCTTCAGGGCCCGGCTGACCTCGCGGGTCATCTTGATGAACGCCTGATCGCCCTGGACGTCCATCTTGGCCTCGTCCTCGATCGTCTTGCGGGCGTTCGCAGCGCCTTCGGGATCGGTCGCGGCGTCGGGCAGGCTGGCGAAGTCCTGGCTGTAGAGTTCGCCGGAGTCCTTGGCGGCCTTGCCGTAGTCCTTGACGGCCGCCTTCAGCTCCTTGGCCGCCGCAGCCAACGCCTTGGCCATGGCCTTGGGGTCGTTGGCGTAGATCTTCTTCAGCATTTGCAGCCGCTCGACCACCTGCTGGAGCCTGGCCTTGGCCCGGCCCTTGGCGTCGCCGATGGCGGTCTTCTTGCCGAGCCGCTGCTCCCTCTTGAGCCTGTCGAGCGCCTGGGCGGCCTCAGCCGCCTTCCTGGCCTCGGGCGCGTTGGGGGCCGGTGATGCGACCGCCGCCGCAGTCGTCGCCTGGCTCTTCGCGGTCTCGCCATAGGCGATCAGCGCCAAAGCGCCCGCCTGCGTCTTCACCGTCACCATCGGCCTTCCAGCCTCCTGCGGCGGTTCTCCGCCTGTCTGGAGGCCAGACCTAGCAAGCCAAGGTTAAGTTAGGCCTTCTTGACGAACTCGACGCGCAGGACCAGGCCGCGCACCTTTTCGACATTGGCTTCGATCTCGTCGGTGTCGCCGGTCAGGCGGATGTTCTTGACCAGCGTACCGCGCTTCAGGGTGACGCCGCCCGAGCCCTTGACCTTGAGGTCCTTGATCAGGGTGACGTTGTCGCCCTCGGCCAGGATCGTGCCGTTGCTGTCGCGGGTTTCGTCCGACATGGGGAAGTCCTTACAGTGGATAGGGGCTTCCTAAAGAGGCCGGCGGGCCGGCGCAAGGCGGCGCTAGCCCTTGCGGCCCAGCGGATGCTTGGATTTGACCACTTGGGCCAAATGGTCGCCCGCGACGTGGGTATAGATCTGAGTGGTGCCGATATCGGCATGGCCCAGCAGCGTCTGGATCACCCGCAGGTCGGCTCCGCCCTCCAGCAGATGGGTGGCGAAGGCGTGGCGCAGGACGTGGGGGCTGACCTTCTGGCGGTCGATGCCTGCGGCGATGGCGGCGTCTTCCAGCAGTTGCGAGACCCGCCTGGCGGTCAGTCGGCCCGACGCGCCGCGCGAGGGGAACAGCCACGGACTGTCTTTCACGCCCTTTGGCAGAAATTGCGGCCTTGCCTCCAAATAGGCCTTCACCGCTGTTCGTGCGGGAGGGTTCAGCGGGGCCAGCCTTTCCTTGCCGCCCTTGCCCTTGACGGTCAGGAAGGCCGGATCGCGGGCCAGGGCGTTGAGCGGCAGGGACAGCAGTTCGGAGATACGCAGGCCCGAGGCGTAGAGCAGCTCGATCATGCAGGCCAGACGCAGACCCTGGCCGCCGTCCTTGCCGGCCGCCGCCGCGATCAGGGCGTCGACCTCGCCGCGTGACAGCACCTTGGGCAGGGGACGGCCCGCCTTGGGCGCGACGACGCGGCGCGAGGGATCGTCGGACCGCCAGCCCTCTTCCAGCACGAAGCGATAGAACTGCCGCACGGCCGAGCGCCGGCGGGCGGCGGTGGCGGGCGACAGGCCCCTCATGCCCAGGTCCTGGAAATAGGCCTCGATGGTCTCGGCCGAGGCGACGTCGAGATCGCCGCCGACACGGGACAGGTAGCCCCGCGCGTCCTCCAGATCCTTGCCATAGGCCGTCAGGGTGTTGCGCGCGGCGGCCCGCTCGACGGCCATCATCTCGAGGAAGGCGTCGACCCAGCCGGCGGCGCTCATTTGGTCAGCTGCAGGGCCAGAAGCCCCTCGACCACCACCGCCCGGGCGTCCGCCACCAGGCCGACGCGGGCCAGGCCGCGCGCGATCCGGGCGCGGTCAGCAGGCGATGGGCCCGCCGCGCCGGCCTCGGTGGCGACCGACAGGGCCAGAAGCGCCGTCTCGCCCTTTAGCCCGGCTGCGGCAGCGTCGTCGATCAGCACCAGTCTGGCCGTCGAGCCGGCCGGCCGGCCCACGTCGAAATTGGCGAACTGGCCACGCGCCTGGGGGCTCATCGCCCCGCCCAGCGACGCCAGCAGCAGGGCCGCAGGCTGGGCCGGCGACTTGGCGCCGTTCTGGGCGCCGCGCTCGACCAGCCGGTCCAGGGTCTGGCTGTCGGGCTTGCCCGAAGCGGCCGAGATCATGGCGTCCAGCAGGGCCAGATCGGTGATCGTCGCGCCGGGGATCTGGTCCTGGGTCAGGCGCGAGCGGATCAGTTGGGCGGTCGGCAAGTCGCCGGCGACCAGGGCCGCGCGGGCGAACAGCACCGGATCGCGCAGCGGCGCCTGGGCCTTGGCCAGTATGGCGATCGACGGGGCCGAGCTCCTGGCGGATTCGATAAAGGCTGGCAGCCCCCTGGCCTGGCGCAGGAAGGCCAGGTCGGAGGTCTCCTGCACCGTCAGGTCCAGCCCCGCCAGGGGCGGCGGCGGCGGACCCGGCGGGGTGATCGCCGGCTTGACGGCGGGCGACGCCGTGGCGAGGGCCGCTGCGATATCCAGCCCCAGCTTGCGCGACAGGGCGTAGTTGATCCCGTTGCGCAGATTGGCCCCGCCTGGCGCTGTGCCGCTCAGCAAAGCGCCCATCAGACGGGCGTAGTCGGGGTCCTTGGTCTGTTGCTGGGCCAGGGAAAAGGTCAGCTGGGCAGCATCGTCCTGGCCGGCGCGCGCCTGGCAAAAGGTCCGCAGCCGCAGCCAGTAGCCGGCGCCGCGATCGGCGGTCAGGGCCTCGCCGATCCGGCAGGCCTTGTCGTCATCGCTGCGGATCAGGGCCGCCTCCGCCGCCGCCAGGGACAGCGCAGCGCTGTTGGCCACGCCCGGGGCGCGATCAAGCACAGCGTCGGCGCCGGCGGCTTCGCCCAGGGCGATCAGGGCCATGGCCCGCGCCGCGCCCAGATCAGGATCATTGCCCACGCCCGCAGGTCCGTTGGCGCCGGTCGCCAGCACCCGCCGCGCGAGGTCGGCAAAGGCCGGCGACAGCGGCCTTGCGGCCAGCCTTGGCAACACATCGCGCGCGATGTCGGGGGCCGTGCCCGTCCAGAGGTCGGGACCAAGGTCGGTCTGGGCGGCGGCGGTCGAGAACAGGTCCGGCGGCGCCAGGGACTGCACCTGAACCTGGGCAAGGGCCGGAAGAGCGGCGCCGGCCAGCAGGATGGCGAGGATCGGGGCGACTGCCCGGCGAGGGAACGAACGCATGCGAGACATCATGCTCCAGTTATGGCGCAACGCCATCTTCAGCGAAACTTGGCTTAAGCGAAACTTGGCGCTTGGGCCGAGCCTCGTGTAAACCCGCGACCGCATCATGACCGACGATCACGCCGCCTCGCTTGAGCCCCTTCGCCACCGCACGATCGTGCTGGTCGGCTTGATGGGCGTTGGCAAGTCCAGCGTCGGCCGCCGCCTGGCCCAGGCGCTGGATATGCCGTTCCGCGACGCCGACAACGAGGTCGAGGACGCCGCCGGCCGCTCGATCCCCGAAATCTTCGCCGAGCTGGGCGAAGCCGCCTTTCGCGACGGCGAGCGCCGGGTCATCGCCCGCCTGCTGGAAGAGCCGCCGCACGTACTGGCCACCGGCGGCGGCGCCTTCGTCAACGAAGAGACCCGCGCCCTGATCAACCAGCACGCCATCTCGGTGTGGCTGAAGGCCGATATCGAGCTCCTGGCCCGCCGCGTGGGTCGCAAGGACACCCGGCCGCTGCTCAAGAACCGCGAGCCGATCGAGGTGCTGGCCGAGCTGGCCGAGATCCGCAATCCCGCCTACGCCCAGGCGCAGGTTCATGTTCAGACCGGCGATACGCCGCATGCGGTGGCGGTGGACGCCGTGATCAGCGCGCTGCGCGATCGCCTGGACCAGGAGTCCTTTAAGCCATGATCCGCACCGTTCCCGTGGGGCTGGGCGACCGCGCCTATGACGTGATGATCGGCACCGGCCTGATCGACCGCGCCGGCGACTTCATCGCGCCGCTGCTCAAGCGCAAGCGCACCGCCATCGTCACCGACTCGATCGTCGGCGAGCACCATGGCGAGCGGCTGTCGGTCTCGCTGGAGAAGGCGGGTATCGCGGTCGATATGATCGTCCTGCCGCCCGGCGAGGAGACCAAGAGCTTCGAGGGTCTGGCCGACCTGTCCGATCGCCTGCTGCATCTTGGACTGGAGCGCGGCGACATCATCGTGGCGTTCGGCGGCGGCGTGATCGGCGATCTGGCCGGGTTTGCCGCCTCGATCTACAAGCGCGGCATCGACTTCATCCAGGTGCCCACGACGCTGCTGGCCCAGGTCGACAGCTCGGTGGGCGGCAAGACCGCCATCGACACCCCGCGCGGCAAGAACCTGATCGGCGCCTTCCACCAGCCGCGCCTGGTGCTGGCCGACCTTGACGTGCTGGCCACCCTGCCCGCCCGCGAGATGGCCTGCGGCTATGCCGAGGTGATCAAGTACGGCCTGCTGGGCGACTTCGCCTTCTTCGAGTGGCTGGAAACCAACGTCCACGCCGTGCTGGAGCGCGACACCGCCGCCCTGGTCCGCGCCGTGGGGCGCTCGGTGGAAATGAAGGCCGAGATCGTCGCCGAGGACGAGAAGGAAGCCGGCCGCCGCGCCCTGCTGAACCTGGGCCACACCTTCGGCCACGCCATCGAGGCCGAAATGGGCTTTGGCGACGCGCTGAAACACGGCGAGGCCGTGGGCGTCGGCATGGCGCAGGCCTTCCGCTTCTCGGTCCGCCAAGGCCTGTGCCCCAGCCAGGACGCCGTCCGCGCCGAAGCCGCCATCAAGGCCGCCGGCCTGCCCACCCGGATGAGCGACGTGCGCGCCGAGCCGTTCTCGGCCGACGCCTTGGTCGCCCACTGCGGTCAGGACAAGAAGGCCGAGGGCGGAACCCTGACCTTCGTTCTCATACGAGGGATCGGGGATGCGTTCGTCGCCAAGGACGTGGACCGCACGGCGCTGCGGGCGTTCCTGGTCGAGGACGGGGCGGCGGGTTAGGCCCGCTTTGCGGATGGGCCGCGATTTGTGATGCCGACCCCGTCAGCGACATTCTGAGGGTCAGCGTCTTGGCGGCATGATCCTTATCCGCTCGCTCCAGGCAGAAAAGCGAGTTGTAGCCGCGATTTGACTCGCGGTTTTCTAGCGATCTCCGTAAGGCCGCTTCCTCCAACGGGGGTAAGCGATATGAATCTGAAATCGATTGTGGCCGCCTTGGCGCTGGCAAGCCTGTGCGCGGCTTCCGCCCACGCAGAGACCGCAAAGCCGCTCACCTTCGTTGAGCGCCTGGCGCAAGCGGGGTCGCCGCTGACCCTCCTGCCGCAGGGCTTTTCAGGTCCGGGAGCCGCGATACTCTCGGAGGCTATAAGCGCCAGCCGGTATGTCCTCATCGGCGAGAGCCATTTTTCGCGCGAGATCCCCGCCTTCACCACGAACGTCTGTCGATTGATGGCGCCCGGCGGCCTGACGGCCATGGTCGTCGAGATCGGCCCGGAGGCGGCCGGCGTGGTCAATGCACGGCTCAGAGCGCCGAACCGGGAACAGCAGATTTCCGACTTCATGCGCGCCCATCCCGACGCCATGGCCTTCCTCAACGGCCGCGACGAAGGTCAGACGGCGGCCGATTGCGCGGGTGTCGCCGGGCCAGACTTCAAGCTGTGGGGGCTGGACCAGGAGTTCTTCGGCGCGAGCGGCTATTTGTTCGAACAGATGCTGGCGGCCGGTCCAGGACCGCTCGCCCGCGCCCAGATCAAGGCCCTGGCCGAACAGGAACGGGCGGCGATGCAGGCCGCGCTGGCCTCCGGCTCCCCCTTCGACCTGTTCCTGCTCAAGGTCACCGATACGACGCTGGATCAGGCGGCGACGGCCATCGATCAGGACGGCGGCGCCCGGGCCAAGGCGTTGTTCGCCGCCTTGCGCGAAACACGCGCGATCTATCAAGGCTCGCGGACCCGTACCGGCGATTCGAACGGGCGCAGGGCGCGGCTGATGAAGCGGACGCTGGCGACGCATTTCGCCGAGGCGCCGCAGGCGCGCCTGCTGATGAAGTTCGGCGCCTACCATCTCTACAAGGGCTACAATCCGCTCGGTCAGCGCGACCTGGGCAATTTCGTCGCTGAACATGCCGACGGAGAGGGCGTGAAGTCCCTCAACCTCATCGTCGCCGGCGCGAAAGGCGCGCTGGGCGGATATGCCGGCGTCGGCCGCCCGGTGACCGTGCACAACTTCGATGCGACCACCGGCAAGGACAGCGACTGGTGCAAGGACGTGATGCTGGCCCGCCCATCGGACACGCCGCCGGGCGACTGGTTCCTGGTGGATCTGCGCCAATTGCGCAGCGCCGATCTGGAAGCCCTGACGCCGGAATGGCGCGCGCTCATCCGCGGCTACGACCTTGCCGTTGTGGCCCCGGAACTGTCTGCGTCCACCGTGCTGGGGGCTCATGACGCCCCCTTGCGGACGCCGTGAAGGCCGACGTCTGACTGATTTTCCCTCCGCTCTCTCCAGCGAAAGCCGGGGAGAGCGGAGAGATGAAGCCGCCACCCCTTGACGCTCGCCTCCCCCCTTCCCATCTCTGCCTCACCAGAAGCGTAATGAACGCCGCTGGTCGCTTGAACGCAGGCCTCTAACCCCCGACGCTGACACAGCCCGGGGCGACGTTGAAAAGCCCCGAAACCTGCCTTCGCCCCTCGAAAGCCCAAGCGGCTTCGTAGCGAGACAGCCGGGGCCTTCCCGAAGAGATCCGCGTCCGACGACGCTCGCGCCCTACGGCGCGTCCAATCGAGCCCCCGCATGCGGCCTTGAGATCAAGGCGCCGGGAGAGGCTCAAATTCCCCCAAGAAAGCTGACTATGAACTTCCCCACCCACACCCAAACCCTGCCCACGGTCTATGTGACCGAGGCCGACCACGAGATCCTGTCCAACCTGGCAGACGCCGTCGCCGGCCGCGCTGCGGGCAGCCGCGTGCTGGCCGGCGAGATGGCCCGCGCCGTGATCGTCGAGGCCGGACAAGCCCCCTGCCCGTTCGTAGGCATCGGCTCGACCGTCGACTATCAGGACCTGACCAGCGGCCAGCCGCGCCGCGTGCGCCTGAGCCTGCCGCGCGACGCCAGCATCGACGAGGGCCGCATCTCGGTGCTGACCCCGGTCGGCGCCGCCCTGATCGGCATGACCGCCGGCGAGAGCTTCCACTGGACCGACAATGACGGCCGCCTGCGCGGCGTGCGCGTCATCCGGGTCGAGGACGGCGCCGGCGCTTAGCCCCTCAGCGTGAAACGATGAACTGTTCCAGCTTGCCCAGGGTCTGCAGCCCCAGCTCGACGGCGCCGAAGCCCTTGGCGTCCTGGAACTCGGCGACCGAGCTGAACACCATGCCCAGCGTGACCTTCGTGGCCCCGTCCTGATCCTCGAACGTGGCCCAGGCGTCGGCGTGTTTGGGGCCGTTCTCGCCCCAGTGCAGCGCGTAGCCGATCCGCGTCTGCGGCTGGACAGCGACATAGCGATGATGGTTCGGAAAGACCGTGCCGTCGGGCGCGATCATGTCAAACACCCACTCTCCGCCCGCGCGCAGATCGATCCGTGAGGTGCGACAGGAAAAGCCGTCTGGCCCCCACCATTGCGGCAGGGTCTCAGGGTTCATCCACGCGCCCCAGACGACCGATCGCGGCGCCCTGATCACCCGCTGCAGCAGCATGGTCCGCTCGGCCACGCCGGCCAGATTGTCGAGCCCCGCGTTGAACCCCTGGCGGTAGCCGACCTCCATATCCTCGGCCAGCGAGGACAGCTGCACCGTCACCCGCAGCCGGCTGTGCGGGCCGGCGGCCGACACCTCGGCGGTGACCAGCGCCGCAGACAGGGTCACGCCTTCCGACGAGATGACCTCGGAATTGACGCTGCGCGTCTCGGGCTGCAGCACCAGCCAGCCGTTCTCGCAGCGGATGTCGGGCTGGCCCTCAACCTTGCACAGCGAGATTTCGCGGCCGCCGACCCGGGTGTCGGCCTCCAGGAACTCCACCGTCACCGAGGGCGCGGGCGGCGCCCATACGGCCCGCGCCGCCGGGTCGGTCCAGGCCTTCCAGAGCACCGAGACCGGCGCGGCCACCTCCCGCTCGAAGGTCAGGGTGGCGAAGCGGCCCTGGCGGTCATCCCGCGCCGCGCCGATCATCCCGTCGGCCGCAAGATTCTGTGTCACGTCTCATTCTCCTTCATCACAGCCATCACAAAGGCGTCCAGGCGGTCGAGCCGGCCCTCCCAACTGACCCGCTGCTCGTCCATCCAGGTCCTCAGAGGGTCCATCGCCTCGGGCACGAAAGCGCAGGTGCGGACCCGTCCGTCCTTGGACGTGGCGATCAGCCCGGCCGCCTCCAGCACGGAAAGGTGCCGCATCACCGTGGGCAGGCGCAGCCCGGTGGGACCGGCCAGATCCGTCACCTTGGCCGGCCCCGCAGCCAGCCGGGTCAGGATCAATCGACGGGTCGGGTCCGCCAGCGCGTGAAAGCGCCGCGAAAGATCGGGGTCATGCTTAGCCATTGAGCTAACTATTACACCTTCAGCCGATTGGAAAAGCGAAAACTTCGTCGATTGGCTAAGTTTTCCGCCGGGCCGCCGTGGCGTAGAACACCCGGATGATCCTCACCGCCATCCTCGGCCTTGCGCCCATCGTCATCGGCCTGCTGGCGATCTCGGCCATGTTCTCGGCCGCCGAGACATCGCTGACCGCCGCCAGCCGCGCCCGGATGCACCAGCTGGAGCGCGAGGGCGACAAGCCGGCCAAGCGGGTCAACAAGCTGCTGTCGGATCAGGAGACGATGATCGGGGCGGTGCTGCTGGGCAACAACCTGATCAACATCCTGGCCTCGGCCCTGACGACCCAGGTGCTGACCGCCGCCATCCCCGGCCCCTGGGGCGTGGCCGTGGCCACGGCGGTGATGACGGTGATGATCCTGGTCTTCGCCGAGGTGCTGCCCAAGACCCTGGCCATCCTGAAGTCCGACGACGTGGCGCGCTTCCTGTCGGGGCCCACCCTGCTGGTCGTTCGGCTGTTTGGCCCGATCATCTACGCCATCCAGTGGATCGTGCGGCGCACCCTGCGGCTGTTCGGCGTGCGGCTGGACATGGCCGTCGACGTGCTGGCCGCCCACGAGGAGATCCGCGGCGCCGTCGAGTACCACCACTCCGAAGGCCTGGTCGAAAGCGGCGACCGGCGGATGCTGGGCGGGGTTCTGGACCTGTCGGACATGGACGTCTCGGAGATCATGGTCCACCGCAAGTCGATGGTGATGTGCGACGCCGACCTCTCGCCCCGCGAGTTGGTGGCCGAGGCGCTGGACGCCCAGCACACCCGCATTCCGCTATATCGCGACAATCCCGACAACATCATCGGCGTGCTGCACGCCCGCGACCTGCTGCGGGCCCTGGCCGAGTCTGAAGGCGGCATCGACGCCCTCGACATCGCCGCCATCCTCCGCGAGCCGTGGTTCATTCCCGACACCACCAACCTCAAGGACCAGCTCAACGCCTTCCTCAAGCGCAAGAGCCACTTCGCCCTGGTCGTCGACGAATACGGCGCACTGCAGGGCCTGGTGACCCTGGAAGACATCCTGGAAGAGATCGTCGGCGAGATCGACGACGAGCACGACACCAGCGTCGAGGGCGTGCGCGCCCAGATGGACGGCTCGGTGCACGTCGACGGCGACGTGACGGTTCGCGACCTGAACCGGGCCATGGACTGGGACCTGCCCGAAGACGAGGCCGTCACCATCGCCGGCCTGGTGATCCACGAGGCCCAGACGATCCCGGAGCCGGGCCAGACCTTCATCTTCTACCAGCACCGCTTCCAGATCCTGCGTCGCCAAAGGAATCAGGTCACCGCCCTGCGCATCAGCGCCAAGCTGGACGAGGGCGTGCATTTCTGAGCGGGCAGACGGAACGCATCTCGCCCGCCCGCGTTTTGTGGACCCTTCGGGCGTCGGTGGGAGAGCCCTTTGCAAGACTTGGCCAGAACCTCGGTCGCGGGGCGGGCGAAAAGTCTTCGAATCGCTCAACGGTTGCGAGACGGCGGCCTGACCTGTGATAGCGTTATCTTAACCCATTGCGCGGGCTCACCCCTGCGCCCTTCGGAGCTTGCGATATGAAGTCCCTGTCCGCTCTGAAAGTCCTGGTGGTCGAAGACGAGGCCCTGGTCTCCATGCTGGTCGAGGACATGCTCAGCGACCTGGGCTGTACGGTCGTTGGCCCGGCGGCCGAGATCGAAGAGGCCCTGCGCCTGGCCGGTTCAGCCGACATCGATGCGGCCCTGCTCGACGTCAATCTGGGCGGCCGTCCGATCTTCCCGGTCGCCGACGCCCTGAAGGCGCGCGGCGTGCCCTTCGCCTTCGCCAGCGGCTATGGCGAGGCGGGTCTGTCGGAAAGCCATCGCGGCGCTCTGGTCCTGCAAAAGCCCTTCCGCGAAACCGACCTGCGCCGCGTGCTGGAAACCCTGGCCGCCCAGACGGCCCTGCGCTGACAGCCTAATCCAGGTCGCGCGGCCCGAAGCTGTCGGGCAGCAGGCTCCAGAACGGCGCGCGCTGCGTCGTGACCCCATCCTGAACCGAGACGATTTCGCAGTCATCGGCGGCAAACTCGGCGATGCGTTGCCGACAGGCCCCGCACGGCTGCACCACCGCATTCGAGCCAGCGGCGATCAGCACCCTGGCGATTCGCCGCGAACCGGCCGTGACCATCGCGCCGATCGCGGTCTGCTCGGCGCAGGTGCCCGACGGATAGGCGGCATTCTCGACATTGACGCCCAGATGCACCGCCCCGTGCTCGTCGATGACGGCGGCGGCGACGGTGAAGTTCGAATAGCGGGCATAGGCCCGCGCCAGCAGCGCCGGCAAGGCGGCGGCCGTCTCGATTTCGGTCTGGATTTCGATCGTCCGGGCAGTGTCGTCGGCGCTCATGCCATCCCTCTTTCGGCGTCTCTTCGGGAGCGCGACACCGAAAGGCGGACCAAACACCGGTCCCGTCACGCGCCCAATGCTGAATCAGAGCCTGAAAGCCCTGCCCGGCCTGACCGCGCCGGGGGCAGAGGCAATCAGTCGCGGGGCCGGCGCGCAAGCCCTGCCGTCGCCAGAGGCTTCAGCTTTCGCCAGGCGCCGTCGCGACGATCGAAAGGGCGTGCACCTGCCCGGCCATTTCCTCGGCCAGCACATGATAGACCATGCGCTGGCGCGCCACGCGGGCCTTGCCCGCAAAGGCCTGGGCCTCGATCACGAGGTTGAAATGGCTCTCGCCCGCACCCGTGTGGCCCGCATGGCCCTGGTGGCGGTCACTCTCGTCCTTCAGGTCCAGCCTGGAGGGTGAAAAAGCCGCTTCGAGCTTGCTTCGAATGGTGTCTGATACGCTGCCCATGTCGCTCTCTCGCATGTCAATCCTTGAACGGAAATAGCTGCAGTTTACTCTGGGCGTCATGGCTCAAGAGTTTGAATATCGCCCGAAGTTTTTCGACATCCGTGTCCGCCCTCCAAAGGAGGGTGAGAGCGCGACGCCGGACGTTCTCGGCCTCAAGCCTGGCGAGAAGCGCTGCGACCATCCCGAGTGCCGTCTGGCCGGGTCGGCCAGGGCGCCCAAGGCCCGCAACATGCCCAACGAGCACTACTGGTTCTGCCAGAAGCACGCGGCCGAATATAACAAGAACTGGAACTTCTTCGCCGGCATGAACGAAGCCCAGATCCGCGCCGAGCAGGAGACCGAGAAGGTCACCGGCGGTCGCCCGACCTGGAGCTTCAAGGCCGACAGCCGCTCGCGCGAGGCCGCCGCCATGGCCGCCCGCGACGCCCGCCACATCGCCGACCCGTTCGGCCTGTTCCGGGCCCAGCAGCGCAAGGCCGAGGCCGACCGCGCCTCCGCCGACCGTCATCTGGGCAAGCTGGAGCGCCAGGCCCTGGGCGACCTCGATCTGGACGGCGGCGCCGACAGCGCGGCCATCAAGGTGCGCTACAAGGAGCTGCTCAAGCGCTGCCACCCCGACGTCAATGGCGGCGACCGCAGCGCCGAGCACAAGCTGGCGCGGGTGATCAAGGCCTACAAGACGCTGAAGAAGGCCGGCCTGACCACCTGATCTCACCGGCTCTTGCGGCTTTCCCCGGCTGCGGCCATTCTCCCGCCGCGTCCGCCCGGACGGGCGCGAAGGACAGCCACACCATGACGGACCGCGATTCGGGGACCACCCTTGTGGACCCCAGTTTGGCGAGCGCGCCCACCCCGGTGACGCCGACACCGTTCGGCATCCCGTGGAGCATCTGGTTCTGGGGCGGGCTGCTGTCCCTCAGCGGCGCCGCCTTCGCCCTGGCGCCGTTCCACGCCGCCGGCCTCTTGCGGACCCAGCTTGATCCCGCCGCCGAGCCTTGGGCCCGCATGTTTGGCCTGATGATCATCGCCTATTCGCTGGCCTATCACGTGGCGGGATGGACCGGCGCGCGCACCTATATGCGGGCCTCGGTGGTGCTGCGCCTGGCGTCCCCTCTGGCGATCGGGGTTCTGGTGCTCAACGACGACCTGCCCAAGGCGTGGATGGCCATCGGCCTGATCGACCTGGCCGGCGCGATCTGGACCGCCATCGAACTGAACTGGCGCCCCAAGGCCAAGGCCGCCTAGGGCCTGTTCCGCGACATTTGAAACAGCTATCGGGCCGGATTCCCTGGACCAGCTCGCCAGCGGCTCCAGGCGAAGGCCGCCAGCCAGCAGACCATCGCCCAGGCCGCGCCCACGCACCAGCCGGCCAGCACATCGCTGACCCAGTGGACGCCCAGATAGATCCGGCTCAGCCCCACCAGCAGCGACAGGGTCACCGCCGCGCCCAGCGCCAGGGCCTTGAGCCGCTTGCGCTCGGCAAACCGGGCGGCCAGGGCGCCCAGGGTCAGGAACACCACGGCCGACAGCATGGCGTGGCCGGAGGGGAAGCTGGCATTGACCGCCTCGACGGCGCGGTAGTCGACATCGGGGCGCTCACGCCCAAACAGCAGCTTCAGACCCTGGCTGATCGCCAGGCCGCCCCCGGCCCCGACCACAAGCAGCAACCCCTCGCCCCAGCGTCTGAGGCAGGCCAGCACGCCGAAGGCCAGCAGGATGAGCAGGGTCAGCACGGCCAGCGAGCCCAGGGAGGTGATGTCGACGGCCGCCACGTGCAGCCAGTCGGGGCCGATCAGGTCGCGCGGCCGACCGGGCTGGCGCAAGGCGTCGAGGATGGCCAGGTCGATGGCCCGGGTCTCGCCCTCGGCCACCTCATCGGCGATCGACAGAAAGGCCATGGCCGACAGGGCGGCGACCAGCAGGGCGGCGGTCGCGCCCAGTTCGCGCCGCGCCGCCCTCAGCAAGGCCGGCAGGTCACGTCGCAGATCAAGGGCGGAAAACAGGAGCATGGCGCCTCAACGCGCAAGGTCAAGCTTGGCTCCCGCGCCGCCAGCAGCGCCGTCCCCGGTTCCCAGGTCAAACATGAACAACAGCTGACTGTGGCCGTTCATGCTGGGGCCACATCGGCGTCACTAGGGTGGGGTCATCGAAAAGGAAACCGCCATGAAGCGCATCGCCATCACCGCTCTCGCCCTGTCGCTTCTGGCCGGGACCGCCGCCACCGCCGCACCGCAACGCTATGACGAGCGTGACAACGTCCGCTACGAGCAAGGGCGCCATGACGACCGCCGCGATGATCGCCGCGATCACCGCGCCGACGACCGCGCCGACCGCCGGGACGACCGCCGGGACGACCGCCGGGACTACCGCGCCGACTACCGGGATGATCGCAGGGACGATCGCCGCGACTATCGCAACGACCGCCGTGACTATCGCCACTGGGCCCGGGGCCAGCGCCTCGACCAGCGCTACCGGGACAACCGCTACTACGTCTCCGACTACCATCGCCATGGCCTGCGCGCGCCGCCGCGCGGCTATCGCTGGCAGCGCGTGGACGACCAGTACGTCATGGCGGCCATCGCCACGGGCCTGATCGCCTCGGTGATCATCGCCAACCGCTAAAAAGTGAACATGAGGGGGCGTCGCGACGCGGCGCCCCCTTCCCCTACCCTACGTCAAGGCGCTAATCGGATGGAATGCCCGAGTTCGCCGAAACCAGCTCCGCCGCCGATCCCCTGATCACCCTGGTCCCCGACAAGTGGGTGACGCTCCGCGACGCGTTCGGCGTCGACAGCGACATGAAGGTTCCGGCCTTCAGCCATCGCGACAGCCACGTGCCGGACATCGATCCGGCCTACCGGTTCGACGCCCAGACCACCAAGGCCGTCTGCGCCGGCTTCGCCAATGACCGTCGGGTGATGGTCCAGGGCTATCACGGCACCGGCAAGTCGACCCACATCGAGCAGATCGCCGCGCGGCTGAACTGGCCGCTGGTGCGCGTCAACCTCGACAGCCACATCAGCCGCATCGACCTGATCGGCAAGGACGCCATCGTCCTGAAAGAAGGCAAGCAGGTCACCGAATTCCGCGAAGGCATCCTGCCCTGGGCGCTGCAGCGCCCGGTCGCCCTGGTGTTCGACGAATATGACGCCGGTCGCCCCGACGTGATGTTCGTGATCCAGCGCGTGCTTGAGGCCGGCGGCAAGCTGACCCTGCTGGACCAGAACCGCGTCATCCGCGCCAACCCGTATTTCCGCCTGTTCTCGACGACCAACACCATCGGTCTGGGCGACACCACGGGCCTCTATCACGGCACCCAGCAGATCAATCAGGGCCAGATGGACCGCTGGAGCATCGTCACGACGCTCAACTATCTGGAACACGACGCCGAGGCCGCCATCGTGCTGGCCAAGAACCCGTCCTACGACACGGTCGAGGGCCGCCGCACGATCTCGGCCATGGTCCGCGTGGCCGACATGACCCGCAACGCCTTCATGAACGGCGACATCAGCACCGTCATGAGCCCGCGCACCGTGATCACCTGGGCTCAGAACGCCGAGATCTTCGACCACGACATCGCCCTGTCGTTCCGCCTGACCTTCCTCAACAAGTGCGATGAACTGGAACGCCCCACGGTGGCCGAGTTCTTCCAGCGCGCGTTCGGGACGGATCTTCCGGAAAGCGCGGCGCGGGTGAAGGTGGCTTAAGAGGCCGATCGCGCCACCCAGTTTTGCCGAACGCCCGTCTCGCGAGAGGCGGGCGTTTTACTTTGGCCTCGAGGCTTGGGGGTAGCCCGCCGTCAGTTGACTGGCTCAGCTAATCCCTTTGGCTGTCCGTGCCGACCGCGGACGCGCTGAAGTTCGGTTAGGGGGGAGTCGGGCGTGCGACGTCAACTCCTGACCGAGCGCGCACGGAACCCCTCTCTCAAAGAGAGCGGGAGAGGGTTTCAAAAGGTCCGCTAAGGGTCGGGACCAGATTCCAGGCCGCCGCAAACTTGTGGACATTGAGGATCAGCGCCGCAGGCTACTGTCGGTCCCGGCGAACGACCGCCAGGTCGGCAGAATATCGCGCGCTTGCTAGCCTCGTGCATCACCGACAGCATCTGGTCGCGGCCCGCCTGCGCGACATCAAGGGCTTTGCCCCATCGTCGCCCGTAGCCTGCTGGCCCAGTTGCCCGAACTGGGCAGCCTCAACCGACGCCAGGCCGCCGCCCAGGCTGGTCTGGCGCCTCATCCCAGCGACTCCGGCAAGCTGAGCGGACGGCGACACTCAGGTCCGGGACGTCAGGGCCTCAAGGCCTTCGCCGAGCGGCTTGCAGCCGCCGGAAAGTCAAAACGCCATATCCTCAACGCCGTCGCCCGAAAGCTCGTCGTCCTCGCAAACCCAGTGCTCGCTGAACTCAGGCCCGCAAATAAACTGGCTTGATGACAGCTTTTCCCCACAACTCCACGGGCGATAGCCCCGGCCTTCGCAGGGATAACACGGAAGTCTTGACCTCCCCCACGTCACCCGCCTGACCCTCTCAGCAAAACAGGGAGGAGCCGCCATGCCCACGCCGTTCAAGGTCGAGTGGAGCCCGCAGGCCATCGACAAGGTCCGCGACCAGATCCGGGCCTATGAGTTCCCCGTCGCGCCCGAGGGGACCTTCGCGGGCGGCGGCTGGAACCATGGCTGCGACGCCGACACCCTCAAGCGCCTGACCTCCTACTGGGCCGACGGCTTCGATGTGGCCCAGGCGCAGGAGACCCTAAACCGCTATCCGCAGTTCACCGCCCGGGTCGAGGACCTGGACATCCACTTCGTCCACGTGGTCGGCGAGGCGGGCGGCAAGCGGCCCCTGCTGCTGACCCACGGCTGGCCGGGCAGCCATTTCGAGTTCTGGGACGCCATCGAGCCCCTGGCCTTCCCCTCGCGGTTCGGCGGCGATCCGGCCGACGCCTTTGATCTGGTGATCCCGTCCCTGCCGGGCTTCGGCTTTTCCGGAAAACCCAAGGCGCCGATCGGCCAGCGGGCCACGGCAAGGCTGTTCAACACCCTGATGACCCAGGAACTGGGCTATGAGCGCTATCTGGCCCAGGGCGGCGACTGGGGCGGGCTGGTGACCTCATGGCTGGGGCTGGACCACGCGGCGCACGTCAAGGCCATCCACCTGAACATGATCGGCTTTCGCCCCCACGGCGCGCCTCAGGGCGAGGCCGAGGTCGCCTGGATCCAGCGCACAGCCTTCGCCATGGACATGATGGGCGCCTATCTGCGCCTGCAGGTCTCCAAGCCCCAGTCCCTGGCCTGGATGGGGGCCAATAATCCCGTCGGCCAGGCCGCCTGGATCCTGGAGCGCTTCCACGACTGGGCCGATCTGTCCGGCAAGCCCTTCGAGACGGTGTTCAGCCCCGACAAGCTGCTGACCAACATCATGCTCTATGTGATGACGGGCAGCTTCACGACGGCCGCCTGGTACTATCGCGGCGTCATGGAGGAAGGCGGCGTCACCCTGCCGGCCGGGACCCGATGCGAGACGCCCACCGCCTTTGCCAACTTCCCCGGCGAGGTGCTGTATCAGGCCCCGCCGCGCTCCTGGTGCGACCGGGCCTACAACATCCAGCGCTGGACCGAGATGCCGCGCGGCGGCCACTTCGCGGCGATGGAAGAGCCTGAACTGTTCGTCGAAGATGTGCGCGCCTGGGCCCGCCAGGCCTGACCCTGAAACCGGAGACCTCTGATGACTCTCAAGACCGGCGGCTGTCTGTGCGGCGCCATTCGCTACGAGATCGACGCCGAGTTCATGGGCGTCGCCGTCTGCCACTGCAGGGACTGCCAGTACGCCTCGGGCGGCGGCCCCAACTTCATCGCCATGGCGCCGCGCGACAGCGTGCGGTTCGTGGAGGGCGAGCCCAAACGCTATGACCGGCCGGGCGGCAGCGGCGCCAATGTCGGACGCGTCTTCTGCCCCGACTGCGGCACGCCCCTGCTGTCGGACATCGGCGCGCCGTTCCTGGCCGTGAAACTGGGTGGGCTGGACGACTCCGCCGATCTCAAGCCTGGCGTGCGCATCTGGACCAGCTCGGCGCCGCCGTGGCATGTCATTGACCCCGCCACGCCCGGCTTTCCAGAGAATCCGCCGTTCTGATGACCACAGCCCGCTACGACTTCGCTTCCGACAATGTCGCGGGCGCCATGCCCGAGGTGATGGAGGCGCTGGTCGCCGCCAATGCGGGCACGGCCTCGGGCTATGGCACCGACCATGTCAGCGCCGCCGCCGCCGACCGCATCCGCGCCCTGCTGGACGCCGACGCGACGGTGCGCTTCACGGCCTCGGGCACGGCGGCCAACGCCTTTGCCCTGACGGTGCTGGCCCAGCCGCACGAGGCGGTGCTGGCCCACGAGCATGCTCACATCTGCACCGACGAGACCGGCGCGCCCGGCTTCTTCGGCCAGGGCGTCGGCCTGATCGGCCTGCCGGGCGCTTCCGGCAAGATCGAGGTCACGGCGCTGGAGGCGGCGCTCAAGGAGCCCGACGTCTCCTACCGCCAGCCGGCGGCGGCCCTGTCGCTGACCACCGCCACCGAATACGGCACGGTCTATGACGAGGCCCACCTGCGGTCACTGATCACGCCGGTGAAGGCCAAGGGCTATGGCGTCCATCTGGACGGCGCGCGGCTGGCCAATGCCGTGGCGGCAGGCTTTGACCTGAAGTCGGTGGCGAAGATGGGCGTCGACATTCTGGTCATGGGCGGCACCAAGGCCGGCTCGACCCCGACCGAGGCCGTGGTGTTCCTCAATCCCGATCACGCCCGGCGCCTGGACGCCCGGCTCAAGCACGCCGGCCAGCTGGTCAGCAAGGGCCGGTTCCTGGCCGCCCCGTGGCTGGGCCTGCTGGGTGAAGGCACCGACGGCGGACCCTGGGCGGCGCGCGCGGCCCACGCCAACGCCATGGCCCGCAAGCTGGCGGCGCTGATGCCCTTCCCTGTCCGCCATCCGGTCGAGGCCAACGGCGTCTTTGTCGACATGGACGAGCCGGCGCTCGAGCGCCTGCGCGGCGAGGGCTGGTTCGTCTATCGCTTCCTGGACGGCACGGCCCGCTTCATGTGCTCCTGGGCCACGACGCCGGAGATGGTCGAGGATCTGGGCGCGGCCTTGAAGCGGGTGGCTTAGACCCGGCCGAGAACCCACGACCCGCTCTCCCCGGCGAAGGCCGGCGAGAGCAGTTTCAAATGGTCGTTCAGCTGTCGATCAGCCCGCCCGACGGCGTCTAGGCTTTCGCCCTTCGCACGCCGCTCTTGGAGCGCGGCTTCACGGCCGGAGCCTCCTTGTGAGCGAAGGTCAGCACGGCTTGGCGACCTGCCGGCGCGCGCAGATCGCGCGCCTCGACGCCCAGCATGCGCGCGATCTCGCTGGCCGGGGCGGGCCGGCTGATGAAATAGCCCTGGATCTCGGCGCAGCCCTGATCGCGCAGGGCGTTGAGCTGCTCGACGGTTTCGACGCCCTCGGCCGTGGTGACGATGCCCAGGCTGGCGCCCAGGTCGAGCACGGCCTTGATGATCGCCATGGCGTCGCTGTCTTCCAGGATGTCGCGGACGAAGGTCTGGTCGATCTTGATCTTGTCGAACGGGAAGCTGCGCAGATAGCTGAGCGAGCTGTAGCCCGTGCCGAAGTCGTCCATCGAGATGCGCACGCCCAGGGCCTTGAGGTCGTGCAGCATGGTCATGTTGGCGGCGTTGTCCTGCAGCAGCACCGACTCGGTGATCTCCAGTTCCAGCCGCTCGGCCGACAGACCTGACACCGCCAGGGCCGAGATCACGGTGCGCACAAGGGCGCGGTCGCGGAACTGGGCCGGCGACAGATTGACCGCCAGCCGCACATGGTCGGGCCAGGTGGCGGCCTCGGCGCAGGCCTCGCGCAGCACCCATTCGCCCAGCTGGACGATCAGGCCGATCTCCTCGGCGATGGGAATGAAGTCGGCCGGCGAGACCATGCCGCGATCGGGATGGTTCCAGCGCAGCAGCGCCTCGCAGCCCGTCACCCGGTCGTCGCCCAGATGGTACAGCGGCTGGTAGTAGAGCTGGAACTCGCCGGCCACCAGGGCGCGGCGCAGGTCCAGTTCCAGGGCCCGGCGCGCCTGAAGCTGCTCGTCCATGGCCCGCTCGAAGAAGTGGAAGGCCCCACGGCCGTCGGCCTTGGCGCGATACAAGGCCATGTCGGCCTTTTTCAGCAGTTCGTCGGGGTTGTCGCCGTCGGACGGCGCGACCGAGACCCCGACACTGGCCCCGATCATCACCTGATGGCCCTGCAGGTCGAAAGGCGCGGCCATGGCCTCGACCACGCGCTCGGCAAGCCTCGTGGCGCCGGTCAGGTCGGTAAGACCAGTCTGGACCACGGCGAACTCGTCACCGCCCAGGCGGGCCACGGTGTCGCCTTCGCGCACGCAGCCGCGCAGGCGCTCGGCGGCGATGCGCAGCAGGGCGTCGCCCAGCGGATGGCCCAGGGTGTCGTTGACGGTCTTGAAGCGGTCCAGGTCGATGAAGTGCACGGCCAACTGGTCGCCGGTGCGTGAGCGGCGGGCCAGGGCCTCGCCCAGGTCCTTCTGGAACAGCACGCGGTTGGGCAGTTCGGTCAGGGGGTCATAGTGGGCCAGGCGGGCGATCTGGGCCTCGGCGCGCTTGCGGTCGGCGATGTCCTCAGAGATGCCCAACAGGTATTCGGGCCGGCCGTCGGCGTCATTGATGGCGATCTTCTTGG
The DNA here is from genome assembly GCF_058680895.1 of Caulobacter sp. GSs2. Next base: position 3,146,108 of record NZ_CM178725.1, on the reverse strand, counting down.
TGCGGAGAATGGCCAGGGAGCCATCCTTGCGCGGCACCAGGTCTTCCTCAATGATGCGCACCTCGCCGGACTTCAGCACTTCGCGGTCGCGCTCGACATAGATGGCCGCTTGCTCGGCCGGGTGGAACTCGGCGTCGGTTCGGCCGATCACCTCGCCGCGCGAGAAGCCCAGGGTCCTCTCGCCGGCCCGGTTGAGCAGCACATAGCGGTGATCATCGGCCCGCTTGACGAAGACCATCGAGGGCATGGCCTCGACCACGGCGGTCATGAAGGTCTGGGCGCGTTCGGCGTCGGCCTTGGCGGCAGCCAGCTCCACCACGCCCCGACGGTTGGTCTCGTTGGCGGCCTGCAGCAGGGCCAGCACCGTACCCACGCCCAGATAGCGGCCGCCGTCGGTGACGATGAAACCGCGCAGAAGGTCGGAGGCGCGATAGGACAGGCTGTCGCTGGTGAACTCGGCCAGGGGGGTGTCGGCGTCGACCACCAGGGGCTCGACATCCATCAGGGCTGAGATCGGGCGGTTGGCGTACAGGGCGCGGCCATATTCGGCCGCCATGCGCAGGAAGAAGGCGTTGCGCTCGACAAGACCGATCGGGCGGTCCTCGTCGTCGAGCACCGGAATGATCAGCGTGTCGGGCTCCTCGCGGAACCGCTCGTAGAGCACCTTGCCCATATCGTCGCGCCGCGCCGGGGCCAGGGAAGAAACGGTATCTCGCAAGGTGAACATGACTACGCCTCCACTGGAGCCGTAGGGACCATGGCCGAGCTAACGGCGCCCTAATTTGGGTACTTTAGGGCCTTGTTTCGCGAAAACTTCATGCCGGCGTCACAGTGTTTGCGGCGGCATTTACCGTGACTTGTCCGCCGACCCCGTATCCATGAAATCCCGCGCCGCAAAGCCTGTCGGCGCGGCGACCTCGACCACCGCCTCGGGACGATCGTCAAACTCCAGGCGCAGGGCCCGGCTCATCACGGCGTGCATCTCGTAGAGACAGGTGATGTAGGTCAGCTCCAGGATCTGCTCGTCGTCCAGAAAGGCCTTCAGGGCTTCGAACACCCCGTCGGCCACCCGCCCGCCGTCCAGCACCAGGGCGTCGGCATAGGCCAGCACCGCGCGCTCCCTGGCGTCGAACACGTCGGAGACCTGCCAGGCCGGCACGGCGGCGATCTTGTCTTCACTGACACCCAGACCCCGCAGCGACTTGCAGTGCTGGGAGAACACGAACTGGCTGCCCCGCGTCCAGCCGGCCCGGGTCTGGGCCAGTTCCCGCAGCACCGGATCGATCTTGCGGGCCGGGTCGCGATACAGGCCAAAGCCGCGCGCGGCGTGCATCAGCACATCGGGGCTGTTGGCAAAGACCGTCCACCAGTCGCCGCGCGTGCCCGTGGCGGTGCCGGGCTGGGCCACCGGGTCGCAGGCGCCGAACAGCTGGTCGTACAGGGCCAGCACCTTGGGATCGGTCACCTCGGCGCGGGGAACCTCGCGCAGGCGCGGCATCTCAGGCCTCCGCCGGAACGCGGGCCGAGCCCGGTTCGTGGCGCACATCGGCGGGCGTGAACGGCCGGGTGAAGGCGGCCAGCTCCATCATGATGCCGTTGGGGTCGGTGAAATAGACCGAGCGCACGAAGACGCCGTCGTGGTTCCTGTGCGCCACGCCCATCTCGCTGTCGTCGTGATTGACCACCATCGGGAAGGTCTCGACCCCGGCGTCGACCAGGCGCTGGCGCCAGGTCTCAAGCTCGTCTTCGGGCACGGAAAAGGCGATGTGGTTCATCGAGCCCACGGCGGTGCGCGGCTCCTGCGGGAAGGCCTTGACCGACGCGATCCCCGGCGCGGCCGGCGGCCCGTCGGCCCACCAGAAGAAGGCCAGGCTGGAGCCGCCGCCACAGTCGAAGAAGAAGTGCTGGCCGCCGTCCGGCAGCTGCACGGTCTTGACCAGGGGCATGCCCAGGACCTGGGTGTAGAACCGGGTGGTCTCCGCCATGTCGCGGCAGACCAGGGCCAGATGGTTGACGCCGGCAATGCTCATCGTGAGCGCTCCTCCCGCGCAGCGGTCCCATGGCCGCCGCGTCTGTTCAGGAAGGTTAGATCAAGTTGGGCGCGCGGGGCAGCTTTCCGTTTGGGTAGCCCCTCAGGCTTCGTCGCGGCCCTTGCTATCGCCGATCATCACCTGACCGGCCCAGCTGACCACGCCGACGATGATCGAGCCCAGGATGCCGGACATCAGGCCGTTGACCACCAGACCGTCCAGCAGCCAGGCCACCAGGCCCAGCATGGCGGCGTTCACCACAAACAGGAACAGGCCAAGGCTGAGGATGGTGATCGGGAAGGTCAGCAGCACCACCACCGGCTTGACCACCGCATTGACCAGCCCCAGCAGCAGGCCGGCCAGGATCAGGGTCGGCCAGCCGTCGGCCGAGATCCCGCCCAGCAGGCGATCCGCCAGCCACAGGCCCAGGGCGGCGAACAACACCCGAAAAACAAAACGGAACATCCCGACTTACCTTTGCGCAAACTTTCCCCCTGAAGATCGCCGCGAAGGCGCCCTGATTCAAGGTCAGGGTTGGGGTGTTCAATACCCGAGCCCAGCGCTCGGACATTACAAATGCGTTACCGGGCTTAACTTGGCCGCAACCGCTTCCTATCTCACCTGTTGTGAGGGGATAAGGCGGGCGACCCGTCAGCCCAAGGGGATAGTAATTCGTATGGCCGTTAGCTCTTTGTCGGTGATGTCGCCTGACGGCGGCCTGTCGCGCTATCTCACCGAGATCCGCAAGTTCCCGATGCTTCCCAAGGACGAGGAATTCATGCTCGCCCAGCGCTGGAAAGAACATCAGGACTCCGAAGCCGCCCACAAGATGGTCACCAGCCACCTGCGTCTGGTGGCCAAGATCGCCATGGGCTATCGCGGCTATGGCCTGCCGATCGGCGAAGTGATCTCCGAAGGCAATGTGGGCCTGATGCAGGCGGTCAAGAAGTTCGAGCCCGACAAGGGCTTCCGCCTGGCCACCTACGCCATGTGGTGGATCCGCGCCTCGATCCAGGAATACATCCTGCGCTCGTGGTCGCTGGTGAAGATGGGCACGACCGCCGCGCAGAAGAAGCTGTTCTTCAACCTGCGCAAGGCCAAGAGCCAGATCGAGGCCTTCCAGGACGGCGACCTGCGTCCCGACCAGGTCAGCGCCATCGCAACCAAGTTGGGCGTGCTGGACAGCGAGGTCATCTCGATGAACCGCCGTCTGTCGGGCCCTGACGCCTCGCTGAACGCCCCGCTGCGTTCGGACAGCGAGAGCGAGTGGCAGGACTGGCTGGCCGACGACAACCAGGTTTCGCAAGAGACCGTCGTCGCCGAGAACGAAGAGAAGGCCCTGCGCATGGGCCTCCTCCAGGAAGCCATGGTCGAACTGACCGACCGCGAACGTCACATCCTGACCGAGCGCCGGCTGAAGGACGACCCCACCACCCTGGAAGACCTGGCCACCCACTACGGCGTCAGCCGCGAACGGGTTCGCCAGATCGAGGTGCGGGCCTTCGAAAAGCTGCAGAAGAGCATGCGCGAGGCTGCCATCGCCAAGAACATGGTCGAAGCCTGAAGCGACCACGACGCTCCGGTCTCGGGGCGAGGATGACGATCAGGGGAGCGCCGCGGCGCTCCCTTTTTTGTTGGCGCTGTTTGCTAGTCTCTAGAAGTCGACGGTCAGGAATACCGTCGCCGTCCGGGGGGCGTTGACCTCGAAGGCGCCGCTGCTGATCACCTTCCAGTCGAAGGTGTCGGCAAGATTGGTCACCTGGGCGCGCAGCAGGGCCGGCTTGTCGCCGATGTCGAAGCGGTAGCGCAGGCCGGCGTCCTGGATCGTCGCCGCCGGCGTATGGGTCCGGTTCGACTGGTCAGCGGCGCGGCGGCCGTGGTTGTTGGCCGCGAAGGTGAACGCCAGCCCCTCGACGGGCAGGGCCCAGGTTCCGCTGAGGGTCAGCACCCGCTGGGTCTGGCCAACCGGCTCACGGCCGATCCGCCCTTCCCGCACCGGCGCGCCGGTGACGCGCGGCCGCATCAGCACCGCCCCGGCCACCACCGACAGGCCTTCGACAGGCGAACCGGTCAGGCTGACCTCGACGCCGCGATGGCGCACCGATCCCATCTCGCGAAAGACGTTGGCGTCGTCGGCCGCGAAGTAGGGCTTACGCACCTGGAAGCCGCCCGCCACCATGCGCAGATTACGCGGCAGCACCCAGCGCACGCCCGCGTCCCACTGGTCGGTGATGATCGCCGGCAGGGCCTGGGTGCGATTGGCCGCGCTGTCGGGCGCGACGCCGCTCTCTTCCAGGCCTCGGGTCACGCTGCCGTAAAGCGCCAGGCGCGGCGTCACGGTCCACGAGGCGGCGGCGTTGTAGAGCCAGGCCGGGTCATGGGCCACGGCGCGGTCGCGGTCAGGGCGCTGGACGGTCTTGCGATAGTCGGCCCGCTGCAGGCCCAGGCTCAGGGACCCGCGTCGGCGCCAGCGCAGATCATAGGCCAGCCCGCCCGTCCATTGCTCGACCTCGTCCCGCGTCCGCGTGCCCAGGGCAAACACGGGCTCGACGATGTCGACGCGATCTTCGACATGGGTTGCGCCCAGGTTCAGACTGGCCCCGCCGCCATAGAGGCTTTCCCGCTGGCGGCCGCGCAGGGACGCGTGAAGGGCGTGCGCCCAATCACCCCTCACCAGCGCGCTGCTGAGCCGGATCTCCCCGCTGGTCGAGGCCAGCTTCTGGCGCGGATCGCGGCTGATCCGTCGCAGGGCCGACCCGTCGGCCTGAACATTGGTCAGCACCAGGGCATGGTTCTCGCGCGTGTCGTTCACCGACCGGAACAGCCCGACCGCGAGATCGAAACCGCCCGGCAGCGCCGCGCGGGTCAGAACGCCGGCGTTCGTCGCGATGTTTCGATAGTCGGCCCAGGCCGGTCCCGCATAGCGACGACGGGCGACGGACTCGGGCAGGACGCCAGGCGCGGCGACATGGAGAGCCGTGGCCTCGCGATCCCAGGTATCAACCCGGCTCCAGAACGGCAGGACCAGCACCTTGTCCATCGGCCGCCAGCGCGCGGCCAGGGCGTAGGAGCCGTAGACCGCGTCCGCCCCGCTGGCGAACTCGTCGTCGAAGCCCGCGACGCCGGCGACCAGGCTGAGGGTGTCGCTCAACGGGATCTGGCTGTCGATCTCGATCCGCCCGCCGCCCATGGGCCCATAGCCAGCCACCAGGCTGACCACACGCCGATCGCCCGCCGGACGAATGCGGTAGTCGACGATGCCCGTCGGCGCGGGAAACAGATAGTTCTGGGCGGCCAGGCCCACACGCACCACATTGCTCTCGACCAGCCGGTCGGTGAACGAGGCCGGACGGTCCATATACAGCCCCTCCATCCGGATGTTGCCCGCCGTGATCGGCGAGAAGCCCCGAACCTCGCTGCTGCTGTAGAGGCCCACCCGCTCATTGCCGATGCTGGCGCCAAAGGCGTCCTCGGCGCCGGCCACGGCGTTGTCATTGACCCTCTGGGCCAGCGCCTCTCCCGGCGCGCCGAGGGCGCAAGCGGCCAGAACGACCCGCACGGGAGCCAGCTTCAGGAAACGCATCGATCTTTTACTCAGGCTTTGGGGGAGTGACGACGGACCGACCAGGCGTTTCCACCCGCCGGATCGCGATTGGCGGACATCCCGTCGAAGGGGCTGCCAGGAACCAGCGCGCGCATCCAGACGTCACCGACCGTGAAGGGCGAAACAGACAGGCGAGAAGTCGGCGCTCGGGGCATTCCGGGTCAATTCAGAGACGTTACGATATAACATCACTGATGCAAGATCGGCAAAGGCTTGGCAAGGCCCGGGCCCCGCCTGCTTTGAGAGAGGCCCGCCTGCTTTGGAAGAGGAAAGACGGCGGGGCATGATGCTATGACCGGTCGATGACCGCCGCCGCCCTCCCCCAGCTCATCCTGCTGCCCGGCCTGCTGAACGACGCCGAGCTGTGGCGCGACCAGATCAGCGGCCTCGCCGATGTGGCCCGCCCGCACGTCCCCGACCTGACGCGCGGCGAGACCCTTCGCGAGCTGGCCGAGACGGTGCTGGCAGAGGCCGAGCCGACCTTCGCCCTGGCCGGGTTTTCGATGGGCGGCTATGTGGCCCAGGAGATCGCCCGGATCGCGCCCCAGCGCATCGCGCGCCTGGCCCTGCTGGACACCTCGATCCGCGTCGACCCGCCCGAGCGCGCCGCGCGACGCCACGCCCTGACCGAGGCCGCCCGCAAGCCGGGCGAGTTTCTGGGCATCAGCCACGCGATCCTGAAGAGCTATATCGACCCCTCCCGCCTGTCGGACGCCGAGCTGACGGGCCGGATCACCGCCATGACCCTGCGGCTGGGTCGCGAGGTGTTCATCCGCCAGAACAGCCTGCCGCGAGAAGACGGCGAGGCGGCGCTGCGGGCCCTGCGCTGCCCGATGCTGATCCTCTGTGGCGAAAATGACGCCATCACCCCGGCTTCCGGTCACCGCCAGATGGCCCGCGACATCGGTTGCTCGCACCTGCTGGTCATCCCCAAGGCCGGTCACATGACCCCGATGGAGACCCCCGGCGCGGTCAGTGGAGCCTTGCGCCATTGGCTGGAACGCCCTTCTGGCCCCCGATAGTCAGAGCACGGATCTTCCCTGTACCGCCACAAATTTGAGACAAAACCGTCAACCAAACATCACTGGCGGTCGGTTCCCGGCGAAACTATGCCCTGCCCCGTGAAATCAAGCGGCGCGCGGTCCAGAAGCCTGGGCGCTGGATGGGGGATTTATCGATGAAAAAGACCATGCTGTTCGCCTTGGCGGCGCTCGCGCCCCTGGCCATCGCCGCTGCGGCTTCGGCCGCCGAAGACGCCCCGATCGCCACCGCAGATGCGCCGGTGACCGCCTCGGAAATCGTCGTCCAGGCCCAGATCGCCTATCGCAACCGCTCCGAGCAGACCGCCCCGGTGCTGGAGTATGGCCTGGACTACTTCCAGCGCTTCGAACCCCTGACCGCCGGCGATGCGCTCAAGCGCGTGCCCAGCGTCACCTTCCTGTCGGACGTGCTGGAATCGGACGGCGCGCGCCTGCGCGGCCTGGACGCGGCCTACACCCAGATCCTGATCAACGGCGAAAAGGTGCCCGGCGCCGGCGCCGACCGCTCGTTCTTCGTCGACCGCATTCCCGCCGAGATGATCGAGCGCATCGAAGTGGTGCGCTCCGCCTCGGCCAATCGCAGCGGCGACGCCATGGCCGGCGCCCTGAACATCGTGCTGCGCGACGCCTATGCCCTGGACGGCGGCTTCATCCGGGCCGGCGGCATCTACCTCAATGACGGCCGCCTGCGCGAGACGCTGGGCGCGGTGTGGGGCGGCGAGGTCGGCCCCGGCCGCCTGCTGGTCGGCGCCAACATCCAGGGCCGCCGCAACCCCAAGGAAAAGACCAGCTGGCGCTATGATGCGCCCGGCGCGGCTCTGAACAACACCGAACTGCAGTCGGACGTCCGCAACGGCACCGACTATTCGTTCAACGCCAACTACCGCATGCCCCTGGCCGGCGGCGAGCTGGACCTGAGCGGCTTCTATGTCCGCACCGATCGCCTGGCCGACGAGGACTCGCTGGAGTATCGCGGCGGCCGCGAGCAGATCGCCGACCTGCTGACCGTCAATGACAACAACGTCGACATCCAGACCGACAACTGGTCGGTCAACGGCAAGTTCAAGCGCGAGATGATGGGCGGCGAGACGGCCGTCAAGCTGGGCTATTCGGTGTTCACCGACAGCCAGTATGAGTTCGAGAACGAGATCGAATATCTGCGCGACGCCATCCCGTTCCCGGATGGCGACCGCTTCACCGGCGACAAGGCCAAGACCGAGCTGGAAGACAAGGAATTCACCGCCAAGCTGGAGCACAAGCGCGCTCTGGCCGGCTTCGATGCGGAGTTCGGCGTCCAGTACCAGCAGAAGGACCGCGATACGCTGATCACCGAGATCCCGCGTAACCGCTACAGCCTGCCGTCCGCCACCCCGCCCGCCGACAAGCCCTATGTTCCGGCCCCGGGCGGCGACAGCGCCATCAAGGAAACCCGCCTCGACCCCTATGTCATGCTCTCGGGCAAGGCCGGCGACGTGAAGTGGCAAGCCGGCGTCCGTTACGAAACCACCGACGTCGACATCCAGGACGAAACGGTCCCCCCCGCCCTGCGCTCCACCTCGACCGACTACGCCATACTGCTGCCCTCGGCCCACCTGAAGTGGAGCCTGACCGGCAAGGATCGCATCAGCGCCTCGGTGGCCCGCACGGTCCGTCGCCCGGGCTTCGACCAGATCTCGCCGGTCACGCTGGAAGAAGAGTTCGGCGACAACGACTATATCGGCAATCCCAACCTGAAGCCGGAAACGGCCTGGGGCCTGGATGTCGGCTATGAGCACCGCCTGGGTTCGCGCGGCGTCGCCGGCGTCAACGTCTTCTATCGCGACGTCACCGACCTGATCGAGCTGACCAGCATCGGCACGGGCTCGGCCGGCGCGCCGGCTCGGCTGCTGCAGACCCAGAACGTCGGCGACGGCACGGTGATGGGGATCGAGTTCGACCTCTCCACCCCGCTGACCGCCTTCGGCCTGGAGAACACCGGGGTGTTCTTTAACTACTCCTGGCTGGACAGCGACATCGACGACACCTTCGGCAGCCGCAAGTTCAACGACCAGTCGGACTATGTGCTGAACGTCGGCTTCATCCAGGACCTGCCCACCTTCGGGGGCGCCTTCGGGGCCACCTATCGCAAGCAGGGCGAGGCCTATGGCCGGATCATCGGCGAAGAGGTCACCACCAACTACGGCGCCGACCTGGAGCTGTTTGTGGAAAAGCGCTTTGGCGACAAGTTCACGGTCCGTCTGACCGGGTCCAACCTGCTGAACGCCAAGAAGGAAGAGGTCTTCAACAAGTTTGGCAGCACCGCTGATCAAGTGTCGCGAGACTTTGACGAATACGAGCTGGAGAGCGAAGAGGCCGGTCCGGTCTTCCAACTGATCGCCCGCATGGCGTTCTAGACGGAAGACTTTCCGGAAACGAAGAAGGGCGGCGTCCGCGAGGACGCCGCCCTTTTTTGTGGTCGGCAGGCTCGGGCCCGCCCGCTCCTGACCGGTCAGCAGCCCCTAGGGGGCAAGTGGCGGCGACCGCAAGAGCGCTTAGGCCGCCCCCCGGCCCCCGTCGTCGTCTGCGGCCATAAAGCCCATCAGCGAGTCTATGCGCGCCAGCAGGGCGACGCGAGCCTCAGCCCCCGGGGCCTCGCTCTTCATGCAGTCGTCCAGCGCCTCGGCGGCCGCGACCAGGCGGGGCTCCTTGACGGCCTCGCCGACCTTGCGCAGCTCCACCGCCTGGGCGGCCAGGGCGCGGCGGGCCTGCATGGGATCGCTGTCCAGCGCCCCGGCGGCCGAGCGGACGATGCGCAGCGCCTGGGACAGTCGCGCGGCGATCGTGCCGGCGGCGTCGGCCTTGCGCTTGCGCGGGCCCTTGTATTCGGCCGAGTTGAAGCGGCGGCGATCGGGGCCGACATAGCCCACACCCTCGATCCAGTCGCGCGGCTTGAGGGTCACCGCCTCGAGGCGGCGCTCCAGATCGCCGATCGTGAACGGCTTGCGCATGAATTCGTGAACCCCGGCGTCGCGGGCCCCGAAGATCGCCTCGGCGGTCGCCTCGGCGGTGCACATGATGACCGGCGCCTCGCGGCAGACCAGTTCGCTGCGACGGATCTTGCGGGTCAGCATCAGGCCGTCGATCCCGGCGCTGGCGTGCTCGACGAAGATCAGCTGCGGATCGACCGTGCGGGCCATCGCATAGCCCTTCTCGGCGGTGACGGCGGGATAGATCTGCACATTGCCCAGCTGCCTCAACTGGTCAGCCAGCAGCCTCGCCGTCGCCGGATTGGGGTCAACGACCAGCACCCGCTGAATCTTGGCGGCGACACGCTGAAGGGTGCGGTTATTGCCGTCAAACACCGGGTACTCGGCTCCTCAAAGGGCGACTATGCCCCAACCTTAACGTCAGTTCGTAAAAATCACCTTGATAAGGCGCACGACGACGTCAGGTCAGTTGGTCAGGGAAACACTGAGTCCGCCCTCGAAGTCCTGGAATATATCGATGGCTTCGTCGACCTGGGCGGTCGGCACGCTCCCGGCCGGAAAGCGATAGCGCCAGTAGCTGGCGATGTGCGAGATCACCCCGACCTTTTCGCCCAGCGACAGGAACAGTTCGGGCGCGCTCAGCAGGAAGGCGCGGAAAGCCTGCGGCCTGCCGTTCTCGATCAGATCCTCGAAGGCGTCGTCATAGACCTTCAGCGTGCGCTGCACGGCCTGGCGCTCGAGCATCACGCTGGCCTGCAGGCGCTTGCGGGCCTCATCCAGATAGCGAGCGGTCTCGGGGTCACGCGCCCCGGGGATGACCAACTGGCCGATCTCGGCGCTCACGGTCGCCAACTGGGGCCAAAGCCGGCTCAGCATCCATTTGTAATAGAGGAAGCCCTTCCAGCTGAAGACGCCTTCCTTGAAGCTCTCGCCCTCCAGCACCAGGGTCTCGCGCAGCGGCTCAAGGCGTTCGTCGACATCGGTCGACAGCAGGGCCTCGACCAGCCGCGCTGCATGAGCGCCGGAGAAACGGCCCGTGTCGCGATAGGCCAGATCGATCAGGCGCGAGATCTCCTGGCTGACGAAGCCCTGCATCTGCTCCAGATCGGCCGCCGAGAGGGCGAAATAGCAGGCTGCGACGGTCATGCCGTGGCGGCGCAGATGCTCGCGCAACAAAAAGGGGTCCAGCGACGGCAGCATGTCGATCATGCGCAGGGTGGCGATGTCGCGGACCATGTCGGTGGTGTCGTTGCAGGCTTCCTGCAGCAGATCGACCCAGCCGCGCTGCCCCACGAAGAACGACTGGCCGCCCAGGCCCAGATCGCTGCGGTCGAAGGGGATGATGATCTTGGTCGCCGTCGCCTGGGCTTCGTCGAACAGGAAGATGTCGTCGCTGCGCAGGCGGTGCTTGAGGATCAGGGCGGTGTTGAGGATCCGGTTGCGAAACAGCGGATGCTCGGCGTAGTCGGCGCGCCCCCCGCTGTCGGCCTGGATGGCCAGCAGGTTCAGCACACGACTGGTCGAGGCCGTCCGCTCCAGCGCCCGCAGGCTGCGGGTCACCCGGTCATTGCTGCGCACCGGCTTGAGTTTTCGACGCACTGACAAGAACAGGACCCTCTGGAGACCCTATTGGCTCTAGAGCTCCGGAGCTAAGGTTTCGCTAATTGAGCGGCTATACTTGGGCAGAAAAGTCAGATCGGGGCGAAATGCACCGCCTTGGTCCGACCTCCGGACGCAGCCGGGTACCGGCTCATCCGCGCCACGGCCGCCAGCAGACCGGCCGGCTGGATCGGCTTGGGATGGGCGTCGTCAAAGCCTTGAGCCAGCAGGCGCTCGGCCTCGCCGGCCATAGCGTCGGCGGTCAGGGCCAGGATCGGAATGTCGCTCCGGCCGCCCTCGCCGGCCCGAATGCGCCGCACGGCCTCGACCCCATCCATTTCGGGCATGTGGACATCCATCAGCACGACGTCGAAATCCTCGATCCGCAAGCGTTCCAGGGCCTGACGACCATCACTGGCGGTCTCGATGACAATGCCCACTGCTTCCAGTATGGCCCGGGCCACGGCCTGGTTGACCTGATTGTCGTCGACGACCAGCACCCGGGTCCCTTCAAGGGTGAGCGAGGGTCCGACGGGTTCAAGGGCGGCGGGCGCCTGGGCCGGGGTCAGCGCCAGATGCACCCGAAACGTCGAACCCTGTCCCGGCGCGCTGGTCACGGTGATCTCGCCGCCCATCAACTGGGCGAGGTGTCGGCTGATGGCCAGGCCCAGGCCCGTTCCGCCGAACCGTCGCGCCGTCGAACGATCGCCCTGGCTGAAGGGACTGAACAGACTGACCTGCTGCTCGTCGTTGAGGCCGACGCCCGTATCGGCAACAACCATGTCAACGCCCCCGGCCTCGCCCGGGGCGATGCGGATCTCCACGCGTCCCGCCTCGGTGAACTTCAGCGCATTGGAGACCAGGTTCAGCAGGATCTGCCGAACCCGCAACGGATCACCCAGCAGCCAGGTCGGCGTCTCGGGCGCGACGTCAAGCGTCAGGGCCAGGCCCTTGAGCTGGGCGGTCTGGCTCCAGACCAGATGGATCTGACTGGCCAGGCGGCGAATTTCAAACGGCTCGGCCTCCAGTTCCAGCTTGCCCGCCTCGACCTTCGACAGATCCAGAATGTCGTTGAGAATGGTCATCAGGCCGTCGCCGGACTGGATGATCATCTCAAGATAGTCGGCCTGCCGGGCATCCAGCCGGGTGGAGCCCAGGGCATGGGCCAGACCCAGCACGCCGTTCATCGGCGTGCGCAGCTCATGGCTCATCATGGCCACAAAGGCTGACTTGGCCCGGCTGGCCTCGGTCGCCTGGGCCTGGGCCTTCTCCAGCGCCACGGCATTGGCGCGCATCCGGCGCGACGTATCCAGAAAATAGGCCAGCAGGGCGGCCAGGGTGACGGCCACAACCACCAGATCCCAAGCTCTGAAGCCACCGGCCAGCAGCGGGGCGACCGTCAAGGCAATGAAGGGCGGCGGAGCCATGGCCAACAGGACCGAACGGCTGATCGCCGAATACTTCAGGGCGTCAAGCATCAGGCCAAACAGGAAGAGAATGGCCGCAAACTTCATGCTTGGCGGACCATAGGCCCAGCTCAGCCCCGCCATGGTCGCCCAGGCTATGCTGTAGGCCGCCGGGATTCCCAGCCGCAACGGCACGACCAACTGCAGCGGCTGCGCCGTGACATAGCGCTGCAGGATCCGCAGAAGCCCTTCCAGGACGCCGATCACCGCCAGCCAGGCCAGGCAGGCCATGGCGCCGAAGTAAAAAGCCAGCAGGCCGCCGGCCAGGACTGTCGCCGCCAGACGGGCCGAGGCGCTGCGCCGACTCATCTCGAGCGCCGCGCCGTTTAGGCCGTCATTCAGGAACTCACGCAGACCCAAGGTCCATACCCTCGCAACGCCTAGTGGCATCAAGCTAGGTCATAACGGGTTTCAGGAACCTTTAAGCTCAACCTTGGCCGGCGCCCTACCCCTGGAACGGGTCGCGCATCAGGATGGTGTCGTCGCGCTCGGGGCTGGTCGACAGCAGGGCCACCGGAGCGCCGATCAGTTCCTCGACCCGGCGCACATACTTGATGGCGTTGGCGTTGAGGTCCTTGAACGAGCGGGCGCCGACGGTGCTTTCGCTCCAGCCTTCCATCTCTTCATAGATCGGCACGGCGGCGGCCTGGTCGCGCATGCCGGCCGGCAGATAGTCGAGCTCGCGGTCGCCGATCTTGTAGCCGACGCAGATCTTCAGGGTCTTGAGGCCGTCCAGCACGTCCAGCTTGGTCAGGGCGATGCCGTCGATGCCGTTGATGGCCACCGACTGGCGGACCAGCACCGCATCGAACCAGCCGCAGCGGCGGGCGCGGCCGGTATTGACCCCGACCTCACGGCCCACCGTCGACAGGTGCTTGCCGACTTCGTCGTCCAGCTCACAGGCAAACGGCCCCTCGCCGACGCGGGTGGTGTAGGCCTTGACGATGCCCAGCACATAGCCCGGCCCCTTGGGACCCATGCCCGAACCGGCGGCGGCCTGGCCGGCGACGGTGTTGGACGAGGTGACGAACGGATAGGTGCCGTGATCGACGTCCAGCAGGGCGCCTTGCGCACCCTCAAACAGGATGCGCTTGCCGGCCTTGTGAGCCTGATCGAGCAAGCGCCAGGCGGGCTGGGCATAGGCCAGGATCTGCGGCGCGATCTCCATCAGCTGCTCGAACAGCGCCGCGCCGTCGGCCTCGGGCAGGCCCAGGCCCCGGCGCAGTGCGTCGTGGTGGCTGAGCAGGCGCTCGATCTTGGGCTTCAGGGCCTCGGGGTCGGCCAGGTCGGCGACGCGGATGGCGCGGCGGCCGACCTTGTCTTCATAGGCCGGGCCGATGCCGCGACCGGTGGTGCCGATCTTCTGGCTGGAGGCGGCTTCACGACCCTGGTCCAGGTCCTTGTGCAGCGGCAGGATCAGGGTGGCGTTGTCGGCCAGCACCAGCAGGTCGGGGCCGATGATCACGCCCTGCTCGGCGATCTTGGTGATCTCCGACAGCAGGTGCCAGGGATCGACGACCACGCCGTTGCCGATCACCGAGAGCTTGCCCTGCACGACGCCAGACGGCAGCAGGGCCAGCTTGTAGACCTTGCCGTCGACCACCAGCGTATGGCCGGCATTGTGGCCGCCCTGGAAGCGCACGACGATGTCTGCCCGGTTGGACAGCCAGTCGACGATCTTGCCCTTGCCTTCATCGCCCCACTGGGCGCCGACGACGGTCACATTGGCCATGGTAGAGATATGCCTTGTCACCTGCCCGGTGACGTCCAGCGGCCCTTCGACAGGACTCGGCCGCAGACGTTTATTCGATTTTGGGCGGCGACGGAGACGCGGCCGAGCCGGCACCTCGCGAAGTCAGAAGGCGTAGACCAGCCGAACCCCCACGTCGTCAAGCCCCTGGTTCTTGCCTTGATGGAAGATCTGGCCGTTCGACAGGTGGGTGTAGCTGAGCTCGGCCGACCAAGCGTCGCTGAACTGATAGCCCAGGGCGATCTCGGGCTCGAACAGCACCTGCGAGCCGAAATCGATGCGGGTGTAATAGAGGTTGGTGCGCCGCGCGCGTTCCTCGGGCGTCAGATTGGGGGCGTTGGCCGGCGGCAGACCGGCCTCGCCGTCGGTATAGGCCAGGCCAATCCCAGGGCGCAGATAGAAGCCGCCCTGCGCGCCCAGATCGATCTTCCAGTCAAAGCCCACCGCCACGAAGTTGGAGGTGTTTTCGCTGTTGAGCGACACAAAGGTATGGACCTGCGGGCGGCCCAGCCAGGTCAGGCTTTCGATGCGGTCGGTGCGATAGCCCAGATGGATGTCGACCCCGTCCTCGCGCCCGGCGGCGCCCAGGCCCACAGCCTCACCGATGAAGGTGACGTCGTGCTTGTAGGCGCCGACAAACACTTCGCCCGCGAGCGCGGGCGCGGCAAAACCCAGCACCGCGACAGCGGCGGCGGCGAACAGTACGGTCTTCATTCTGGACATCCCTGAGCAGCCCAAACCCGGCGCTGGTTATGGCTTGAACGGCGAAGCTCGCAAAGGGTTTCGATCAGACCGCGTGCGAGCTAGACCTTTCGCATGACCATCACACTTTCCGACATCCAGGCCGCCGCCGCCCGCCTGAAGGGCCAGGCCGTCGAGACCCCGCTGATCGAGAGCCCGGCCCTCAATGAGCGCCTGGGCGGCCGGGTGCTGCTCAAGCCCGAGACCCTGCAAAGGGCCGGGGCCTTCAAGTTTCGCGGGGCCTATAACCGCCTCAGCCAGCTGACCGACGATGAGAAAAAACGCGGCGTCGTGGCCTTCTCCTCCGGCAACCACGCCCAGGGCGTGGCCCTGGCGGCCCAGCTGGTCGGCTGCCCGGCCCTGATCGTCATGCCGTCCGACTCGCCGGCGGTGAAGGTGGCGGGCACGCGGGGCTTTGGGGCGCAGATCCGCTTCTATGACCGCTTCACCGAAGACCGTGTGGCGATCGCCGACGAAATCGCGGCCCAGCGCGGCTGCGTCGTCGTGCCGTCCTATGACGATCCGCACATCATCGCGGGGCAAGGCACGCTGGGCGTCGAGATCGTCGAGCAGGCCACGGCGCGCGGCGCTTCGCTGGACGTGCTGCTGTGCTGCGTCGGCGGCGGCGGTCTGATCGCCGGAACCAGCACCGCCGTCCGCGCCCTGTCGCCCGCCACCGACATCTGGGGCGTCGAGCCGGCCGGCTTCGACGAGACCCGCCGCTCGCTGCTGTCGGGCCAGCGCGAGACCATCGATCCGAACGCCCGCTCGATCTGCGACGCCCTGCTGACCCCGGTCCCCGGCGAACTGACCTTTGCGATCAACCAGCGGACCCTGACCGGCATTGTCGCGGTCACCGACGCCGAGGTGGCGGAAGCCATGCGCTACGCCTTCTCGGTGCTGAAGCTGGTGGTCGAGCCGGGCGGCTGCGTGGCCCTGGCGGCGGCGCTGGCGGGCAAGATCGCGGTGGCGGGCAAGACCAGCGCGATCGTTCTTTCGGGCGGCAATGTCGATCCGGGCTTGTTTGCGCGGGTGTTGGCGGGCGAGATCTGAAAAGTTGTCATCCCGGCCAAGCGCGCAGCGCGGCGAGCCGGGACCGCCGGAAGCTCTGAGCCTGTTGCGGTCCCGGGTCTTCGCTACGCTACGCCCGGGATGACAAGCCTAAGGTTGGGGACGAGAAACACATGAACTTTCCACCGCACACCGCCCTCCCCCAGACCCCGCTGCTGGTCGTCGACAAGGCCGCGCTCCTGCGCAACCTCGACCGCATGCAGGCGCTCTGCACCGCCGCCGGCGTGCGGCTGCGGGCCCATGGCAAGACTCACAAGTGCTCGACCCTGGGCCGGCTGATCATCGAGCGCGGCGCGGTGGGCCTGTGCGCCCAGACGGTCGGCGAGGCCGAGGCCTTCGTGGCCGGCGGCATCACCGACGTGCTGGTCACCGCCGCCCCGCCGCCCTGGGCCGCGCCGCGCCTGGCGGCTCTGGCCAAAGGCGGCGCCACGATCGGCGTCACCGCCGATGACGAGGGCCAGATCGACCGATTGTCCGACGCCGCCGTCGCGGCCGGGACGATCCTGAACCTGGTGGTGGACCTCGACCTGGGCACCCACCGCACCGGCGCCTATCCGCACGAGGCCCTGAAACTGGCCCGCGCCGCCGACGCCGCGCCGGGCCTGCGCTTTGCCGGCCTCCAGGCCTATCTGGGCCATCTGCAGCATATGGATGACGGCGACCTGCGCCGCTCGGCCGACGAGGCCGCCTTCGCCACGCTGAAGGCCCTGGTCGCCGAGCTGACCGCCGCCGGCCTGGCCCCGCCCGTGGTCACCGGCGGCGGCACCGGCACCCACGCCTTCGACCTGGCGTCGGGCGTGTTCACCGAGCTGCAGGCCGGCTCCTACGCCGTGATGGATGTCGAATATGACGATTGCGGCGCGCCCGGCGGCGGCGACTGGCCGTTCGAGCCGTCGCTCTACATCGCGTCCAGCGTGGTCTCGACCCGCCACAAGAGCCACGTGGTGGTCGACGCCGGCTTCAAGGCCGTATCGATGGACGGCCCGCCGGCCCGCGTCATCGCCGGCGCCGCGCCCGGCTCGCTGTGGCGGCCCATGGGCGACGAGCACGGCCTGATCGCCCATCCCGCCATGATCGACGTGCTGAAGGCCGGCGGCCGCGATCCGCTGGGTTTTGCCGGGGCGGTGACCGCCGCCGACGCCGATCCGGCCCGCGCCTTCCCGGCCGATGCCCCCAAGGTCGGCGACATCGTCTGGCTGCAGCCGGGCCACTGCGATCCGACCATCAACCTCTATGACGCCCTGCACGTCTGGGATGGCGAGACGCTGGAACGCTGGGCGGTGGATGGGCGGCGGGTCAGTTCGATCTAGTTTTCCGATAGCCCCACAACGGTGTCATCCCGGACGAGCGCGCAGCGCGAAGATCCGGGACCGACGCCTGAACTCAGCGCTTCCGGCGGTCCAGGATCGGCGCCCGGCTTCGCCAGGCTTGTCCGGGATGACAGGCTTTCAGGGCCTGTGCGATGGCCCTGGGGCCGCCGGGGAAAGCGGATTTAGAGGCCGATCCCTGTCCAGGAAACGAACCGGCTTCCCCTCGCCCAAGACCCCGGATACGGTCCGCGCCAACGACAAGATTTGCTCCAAAGAGTGACAACGATGAAACGCCTGCTGCTCGCCACCGCCCTGATCGCCGCGCCCATGCTGGCGCACGCCTCCGACGCGCCGAAGATCGACCCCGTCAACCTCGCCGCCCACATCAAGACCCTGTCCTCCGACGCCTTCGAGGGCCGCGGCCCGGCCACGGCCGGCGAGACCAAGACGGTCGCCTATATCGTCGAGCAGATGCAGGCCGCAGGCCTGGAGCCCGGTGGCGACCTGAAGGACGGCAAGCGCGCCTGGACCCAGGACGTGCCGCTGGGCATGTTCGAGATCAAGGGCCCGGTCAGCGCCCACATGATGGTCGGCGACAGCCACATCGCCCTGAACCAGGGCGAGCAGATCGCCATCCGCGCGGCCATGACCAATGTCGACAAGGTGTCGATCCAGAACGCCCCGATCGTCTTCGCCGGCTATGGCGTCAAGGCCCCGGAGCGCAACTGGGACGACTTCAAGGGCCTGGACGTCAAGGGCAAGATCGTCGTCGTGCTGATCAATGATCCCGACTTCGAAACCGGTTCCGGCGACTTCGGCGGCAAGGCCATGACCTATTACGGCCGCTGGACCTACAAGTTCGAGGAAGCCGCCCGCCTGGGCGCCGCCGGCCTGCTGATCGTGCATGAGACGGCCCCGGCCTCGTATGGCTGGGCCACGGTCAAGAACTCCAACACCAACACGATGTTCGACATCGTCCGCAAGGAGCCGAGCAAGTCGCATCCGGCCCTGGAAGGCTGGATCCAGCGCGACACCGCCGTCGAGCTGTTCAAGGCCGCGGGCCTGGATTTCGACGCCCTGAAGAAGGCGGCCCAAGGCCGCGACTTCAAGCCGGTGGAACTGAAGGGCGCGACCTTCTCGGCCAATTACGCGGTCGAGCCCAAGGTGATCGTGTCCAAGAACGTGGTCGGCAAGCTGACCGGCGCCAAGCGCCCCGACGAGACCGTGTTCTTCACCGGCCACTGGGACCATCTGGGCGTAGGCCTGGCCGACGCCAAGGGCGATACGATCTATAACGGCGCCGTCGACAACGCGACCGGCATCGCCGCCATGCTGGAAATGGGCCGGGTCTTCGCCAAGAGCCCCCGCGCCGATCGCACCCTGGTCTTCCTGGCCGTGACCGCCGAGGAAAAGGGCCTGCTGGGCTCGGAATATTACGCGGCCAACCCGCTGTATCCGCTGGCCAAGACCGTGGGCGTGCTCAACACCGACGCCCTGGATCCGGCCGGCCCGGCAAAAGACTTCACCATCTCGGGCAGCGCCAAGCTGGGCCTGCTGGACGACCTGATCGCCCACGGCAAGAAGGTAAACCGCACCTACACGCCCGACCCGGCCACGGAAGCCGGCTACTTCTACCGCTCGGACCACTTCCCCTTCGCCAAGCGCGGCGTGCCGGCCATCTCGTTCGGCTCGGGCGAGGATCTGGTCGAGGGCGGCGTGGCGGCCGGCAAGGCGTTTGCCGACGCCTATCGCATCAACGCCTATCACCAGCCGGCCGACGAATGGAACGACGGCTGGCGTCTGGACGGCATGACCGCCGACATCAGCCTGATCCAGGGCCTGGGCGCGGATCTGGCCAACTCCACCCGCTGGCCCGAGTGGGGTGAGGGTTCGGAGTTCAAGGGCACGCGCGACGCCTCCAAGGCGCAGCGCAAGTAGGCCGCACCTCTATCTTGTCATCCCGGAAGCCTCGCAGAGGCTATCCGGGACCCAGGAGCCGGCGCATCGCGGTTTGCCCCTGGGTCCCGGCTCTTCCCCCGGCCTTCGCCGGGGTGCGGCCGGGATGACAAACATGTTTTGAACCGGATAACGCCCACCGCCACGCGGAAGAGCGGGATGCCCCCATGACAGCCTCGGTCTTCGACCTCTTCAAGCTCGGCGTCGGTCCGTCCAGCAGCCACACCATGGGCCCGATGACGGCGGCGGTGCTGTTCGTCGGCCGCCTGCGCGACAACGGCCAGCTGCCCGGCGTCGCCCGGGTCGAGATCCGCCTCTACGCCTCGCTGGCCCTGACCGGACGTGGCCACGCCACCGACCGGGCGGTGATGCTGGGCCTGATGGGCTTTGTCCCGGCCGATCTCGATCCCGACGCCGGCGAGGCGGCCCTGCTGGAGACCCGCGCCACCCAGTCGCTGAAGCTGGGCGGCCAGATCGACATCGCCTTCGACGAGGCCCGCGACATCGTCTGGCTGGGCCATGAGCGCCTGCCCCAGCATCCCAACGGCTTGACCTTCGTCGCCCATGACAAGGCCGGCGCCGTGCTGGCCGAACGCACCTGGTTCTCGATCGGCGGCGGCTTCGTGCGCGACGAGTTCGAGATGGGCAGCAACGCGCCGCCCGAGGCCGGCCCTGAAATCCCCCACCCCTTCGAAAGCGGCGCCGACCTGCTGCAGCGGGCCGCCGACGCCGGCCTGTCGATCGCCGGGGTGATGGGCGCCAACGAGCTGGCCCGGATGTCGCTGGACGACATGAACGCCGGCATCGACCGCATCTTCACGGCCATGGAGGCCTGTATCGACCGGGGCATGCGCCAGGACGGCATCCTGCCCGGCGGCCTCGACGTCAAGCGCCGGGCCCGCCAGATCCACCAGACCATCCAGGGCCGCATGGAGCGCCAGATCAGCGACCCGCTGGCGGCCATGGACTTCGTCAACCTGTGGGCCATGGCGGTCAATGAGGAGAACGCCGCCGGCGGCCGGGTGGTCACCGCCCCGACCAATGGCGCGGCGGGGCTGGTGCCGGCCGTGCTGCGGTTCTTCGTGCGGTTCTACAACGGCACGCCCGAGCAGATCCGGGTGTTCCTGCTGACCGCCGCCGCCATCGGCGCGCTCTACAAGCGCAACGCCTCGATCAGCGGGGCCGAGGTCGGCTGCCAGGGCGAGGTGGGCGTCGCCTGCTCGATGGCCGCAGCCGGCCTGTGCGCGGCTCTGGGCGGCAGCAACGCCCAGATCGAGAACGCCGCCGAGATCGGCATGGAGCACAATCTGGGCCTGACCTGTGATCCCATCGGCGGCCTGGTGCAGATCCCCTGCATCGAGCGCAACGCCATGGGCGCCATCAAGGCCATCGACGCCGCCCGCCTGGCCCTGCTGGGTGACGGCCAGCACAGCGTCTCCCTCGACAAGGTAATCGCCACCATGAAGCGCACCGGCGAAGACATGAACGAGATCTACAAGGAAACCTCGATGGGCGGGCTGGCCGTGGGGCTGTCGGTCAACCGGGTGGAGTGCTGATCACCGCCGAGGTGCGCCTGACACAACCGCGCGTTATCCACACACGCGACAACCAGGACCCCACGCCATGAACATCGTCATCTTCGAAGCCGAAGACTGGGAACGCGCCGCCGTCGACGGCCTGAGCCGCGACCACACCGTGACCTGTGTGGCGGAGGTCGCCGGCCCCGGCTTCGCCGAGGCTGAGGTCGTCTCGACCTTCATCGACTCGCGCCTGGACGCAGCGGCCCTGGCGGCCTTCCCCAAGCTGCGCCTGATCGCCACCCGATCGACCGGCTATGACCATGTCGACCTGGACTATTGCCGCGAGCACAGGATCACCGTGTGCAACGTCCCCGACTATGGCGACCCCACCGTGGGCGAGCACGCCTTCGCCCTGCTGCTTGCCCTGGCTCGCAAGCTTCCCCAGGCCGTCGAGCGCACCCGGCGCGGCGACTTCTCGCAGGGCGGGCTGCGGGGCTTTGACCTGGGCGGCAAGACCCTGGGCGTGGTCGGAACGGGCCAGATCGGCCGGCGGGTGATCAAGATCGCCAGGGGCTTCGACATGGACGTCATCGCCTTCGACATGCGGCCCGATCCGGCGGCGGCCAAGGCCCTGGGCTTCACCTATGTCCCGCTCGAGACCCTGATCGCCGCCTGCGATGTGCTGACCCTGCACATCCCCGGCGGCCCGGCCACCGAAGGCCTGATCGGCGCAGCCCAGTTTGCGGCGATGAAGCCCTCGGCCATATTGGTCAACACCGCGCGGGGCGGGGTGGTCGACGCCGAGGCCCTGCTCAACGCCCTCCAGACCGGTCAGATCGCCGGGGCGGCCCTAGACGTGCTGAGCCAGGAGCCCTGGCTGCGCGACGAGGCCCAGATCTTCCGCTCCGCAACCCCGCCCGCCGTCGAGGGCCTGCGCGCCCTGGTCGCCAGCCACGCCCTGCTGAAACTGCCCAATGTCATCGTCACGCCCCACGTGGCCTATGACACCCAGGAGGCGGTGGAACGGATCATGGCCGTGACCGTGGGCAATATCGAAGCCTTCACGTCAGGAACGCCCAGCAACGTGGTTCGCGGCTGACACCCCTTGCCGACCGCCTCGCGCCTCGCTTAGGGTGCGCAGCGGAACAGGAAGGGAACAGACATGTCCACAGGCGTCATCCGGGCCGGCATCGGCGGCTGGACCTTCGAGCCCTGGCGCGGCGTGTTCTATCCCGACACGGTCAAGCAGAAGGACGAGCTGAAATATGCTGCGTCCAACCTGACCAGCATCGAGATCAACGGCACCTACTATTCCACCTTCAAGCCCAACAGCTGGATAAAGTGGCGCGACGAGACGCCCGACGACTTCGTATTTTCGGTCAAGGCCAGCCGCTACTGCACCAATCGCCGCGTGCTGTCCGAGAACAACGACTCGCTGGAGAAATTCCTGACCCAGGGGCTGGAAGAGCTGGGTCCCAAGCTGGGCCCCATCAACTGGCAGTTCATGGCTACCAAGAAGTTCGACCCCGTCGACTTCGAGGGCTTCCTCAAGCTGTTGCCCAAGGAGATCGGCGGCCGTCCTGCCCGCCACGCACTGGAAGTGCGCAGCCCCACCTTCCAGACCCAGGCCTTCTATGACCTGGCCGCAAAGTACGGCGCGGCCATCGTCTATGCCGTCGACGACGAGTCGCCCGACTGGCCCCGGATCGACGAGCCGACCGCCGACTTCACCTATGCCCGCCTGATGTGCAGCCGCGAGGACGAGCCGACCGGCATGACGTCCGAGGAACTGGACGGCGTGGTCGCCCAGACGCGCAACTGGGCCCAGCGCGGCGACGTGTTCGCCTATTTCATCTCCGGGGCCAAGCTGCGCAATCCGGCGGCGGCGATGGCGCTGATCGCGAAGCTGAAAGGCTGACCCTTCTCCCCTTGCGGGAGAAGGTGTCGGCGCAGCCGACGGATGAGGGGTCGAAAGCCCTGTCGGAAAGGCCCGCGAGACCCCTCACTCGACCCGCCACACGGGCCACCCTCTCCCGCAAGGGGAGAGGCAAACATGGTTAGCCAAACCTTAACCGCCGGGCCCTAGGCTCGCGCCCATGCGCCGCATCCTCGCCCTGCTGCTTGTGTCTCTCGCCCTGGCCTCGCCGGCCGGCGCCGACCAGAAGCCCGCGCCGAAAAAGGCTCCGCCGCCCGCCGTGGCCGCAGTCCCGCAGACCGCCCTGCAGCCGCTGATCCCGCTGGCCTCCAGCCGCCCGGGCGGCGACGCCGGCCAGTGCCGGGCCGCCTGCGCGCGGAGCTACTATTTCTGCAAGGCCGGCGACGACGACATCTGTCCCAGCCAATGGGCCCAGTGCAATGCACGCTGCACCGCCACGTACAAGCGGTCGGGAACCTAAGCTAGAGCATTCGGCGACCTGATTGAATCGATTGGGATTCCCAAATCAGCTTTGGGGTGATTCAAGCTCCTTGCTGGTGATGGAGGCCGGCATGGATGAGCAAGGCGCTGTCGGTAGATCTTCGCGAGCGGGTGATCGCTGCGATTGACGAGGGGATGTCGTGCCGTGGGGCGGCGGCGCGGTTCGGGGTGAGCGCGGCGAGCGCGATCCGGTGGCGGGCGCTGTCGCGGCGGACGGGCGATGTGCGGCCGGGGCCTCTGGGCGGCGACCGTCGGTCGGGCCGCATCGAGGCGCAGGCGGATGTGATCCTGGGCCTGATCGATGAGCGGCCGGACATCACCTTGGCCGAGATCGAGGCGGCGCTGGCCGGGCGCGGGGTTGCGGTAAGCAGCGCCTCGATCTGGCGGTTCTTCGGCCGTCGCGGGATCACGCTCAAAAAAAGTCGGCGCACGCGGACGAGCAGAGCCGTCCCGACGTCCTGAAGCGCCGTCAGGACTGGTTCGACGGCCAGCTTGATCTGGATCCGGCGAGACTGGTGTTCCTCGACGAGACCGGGGCCACCACCAAGATGGCCCGCCGCCACGGCCGGGCGCCGCGCGGACAGCGGCTGCGCTGCAGCGTGCCGCACGGCCACTGGAAGACCACCACCTTCATCGGCGGCCTGAGGCTGAACGGCATGACCGCGCCCATGGTCGTGGACGGCCCGATGACCGGCCTTTGGTTCCAGGCCTACGCAGAACAGGTGCTGGCCCCCACCCTGGCGCCCGGCGACATCGTCATCCTCGACAACCTGGCCAGTCACCGCAACGCCGCCGCCCGCCGCGCCATCGAGGCCGCCGGAGCAACCCTTCTCTTCCTGCCGCCCTACAGCCCCGACCTCAATCCCATCGAGAATGCCTTCTCAAAGCTCAAGGCCATGCTTCGAAAGGCCGCCGCCCGCACCAGAGATCAACTCTGGAAGGCCATCGCCCAGATCATCGACACCTTCACACCCAAGGAATGCGCCAACTACTTCGCCGCCGCAGGGTATGATGCAGACTGATCGGAAAATGCTCTAGACGCGGCCGCTGGGGCCCGGGGGGAAATGCCTGCCGCCGGTTTAAAGACCGCCCAGGGCTGTCAGCGCATCGCGGCGATCGGCATACCTGCCGCCCAGGAATCCGGTTCCCAGAAACGCCCGGAGAATTTCCAGCGCCTCGTCTTGCGACGTCGAATCCGCGCCGAGCACCAGGACATTTGCGTCGTTGTGCTCGCGCGTGGTCCTGGCCATCTCGACGCTGCCGCACAGCGCCGCGCGCAGGTGCTGAAAGCGATTGGCGCTCATGGCCATCGCCTGACCCGAACCGCAAATCAGAATGCCAAATCTGGCCGAACCTGACTGGAATTCCGCCGCAAGCTTCCGGGCGTAGTCCAGGGCGTCGCAACGCTCCGGACCGTGCGCACCTACGTCTTTGGGCGCATAGCCATAGTGCTCCAGCCAGTCGATCAGATGCGCCTTCAGGGCGTATCCGCGGTGATCCGCGCCAAGGAGAACAACGGCCTTGCTCATACCGCACCCCAACCTAGCCGGCCGAAGATCGCCTACAGGCCGAACTTGCGAAAGCCCCGCCCGCTATTCGTCCAGACAGACCCGTGCGATCTCGGCCCGCAGCTCCGGCATGCCCAGGCCCTTTTCCGACGAGGTAGCCAGAACGCGCGGGAAAGCCGCCGGGCGCTTGGCGATCGCCTTCACGGTCTCGGCGGTGACCTTCTCGACCTCGTGCGGCTTGATCTTGTCGGACTTGGTCAGGATGATCTGATAGGAGACCGCCGCCGTATCCAGGGCGTCGAGGGCTTCCTGGTCGACCTTCTTGAGGCCATGGCGGGCGTCGATCAGCAGATAGACACGGCGCAGGGTGGCCCGGCCGCGCAGATAGGCCCGGCCCAGGTCCTGGAACTTGCTGACAGTGGTCTTCGAGGCGCGCGCGAAGCCATAGCCCGGCAGGTCGACCAGGCGCAGCTTCTCGGCCAGCAGGAAGAAGTTGATCTCCCGCGTGCGGCCCGGCTCGTTGGAGGCGCGGGCCAGGTACTTCTGGCCGACCAGACCGTTGATCAGGCTGGACTTGCCGACATTGGAGCGGCCGGCGAAGCACACTTCCGGTGCGATCGGATGGGGCAGGCCGTCCATGTTGACGGCCCCCATCATGAAGGCCACCGGCT
Organism: Caulobacter sp. GSs2; assembly: GCF_058680895.1. The sequence goes on along the minus strand of NZ_CM178725.1, from coordinate 3,120,460 downwards.
GGGCGAACAGCACGCGCGCCGCCTCGATCTCTTCCTCGGTGAAGACGGGACCGGGAGCGGGCGCGAAGTTGGGTTCGGTCATCAGGTCGCCACGGTGGGTTTGCCCTGGAAGCGGGCGATGATCTGGTCGATCGGGTTCTCGACCTTGTAGCGGCGCATGATGATGTACTGCTGGAAGATGGTCAGGACGTTGGACCAACACCAGTAGATCACCAGACCCACGGCGAAGCCCGACAGGGTGAAGGTGAAGATCACCGGGAACCACTGGAAGATCTTCTGCTGGATCGGGTCAGCGGCCGGCGGGTTCATGGCCGTGGTCAGCCACATGGTCACGCCATACAGCAGCGGCCAGATGCCCAGGTGGGCGATCATGGCGCCGACCAGCGGCAGGGCGCCCGGATCATAGGGGATCAGGCCAAACAGGTTGAACAGGCTGGTGGGCTCGGGCGCCGACAGATCGCGGATCCAGCCGAAGAACGGCGCATGCCGCATTTCGATGGTCACCGTCAGCACCTTGTACAGCGAGTAGAACACCGGGATCTGGATCAGCATGGGCAGGCAGCCCATCATCGGATTGATCTTCTCCTTGCCGTACAGCGCCATCATTTCCTGCTGCTGCTTGGTCGGATCGTCCTTGAACTTGGCCTTCAGCTTTTCGACCTCGGGGGCGATCTTTTTCATCTTGGCCATCGACTCGTAGCTCTTGTCCGCCAGCGGATAGAGCACGAGCTTGAGGGCCACGGTCAGAAGCAGGATGGCGACGCCGAAGTTGCCGACCCACTTGTAGAACATCTCCATGATGTTGAAGATCGGGCGGGTGAAGAAGCTGAACATGCCCCAGTCGACGGCGTCGTCGAAGCGCGGCACCTCGGCCTTCTTGCCGTCCCAGAACTTCCACCAGGCCGGCGGCTCGCCGCCATATTCATACTGACGCAGCAGGGGCACGGTCTTGGGGCCGGCGAACAGACGGGTGCTCTGGCTCAGGGTCTGGCCGGGGGCCAGGGTCCTGGTCTGGCCCACAATATTGACGTCATAGATGTCGACCGGTCCGGCCTGGGTGACGCGGTACTGGGCCGCGACGTCCTGCGTCTGGTCGGGGATCAGGGCCGCCAGCCAGTACTGGTCGGTGACGCCGGTCCAGCCACCCTTCGAGGTGAAGGTCTCGAGTGGCTTGTCCTTCTTCCACTTGCCGTACTTGGACTGCTTGAGTTCGTGGTTCTTGCCGTCGGCGCCGCCGAACACGCCGATGGCGCCTTCGTGGATGATCTGGTTCTTGCCGAGCTTTTCGGGGATGCCCTGGCGCTGAACGGAGGCATAGGGCGCCAGGGACAGGGTCTGGCCACCCTGGTTGCGGACGCTGTCGGCCACGGTGAACATGGCGTCGACATCGACCGAAATGGTGCGGGTGAAGATCAGGCCCTGGCCGTTGTCATGGGTCATGACGACCGGCGAGGTCGGGGTCAGGGTCTGGCCCGGCGCGGTGGTCCACAGGGTGCGGCTGTCGGGCAGGCCCGGCAGGTTGGCGCCGGCCCAGCCGAAGTCTGCGAACCAGGCATGCTCGGCGCCCTCGGGGCGGAACAGCTCGACCGGCGGCGAGGTCTTGGACGTGGTCTGGCCATAGCGCTTGAGCCACAGGTCATCGATCCGGGCGCCGCGCAGCGAGATCGAACCCGACAGGGCCGGCGTATCGACGGCGACGCGCGGGCTCTGGGCCTTGGCGGCGTCTCGCGACAGCTTCAGCGGCGCAGGACGACCATCGGGGCCGAGCACCACGCCAGGCTGGGTCGCGACCATCCGGGCCTCGGCGGCCTTCTTGGCCTGCAACTCGGCGTCGGCCTTCTTCTGCTGCGGACCCAGGATGAAGAACTGGTACCCGATCAGGATCGCGAACGCGCTGACGATGAACATCAACGTGTTTTTGTTGTCGTTCTGCATGGATGACTTAACCGGAAACGGAGGGATCGGGCGCGCCTGGGTTAGCAGGTTGAGCGTCAGAAGACGGGTCTTTGGGAAGATCAGCGGATTGAGCCAGCCTGGCCCGAGCCTCCGCGCGATCATGTTCGGCCGCGAGGCTTATCAGCGCGGTTTTCACATCGTCAAGCAAACGCCCCCATTCGCGGGTGCGGGTGCCGCCGCGCGCGATGAATACATAGTCGTACATGGGGCGGCCATGAAGGGGTAACAACAGCCTTGCGGCCTCGCGCAGGCGGCGCTTGGCGCGATTGCGCTCGACCGAGCCGCCGACCTTCTTGGTGGCGGTGAATCCCACACGGATCAGGGGATCATCGTCGAGTCGGGCGCGCATCTGCATGAACACCGCGCCGCGCGACAGGGCGGGCGCCTTGGCGGCTTTGAGGAAATCGGGGCGCTTTTTCAGGCGCTCGATCTTCACCGCATCTGCGGGCTGGATCGCGGTCATGAAAAAAGCCGCCCTTTCCGGCGAAAACCTGAGGTCAGGCTCTGGGAAAAGGCGGCTTTTATCATGGTCTGTGCTTCCCGCCGAAGCGGGAAAAAGAACGGGGTGAGCCGTTCTTAGGCCGTCAGGCGCTTACGGCCCTTGGCGCGGCGACGCGCAACGATTTTTTGGCCGTTCTTGGTGGCCATACGTGCGCGGTAGCCGTGACGGCGGGCTCGCACGAGCTTCGACGGCTGGAATGTCCGCTTCACGAGGTGGCTCCGATAATAATGGGACGCAAGGGCCGCAAGGCCTCCGCGAGTGAGGGGCGGTGGATAAGGGAAGGGGCGACGGCTGTCAACCTGAGTCGGCCGCTGAAACTGTCATCCCGGCCAAGCGAAGCGCCGAGCCGGGATGAGAGCTTTCAAGGAACAATCACCGCCTTGCCCACCACCTTGCGCTCGGCCAGCAGATCAAACGCCTCACGCCAGCGCTCCAGCGGCAGCTGGGCATGCACATGCGGCGAGATCACCCCTTCGTTGGCCATGCGCCACACCGCCTCGCCGTTCTCTCGGCCCTTCTCGGGGAACTGCCGGCCATATTCGCCGGCCCGCACGCCCATAACCGAGAAGCCCTTGATCAGCGGCATATTGACCGAGACCGTCGGGATCCGCCCGGAGGTGAAGCCGATCACCAGCAGCCGGCCGTCAAAGGCGATGCAGCGCACGCTCTCGTCGAACACGTCGCCGCCCACGGGGTCATAGATGATGTCGGCCCCGCGCCCGCCGGTGATGGCTTTCACCTGATCGCGAAAGCCGCCGGTGACGTTGACGACAGCGTCAGGCGCATACAGCGCCTGGATGGCCGCCAGCTTGTCGTCAGAGGCCGAGGCCGCGATCACCCGTGCGCCCAGAGCCTTGGCCAGGTCCACCGCCGCCAGACCTACCCCGCCGGCCGCGCCGTGGACCAGCACCCAGTCGCCCGGCTCGATCCGCGCCCGGCGCACCAGGGCGACATAGGCGGTCAGATAGGCCGCGCCATAGGCGGCGGCCTGGGCGAACGACAGACGCTGGGGCTTGGGCTTCAGGGCCTCGGCCGAGACCACGGCATAGTGCGCGAAGGCCCCCAGCCGCGCGCCGCCGACCACCGCATCGCCCACGGAAAAGCCCGAGACCCCCTGCCCCAGCGCCGCGACCTCGCCGGCCAGGTCCAGACCCGGGGTGAAGGGCGTGGGCGGCTTGAACTGGTATTCGCCGCGGGTCATCAGCAGGTCGGGGAAGTTGACGCTGGCGGCCTTGACCTCGACCAGCACCTCGCCGGGACCGGGCGTCGGCGTGGCGACCTCGCGGACCGCGCAGCCGGCGTAGTCGGGGGCCAGGCTCTCGACGACAAGCGCTCTCATGCCCCCTTCCCCCTTTGATGGGGGAAGGGTTGGGGATGGGGGTGACAGCGGTTCAGGATGGGGCTCGGCCGAGCAAAACCGTCCGGCGGGGTCACCCCCATCCCCGCCCTTCCCCCATCAAAGGGGGAAGGGAGAAGAACAATGCGACTCACGCGATTCAATCGAACGCCTCCCGCACTAGCCCCGCCCCGGCCTTCGCCGGGGAGAGCGGATGTTTTTGTGGAGTTTATCCAGAAAAAGTCCGGACTATCCGGTCTCCGCCCGTCCTACTTATCGGGTCCCGCCACGAAGGCCTCGCGCACCAGCCGCGCCACCTCGCGGCAGGCCGCGTCGGCCGCCGGCACCGCCCCGGTAAAGGCCGTGAAGCCATGGGCCAGGCTGTCATAGCAACGATAGGTCACCGGCACGCCGGCGGCCTGCAGGCGCTTGGCATAGGCCTCGCCCTGGTCGACCAGCGGATCAAAGCCGGCGGTGATCACCACGGCCGGCGCCAGGCCCGCGAGATCGGCCGCCTTGTTGGGCGACAGGCGTGGGTCGGCCGGATCGGCGTCGGGGCCCATATAGTGACCCATGAACCAGTCCATGATCGGCCGGCTCAGCGGATAGGCGTCGGCATAGGTGGTCATCGAGGCCGTCTCGCTGGCCACGTCGACGGCGGGATAGATCAGCAGCTGCAGGGCCGGCTGGGCCTCGCCCGTGCGCTGCATCTCCTGGGCGATGATGGCGGCGAAGTTGCCGCCCATCGAGTCGCCGCCGATGGCCGCCGTGCCTGGCCGAGCGCCGAAACGGGCAGCGTTGTCGCGGCCCCAGCGATAGGCGGCCAGCACGTCGTCCAGACCGGCCGGGAAGCGGTGATCGGGCGCCAGGCGATAGTCGACCGACAGCACGGCGGTCTTGGCGATCCGGGCCAGGATACCGCAGAAGGCGTGGCAGGTTTCCAGATCGCCGATCACCCCGCCGCCGAAATGGGCGAAGACGATCAGGGGGGCGTCGGCGTCCTGCTCGGCCGGGCGATAGGCACGCAGCGGCAAGGGCCCGCCCGGCCCTTCAATCGACAGGCTTTCCGTCCGCACGCCGGGCTCCGGCGGTCCCGACACCGCGCCCAGACCCTTGGCGCTGGCCTCGCGCGCCACGTCGGGCGGCAGGGTCGTCATCGACGGCATCTTCTGGGCGGTGTGGGCGAAGAACTGGAAGCGCGGGTCCAGGGTGCGGCCGCCGCGATAGACCACCCCGCCCCCGGACATGGCCCGCAGGATCGGGCTGGGCAGGGACAGGATGGTCTTCAGAATGAACTTCTGGACGGCGGCGTCAGCCATGCGAGCTCCGGGTAAGGGACTAGAGTTTGGGAAGGGCGGGAAGGCCGCCGAGGATCAGTTTGACGGCAAAGTCAGCGGCGCCGGCCGTATCGACCGGACGGCGCTCCAGCATCTTGTCGCTGACTTCGCGCGCCACGGCGATGCAGGCGGCGGTCAGATAGTCCAGGTCGACAGCCGGCGCGTGCTCAAGCTCCAGAACCTTGGCGAAGCCTTCGCGCACCTGGTCGAACACCGCCACGATCTCGGGCGTGGCCCGAGCTTGGGGGATCGGTTCGCCCGCGGGCCGATTCAGGCGCCAGGTCTCCTGCTCGGTGGCGACGAAGACGAAATACGCGGTGATCGCACCGCGCAGGAACGACTCGAAGTCGACGGCCTTCTCGACCTCGACCCGCAGCAGCGGCCGAAAGCGCCGCGCGCCGTCGTCGGCCAGGGCGTCGAACACTTCTTCCTTGGACTTGTAGTAGTTGTAGAAAGTGCCCGAGGCCAAACCCGTGCGGCGGATAATGTCGCGCACCGTGGCGGCGTCATAACCCAGCTCGCCGAACACTTCCCGCGCCGCATCGAGGATGGCCTGGCGATTGGCGACCTTGGTGCGTTCGCGCTTGCCGGGCCGATCGTCCACAACCGGGGCCTTGGGGAAATAGGCGATATTCGACATCAAACGCGACTCAGGAACGAGGCGATCGTGACGCCCCGTCATGATTTGAGCCTCATTCCGCCGCATGGGGCAAGACTTTCGCCGCGCGCGGACGATCGGCATGCTGTTCCTTCCCTAGCGTCGTCACGTCATGCGCAGACTGATCACCGTTCAGGGATGATGCGTCTGGCGGGCCGGAGGTCAATGCTGCCGCTGGGGGAGCCAACACACCCCGCTCTCCCCGGCGACACGTCAGTGCGGCGAAGCCAACGCCGGGGAGAGCGGAGTCTAGAAGGGCTTCGTCGGCTGCTCCAGCTCATAGACCGCGTCGGTGACGCTCTCGATCTTCTTGGCGAACAGCGCCTGGGCGTCGTGGAGACCCTGATTGTAATAGTAGGGCCCCAGCCGCTCGGTGATGAAGTCGAGCAGGAACTGGGCGTCGAAGCCTTTGACCTCCAGATCCAGCTCGTCCCTCAGATAGCGCGACAGGCCGTCGGTCAGCTTGGCGCGGGTGTCCTTGTCGAGGTCGATCTTGGGCATTTTCGGGGTTCCAGCTCTACTTCCCCTATCCCTTACCTTGTCATCCCGGCCGCAGCGAAGCGGAGAGCCGGGACCCAGGGGCAACCGCACTGCGCCGGCCCCTGGGTCCCGGGTCGGCTACGCCGCCCGGGATGACAGGTTTAGTCAGGCGACGACGGCCTGAACGGAAGCCGTCTCGGCCCGCGCCGCCACCGGCAGCCGGTTCCCCGCCGCCCGCGCCCGCTTCTCGCCCTTTGCGATCTCCTTCTTCAGGTCCGCGCAATAGACGTTGAAATCCACCTGAATCGTGTGCCGCGCCGAGGCGTAGAACTGGCCCAGATGGCGCTCTTCGTCCCTGGCGGTGATCTTGACCATCTCGTCGGCCGACGGCGGCGCATAGGTCCCCGCCAGATAGCCCGCCGCCAGCTTGGCCTGCTGCTCGGCGAAGTTCACCAGGGTGGGCAGGGGCTGGGCCAGGCCCATGAAGAACAGGTTGGGGACATCCGGCTTCATCATCCGCTTGAACAGCGGAAAGCGGTGATCCGGGCCCGGGACCAGGTCCGGATCGTCGAAGAACGGGAAGCTGATCTTGTAGCCGGTGGCGAAGACGATGGCGTCGACCTGTTCCACGCTGCCGTCGGCGAACCGCACATTGGGCCCCTCCAGCGCCGCGATGGCCGGCTTGAACTTGATGTCGCCGCAGCCGGCCCGGGTGAGGAACTCGCCCGAGACCGAGGGGTGGGCCTCCAGCGGCTCGTGATCGGGCTTGGGGAGGCCGTAGTCTTCCATCCGGCCGATGGACTTTTTCAGCACCTTGCGGGTCAGGGCCAGGCCCAGCTTGCGCGGCATCCAGGCCGGCAGGGCGGACTTGTCGGCCGGCTTGCCGTTCAGATATTTCGGAAACACCCAGACCCCGCGCCGGGCCGAGACCCACAGGTTCTTGGCGATCGGGCGTTGCGAGAGCTCGCTGGCGATATCCATGGCCGAATTGCCCATGCCCACCACCACGACGTTCTTGCCGCGCATGTCGACGGGGTCGAACGGGTCGCTATAGGCGTGGGCGTGGAAGGCGGGGCCGTCGAACTCGCCGGGATAGTCGGGAATGCGCGGGTCCCAGTGGTGGCCGTTGCAGACGAACAGCACGTCGTAGAGTCGCGTCTCGCCGCTTGCCAGCGTCACCGCCCACAGGCCGTCGTCGGTGCGGCGGGCGGTCTCCACCTTCGTGTTGAAGGTGATGGTCTCGCGCAGGCCGAAATGGGCGACATAGTCCTTGAAGTACTGCAGCAGCTGGGCGTGATGCGGAAAGTCGGGCCATTCGGCCGGGACCGGGAAATCCTCGAAGGCCAGGCGCCACTTGGAAGTGTCGATGTGCAGGCTCTCGTAGCAGGCCGACAGTCCGTTGGGGTTCTTGAAGTACCAGTTGCCGCCGATGTCATCGGACATCTCGAAGCAGTCATAGGGAACGCCCACGTCCTTGAGCCGCTTGGCCGTGGTGAAGCCGCTACAGCCCGCGCCGATGATGCACGCCTTGGGAAGCTTGCCCGTCATGTCCCGCCCCTGACTTATCGTTGTTCAGTAAAGCGTATCAGCGTTATTCCGGCCGTCAAACGCCTCCCCTGCGTCAAGGACGCTCCACAGCCGCGTGCGGTGGGATTAATCCTCCGCTAGGGTCTGGCGTTCGACACCCACGATCCCATTTGCCCCGACTCGATGCGCATACGAAGGCCAAGACCATGCACCGCCACGAACTGAAGACCTGGCCGCAGTATTTCGCCGCTGTCCGCTCGGGCAAGAAGCGCTTCGAGATCCGCCGCAATGACCGCGACTTCTCGGTCGGCGACATCTTGGTGCTGCGCGAATTCGATCCGGAAAGTGAAGTTTATACAGGCCAGACCGAAGAGCGTCAGATTACATTTGTACTTTCGGAAGAGGACTACGGCGTCATCCACGGCTTCGTGGCGCTCGGCTTTGGCGAGGTCATGCCCCATGCCGACGCCTCGCCCGAGGGCCGGCTGACCGCCGACCAGCTGGCGACCTGGCACGAGACCCAGGCCTCAAACGCCACCCTGCGCGCTCAGGACGCACGCCGGGTCTCGGCCAGCTATGCCGCCCCCACCACCGGCCGGGCGGCCATGAGCGTCGCGGCTGACCGCCACGCGGGCGTCGCCGCCGCCGCCGAGGCCGAGGCCGGCTTCCACGCCGCCGCCGCCCTGATCGTGCGCAAGGCTTAGGGCCACGAAAAAGCCGCCGCCCGCATGAGCGGACGGCGGCTTTTCGAAACCAGAAGGCTGGAAGCGCTTAGGCCGCTTCGCGGATGACCGCCGGGAACACGTCGTTCATGCGCAGATAGGTGATCAGGCGGTTTTCCATCGAGATGATCGCCTGGATGAAGCGCAGTTCCTCGACGCCCAGGTCCGGAGCCGGCTGCAGGTGGTCGCGCGACACGGTGAAGGTCTCGCTGACCGCGTCCACCAGGATGCCGGCCAGGCGGTCCTGGCACTCGACGACCACGATCACGTGGCGGGTCTCGGGAACGGTGAAGCCCAGGCCCAGGCGGTTGCGCAGGTCGATGACCGGCATGATCGCGCCGCGCAGATTGATGACGCCGCGCAGATAGGACGGGGCGTGCGGGATCGGCGTCGCCGGAGTCCAGCCGCGGATCTCGCGGACGGTCTTCACGTCGATGCAGAACTCCTGCTCACCGATGCAGAAGGAGATCAGTTCCAGGGCCGGCTCGGCGGATTGGTCGGTCATATCGATTTCCCCGGGATCGTCAGATCAGGCGTGCCTCCGGTTCGCGTATTCGGCGCGCTCCAGACCACGGTGCTACTTGACCCGATCCGCCCTTTAACAACGGTTAACGGTGACGCCAATCCAGCGCGCTGGATTGTCGCAATCGTCCAATCCGGCATGCCGCGCCCTGCATCAGGGCTCTGACAGGCCCTCATCGCCGTCGTCCGACAGGTTGAACTCGTACCAGACGCCGTTGAGCACGCCGAAGGCGACGGCCAGGCCCAGGCCCAGGATCCACGCGAAATACCACATCGTCTCGTCTCCCTAATACAGGTCGGGGTTGGTGGTCAGGGCGCCCGTCGTGCTGCGTCCCCACAGAACCTTGTAGACCCAGGCGGTGTAGAGCAGGACCAGCGGCAGGAAGATCACCGTGCAGATCAGCATGATGAACAGCGTCAGGTGACTGGACGAGGCGTTCCACACCGTCAGGCTCGAGCGCGGATCGATGGCGCTTGGCAGGATGAACGGGAACATCGACAGGCCGACGGTCGAAATGATGCCCAGGGTCGAGGCTGTAGAGCCGGCGAACGACAGCGGCGCCTTGTCGAAGCGGAGCCCCAACAGGGCCGCGGCCGCGCCGACAAAGCCCAGCACTGGCGCCAGGATCATCCAGCCATTGCGCACATAGTTGTCGAGCCAGGCGCCGGGCGCGGCCACCACCGTGGTGCGCAGCGGATTGGACGGTCCGGCGGCGTCGGTCAGACCTTCCAGCCGGAAGCCCATCCCGCCAAACGCGACATAGAAGCCGCCGGCGGCGAACAGCACGATGCTGGCCAGGCCGGCGATCTCGCCAAAGCGGCGAGCGCGTTCGGTGACCGGCCCCACCTCGGCCTTGACGGTCAGCCAGGCCGCGCCGTGCAGCACCAGCATCGAGACCGACAGCAGGCCGCACAGCAGGGCGAAGGGCGAGAACAGGCCCAGGAGCGAGCCGAGATACGAGATGCGCAGATCGCTGTCGAAGCGGAAGGGCGCGCCCTGCAGGACGTTGCCGACCGCCACGCCGAACACCAGCACCGGCACGAAGCCGCCGGTGAACAGCGCCCAGTCCCAGAAGGACCGCCAGCGCGGGTCGGGCCGCTTGGAGCGATACTTGAAGCCGACCGGCCGCAGGATCATCGCCGCCAGCACCAGGAACATGGCGAGGTAGAAGCCCGAGAAACTGACCGCATAGACGAGCGGCCAGGCCGCGAAGATCGCGCCGCCACCCAGGATGAACCACACCTGGTTGCCTTCCCAGGTGGCCCCGACGGTGTTGATCACCATGCGGCGCTCCTGGTCGGTCTTCGCGACGAAGGGCAAGAGCGCGCCGACCCCCATGTCAAAGCCGTCGGTGAGGGCGAAGCCGATAAGCAGGACGCCCATCAGCGCCCACCAGATGACCCGCAGGGTCGCGTAGTCGATTGGAAGTTCCATGACGGTCATTCCTCAGGCGACGGCCGGTTCGCCGGCGGGGGAAGCGGCGAACGCCTCCTGCTCGGCGAAAGGGCCCTTCTTGATGTGACGCAGGATCAGCCCGACCTCGACCACCGCGAGGGCGCCGTACAGCAGGGTGAAGGCGATGATGGTGGTCCACAGCTGGGCGACGCTCAGGCTGGAGGCGCCCAGGAAGGTGGGCAACACGCCCTCCACCGCCCAGGGCTGGCGACCGACCTCGGCCAGAATCCAGCCCAGCTCGGTGGCGATCCAGGGCAGCGGGATGGCGCAGACGGCCAGGACCAGAAACCATTTGGTCTGGTGCTTGCGCAGGGTCACCAGCACGAAGGCGGTGGCGAACAGGGCGATCATCAGCAGGCCCGTGCCCGCCATGATCCGGAACGCCCAGAACATCACCGGCACATTGGGCACGGTGTCCCACGAGGCCTTCCTGATGGTCGCGGCGTCGGCCATGCGCGGATCAGAGACATAGCGCTTGAGCAGCAGGCCATAGCCCAGGTCGCGGCGATGCAGCTCAAAGGTCGCGCGGGCGGCCATGTCCTTGGGATTGGCCTTCAGCGCTTCGACCGCGCCATAGGCGACGACGCCGGACTCGATGCGGTCCTCGGCGGTGGCGACCAGCTCGAAAATACCCGCCACCGGCGTGTCGATGCTGCGCGTGGCGATCAGGCCCAGCACATAGGGAATCTTGACCTCGTAGTGGGTCTGGCGGTCCTTGAGGCTGGGAATGCCAAAGGCGGTCAGGCCGGCCGGGGCGGGTTCGGTCTCCCACATGGCCTCCAGCGCGGCCAGCTTCATTTTCTGGTTGTCGGTCAGGGCGTAGCCGCTCTCGTCGCCCAGCACGACGACCGACAGGGACGAGGCCAGGCCGAAGGCGGCGGCGACCGTCATCGAGCGCTTGGCGACGCCGATGTGCTTGCCCTTCAGCAGATACCAGGCCGAGACCCCCAGCACGAAGACGGCGGCGATGGTGTAGCCCGCGCTGACGGTATGGACGAACTTGGCCTGGGCCACCGGGTTGAACAGCACCGCGCGGAAGTCGGTGACCTCCATGCGCATGGTGTCGGAATTGAACGCCGCGCCCACGGGATTTTGCATCCAGCCGTTGGCGACCAGGATCCAGAGGGCCGAGAAGTTGGTGCCGATGGCGACCATGAAGGTCACGAACAGATGGCCCACGCGGGACAGCTTGTCCCAGCCGAAGAACATCAGGCCGACGAAGGTGGCTTCCAGGAAGAAGGCCATCAGGCCCTCGATCGCCAGCGGCGCACCGAAGATATCGCCGACATAATGTGAGTAGTAGGACCAGTTCATGCCGAACTGGAATTCCATGGTCAGGCCCGTAGCCACGCCCAGGACGAAGTTGATACCGAACAACCCGGCCCAGAACCGCGTGACGGTTCGCCAGATTGGACGCTTGGTCATCACGTAGATGCTCTCCATGATGACGAGCATGAACGAGAGCCCCAAGGTCAGAGGCACGAACAGGAAGTGGTACAGCGCGGTCAGCGCGAACTGCAGCCTCGAGAGATCGACGACGGCGGGGTCCATACACAGCTCCGAAACGGACGGCGAATGATCGCGCCGACCGAGAGCACTGCCCTAGGCCGGTCCGGCCGCGAAGACCTTGATCCAGATCAAGGCCGGCGGTCGCCGGCAAACTACACTGAACCCATGCAAGCTCGTCCAGCGCTTATCGCTGGCCCCTCCCAGGTCGCGACAAGATTGAAGGACCTCGCAAGGGCCGGCGCAGCCCCCCTGCGCCGCGCGCGCGCTCTGGTCCTGCTGGATGGGGCGGCGGCGACCGCCTTCGCTGCGGCCCTGGCCTGCGCCGTCGACGCCCTGGCCACCGGGCGCGACTTCCAGGGATGGCTGGCCCTGCTGGCCGTCGCCATGATCGCACGCGGTGTCATGGCCAAGCTGGCCGGTGAGGCCGGCGCCAGGGCCGCTGCCCTGGTCAAGACCGCCGCCCGCAGCGACGCCGCCACCGCCCTGATGGCCCGCAAGCCTGGCGGCGCGATGTCGAGCGGGGATGCGACCACCGCCCTGGTCGAAGGGGTCGAGGCGCTGGACGGCCATGTCTCGCGCTTCCTGCCGGCGCGGTTCGCGGCGACCGCCACGCCTCTGGCCCTGATCGCCGTCGCCGCCGTCGCCAGCCCGATCGCCGCCGGCATTCTGCTGGGGGCCATGCTCCCGTTCATCATCGCCATGGCCCTGGCGGGAACGGCGGCCGCCGCCGAATCCCGCGCCCAGTTCGTGGCGCTGGAGCGTCTGTCGGGCCTGTTCCTCGACCGGGTACGCGCCCTGCCGGTCGTGCTGGCCTTCCAGGCCGAGAGCCGGATCACGCGCGACCTGGCCCGCTCCGCCGACGAGCTGGCGACCCGCACCATCCGCGTCCTGCGGGTAGCCTTCTTCTCGTCTGGCGCACTGGAATTCTTCGCCGCCCTGTCGGTGGCCATGGTGGCGGTCTATTGCGGCTTCAACCTGCTGCGCCTCCTGCCCTTCCCGGTCCCGGAGCAGCTGGACCTCAAGCGCGCCTTCTTCGTGCTGGCCCTGGCGCCGGAGGTCTATCTGCCGATGCGGCGTCTGGCCGCCGCCTATCACGACCGTCAGGCCGCCGAGGCCGCGACCGCCAGCCTGATCGCCCTGCCCTGTCCGCAGCCTCGCCCGGCCGCACCGATCCTGACCGCGCCGCCCGTGATCCGCTTCAGCGGGGTGAGCGTCCACTATCCGGACGCCGACGCGCCCGCGCTGCAGGGGTTCGACCTGGAGGTCCCGGCGGGCAAGATCGTCGCCCTGCTGGGTCCCAGCGGCTCCGGCAAGACCTCTATCCTCAACCTGCTGCTCGACCTGGCGCCGCTGAGCGCCGGCGCGGTGCTGATCGACGGCCGCCCCCTGGCCGAGCTTGGCGCGCTGTCGGGCCAGATCGCCTGGGCCGGTCAGCACCCGCTGATCACGCCGGGCTCCATCGCCGACAACATCGCCCTGGCCCACCGCGACGCCACCCGCCAAGAAATAGAAGCCGCCGCCCAGCGCGTGGGCCTGGCCGGCGCCCTGGCCATGCGACCGGGCGGTCTGGACGCCTGGCTGGATGAGCGCGGCGGTGGACTGTCGGGCGGCGAGCGCCGGCGGCTGTCCCTGGCCCGCGCCATCCTCAAACCGGCGCCGATCCTGCTGATGGACGAGCCCACCGCCAATCTCGACGCCGCCGCCGAGGCTGACCTGCTGTCCGCCCTCCGCGAGGCCGCCAGAGGGCGCACCACCCTGATCGCCACGCACTCGCAGGCCGTCGCCGACCTGGCCGACCATGTGGTGAGACTGACATGAGCGCCTCGCCCCTTCAGGCCCTGATCCGCGCCCAGCGTCGCCGACACGCCGAGGGCCTGATGCTGGCCGCCGCCTGCGCCGCCGTGGTTGGGGGTTCCTCCACCCTGCTGCTGGGACTGTCGGGCTGGTTCATCACCGCCTCCGCCCTGGCGGGACTGGCGGGCCTCGCCAGCGCCCAGGCCTTCAATGTGCTGCTGCCCAGCGCCGCCATCCGTCTGCTGGCCATCCTGCGCACCGGCGCGCGCTATGGCGAACGCCTCAGCGCCCACGCGGCCGCCCTGCGATCACTCGCCGCGATCCGGCCAGAGCTGTTTTCCGCGCTGGCCGCCGCCCCGCCCGCCGCCGCCCTGGCCCTTTCCGGCGGCGAGGCTTCGGCCCGGCTGGTGCAGGATGTCGACGCGGTCGAGACAAGGTTCGTGCGGCTGTCGGCCCCTTGGGGCGCAGGCGCCGCCGTCGCCGCGGGGGTGGCGCTGGGCGCACTGTCGGGCTGGACGACGGCCCTTGCGATCCTGCTGTCAGCCGCCGCCGCGATCCTGGTGGCCCGCGCCCTGGCCCGCTGCTTCTCCGCCCCCGCCGGCCGCGAAATCCAAACCCGCATGGGCGCGTTGAAGGACGCCGCCGCCAGTCTGTCCGCCGCCGCGCCCGAACTACGCGCCTATGGCCTGGAGGCCTGGGCCGGCGAGACTCTGGCGACGCAGGGTGAGGCCGTCGATGAAGCCCGACTGCGCGCCGCCCGGGCCCGGGGTTGGATCGCCTTCTCGCAGGCCGCGATCCTCGGCCTGGCGGTCGTCATCGCCGTGGTCCTGGCCGTCCCGGCCGGCCCTGCGCTGGCGGCGCTGGCGGGTCTAGCGGCCGCCATGGCCATAGAGGGCGTCGCCGGCCTGGCCGCCGCCTTCGACCAGGATGGCGCCGCCAATCAGGCGGCCGACCGGCTGGACGCCGTGCTGCAACACGGGCCGACGGCCGCCGTCGCGCCCGGCCTGTCGACGCCCGACCTGCGGCTGCTGGACCAGGACTTCGCAGCGGGAGACCGCATCGCGATCACCGGGCCTTCGGGCGCCGGTAAGACGACCCTGCTGGAACGCCTGGTGGCCCTGCGCCCCAGCGCGCCCGGAACCATCAGGCTGGGCGGCGCGGATCTGGCCGATCTACCCCCTTCGGCAGTCCGCGCGGCCTTCGCCCTGGCGCCTCAGGACGCGGCCCTGATCGCCGGCACGGTGGCCGACAACCTGCGCCTGGCCGCGCCGGACGTGTCTAACGATGAGATGTGGGAAGCCCTGCGCGACGCCGCCCTGGACGAGCGCATCCGCTCGGCGCCGGCCGGGCTGAACGCCTGGCTGGGCGACAATGGCGAACGCCTTTCGGGCGGCGAACGGCGACGACTGTCCCTGGCCCGCGCCCTGCTGCGACCCGCGCCGTGGCTGTTGCTGGACGAGCCGACCGAGGGCCTGGACGCCGCCACCGAGGCCGTGGTGCTGGACCGGCTGGCCGCACGGCTGGACCGCACGGGCCAGGGGGTGGTGCTGGTCAGCCACCGGCCCGCGCCGCTGGCGATCTGTGGGCGGACGCTGAACCTGTCAGCCCCTCAGTCCTAGTCCCGATTGGCGTGGATATAGACGCCAAGCAAAACCACGGCGAAGGTCGTGAACGCGACGACGACCAGTGAAAGATATGCGATTTGTCCGTCAGACATGAAGACTCTCCCTGTCCTGAAATCGCCAAGGTCGCCGGAGCGCGGGCCGCACGCCTTGACCTCGATCAAAGGCCCGGAGCGGCCGGCTGGCGATGACGCCTCGCGAAGATCCGCCCCTCGGCTATAAGGACCAAAGGCGCTTCCCGCGCGACAGAGACACGACATGAAGGCGGTCCGGCCGACCCCCTATCCCCTGTTCAGCGACCCTCGCCCCGGCCCCTATATCGTGGCCGCCGTGGCGATTGCGGCGACCCTCGTGCTGCGGCTGTCGCTGGGCGAGGCGTTCACGGCGGCCTCGTCCTTCCTGCTGTTCATTCCCGCCGTCCTGGTCAGCGCGGCCCTGGGCGGACTGATCTGCGGCCTGTTCGCCACGGTCTGCGCCAGCGTGGCGGTCGGGCTGGTGACCCAGGACGACGCCCCGACCCTGGTCGGGGCGCTGAGCAGCGTGATCTTCCTGATTGTCGGCATGGGCATGGCCATCGGCGGCGGCTGGTTCCACGCGGCGCGGCGGCGGGCGGCGGCGACCAACGCCCACCTGCAGTCGATCCTCGACACCGTCCCCGACGCCGTGGTGGTGATCGACCGTGAGGGGATGATGACCTCGTTCAGCCCGGCCGCCGAGCGCCTGTTCGGCTGGACGGCCGCCGAGGCCATCGGCCAGAACGTCAACCTGCTGATGCCGGGCCCTCACCGTCAGGCCCACAATGGCTTTCTGCACCGCTACACCCAGACCGGCGAGAAGCGGATCATCGGCGTGGGTCGCGTGGTGGTGGGCGAGCGCAGGGATGGCTCGACCTTTCCGATGGAACTGGCGGTCGGCGAGACCAAGGGTCCCCGCCCCTCGTTCACGGGCTTCATCCGCGACCTGACCGATCGCCAGCAGACCGAGACCCGCCTGCAGGAGCTGCAGAACGAGCTGGTCCACGTCTCGCGCCTGACGGCGGTGGGCGAGATGGCCTCGGCCCTGGCCCACGAGCTGAACCAGCCGCTATCGGCCATCGCCAACCTGCTGACCGGTTCGCGCCGGCTGATGGATCGCGGCCGCCCCGCCGATCAGGCCAAGGTGCGCGACGCCATCGATCGCGCCGCCGCCCAGGCCCTGCGCGCCGGCGATGTGATCCACAAGATGCGCGACTTCGTGCGGCGCGGCGCCAGCGAACGCGAGGTCGAAAGCCTGTCCAAGCTGGTCGAGGAGGCCAGCGCCCTGGCCCTGATCGGCGAAAAGGAACGTCAGGTCGATGTGCGCCTTTCGCTGGACGCCCAGGCCGATCAGGTGTTCGCCGACCGGGTGCAGATCCAGCAGGTGCTGCTGAACCTGATCCGCAACGGCATCGACGCTATGGAAAGCCTGCCGCGCCGCGAACTGGTCATCGCCAGCGACCTGACCGAGGAGGGCTGGGCCCGGGTCAGCGTCGCCGACAGCGGCGTCGGAATCACCGACGCGGTGCGCGAAAAGCTTTTCCAGCCTTTCATGACCACCAAGCCACAGGGTATGGGCGTTGGGCTTTCCATCTCGCGCTCGATCATTGAGGCGCACGGCGGGCGGATCTGGGCCGAGCCCAATCCGGGCGGCGGAACCATCTTCCGCTTCACCCTGCCACCGGCCGACCAGGAGGACGACATCCATGACTGACGCCCCCCATGATTGAAGCCACTGTCTACGTGGTCGATGACGATGAAAGCGCCCGGGAGTCCCTGGCCTTCCTGCTGGAGTCCGCCGACTTCCAGGTGGTCGCCTATGCCAGCGCGCCGGCCTTCCTGGACGCCCTGCCCACCGCCCGGCCCGGCTGCGTGATCACCGACGTGCGCATGCCCGAAATGAGCGGTCAGGAGCTGGTCGCCCGGCTGGCGGCGCTGAATGCGCGCATGCCGGTGATCATGATCACCGGCCACGGCGACATCCCCATGGCGGTCGAGGCCATGCGGTCGGGCGTGGTCGACTTCATCGAAAAGCCGTTCTCGGAAAGCCGCATCCTGGACGCCCTGAAGCGGGCCATGAACGCCCTGGAATCGCCGTCCATGTCGGACGACCAAGCCGAGATCCTGCATCGGCTGGAAACCCTGTCGGAGCGCGAACGTCAGGTGCTGGACGGCGTCGTCGCCGGCCATCCCAACAAGGTCATCGCCCGTGAGCTGGGGATCAGTCCCCGCACCGTCGAGATCTATCGCGCCAAGCTGATGACCAAGATGCACGCCGACAACCTGGCCGCCCTGGTGCGGATGACACTGGCGGTTCGGGGTTAGTCTACCGCAAGCGCCGCCGCGATCTGCTGGCTGAGCGCGTCGGTCATCAGCGGCTTTTCCACGACCCGGACCTTGGCCCAGGCCGGCTGGCGGCGCGTCTGCCCCCCCGACATCAGGACCACCGGCGGGCGTCGCCGGAGCACCAGGTCGCGCAGGCGCGCATCGCAGGCCGGCTCGTCCAGCACGAAACAGGCGGCGTCCAGACGGCTCCAGCAGGCCAGCAGCGCCTGGGCCGCGCCAAAGACGCTGACCCGATAGCCCTCGGTCTCCAGTGAAAAGCGCAGGGCCTCTCGCAGGGCCTCGTCTTCATCGAGAACCACAATCAGGGGGCGCCGGGCGCGCTCGCCATCCAGGGCGTTGGAAACACCGCACATGACGCCATAGGCGCACGCCCGCTCGGGCTTTGCCTTGATCGAGCTCAAGCTGGGCCCCGAGACGCTCCGCAGGCGCGCTTAAGTAGCGTCCCTTAGGCGTCGCACCCGAATTTACCCTGCGTCTCGCGCGTTCCAGAACGACACCCAACAAGGGACCGCCACATGCTCTCTCCGCTTCCCCAGTCCACAACCCCGGCTCCGACCTCCGCCCCGTTCGGCTTCACCGGCCCCTGCCTTCGCCATGCGCGCGACGAGGAGATCTTCGGCGAGGGCGAGACGGCAGACCATGTCTATCAGGTCATTTCCGGCTCGGTTCGCACCTGCCGGACCCTGCGCGATGGACGGCGGCAGATCGACGAGTTCCACTTCGCCGGCGACTATTTCGGCCTCGAGGCCGGCGACCTGCATCGGGTAGCCGCCGAGGCCATGACCGAAACCACGGTGCGGATGGTGCGGCGCGGCGCGCTCAGCCAGCTGGCCGCGCAGCGGCCTGAGGTGGCCCGGGTGCTGTTTCGCCTGACCGTCGAGGGCCTGCAACGCAGTCAGGACCACGTCTTGATGCTGGGCCGCAAGTCAGCGCGCGAACGGGTGGTCGGCCTGCTGGTCGATCTGGCCGATCGCACCGGCGGTGATGAGCTGGACATCCCGATGTCGCGTCAGGACATGGCCGACTATCTGGGCCTGACCATCGAGACGGTGTCGCGCACCCTGACCCAGTTGCAGGGCGATGGCGTCATCGCCATCCCGACCACGCGCCACATCGTACTGCGCGATGGCGTGGCCTTGCGGCGGCTGGCCAGCTAGACTGTTGTTTTGACGCATTTTCTTCACGCGAACCGGAACCCACTTCGCTCAAAAAGGCTTCAGCTGCCTTCGTCGCTGCGTTCCAGGCTGGCCAGGGTGGCCTCTTCCTGCGGATCGGCGTCGCTGACCTTGCGCAAGGCCGCTTGGCGCAGGGCATAGACCAGCAGGCCCAGCAGGATCACGGCGTTCAGCACGAACGGGCCCCAGCCGATCCAGCGGTACAGCATCACAAACAGCGGACCGAACACGACGTTGAGGCCGTTGATCGCGGCGATCGCCCCGGCGGCGCCGGCCTGGTCCTTGGCGCCCACCGACAGCGAGGCGCCGGCCGTAAAGCCTGGGCGGGCGAAACCGTAGCCCAGATTGGCGATGGCGAACCCGATGGCCACGGCGGCGTAGTCCGGCGCGAAAGCCACAATCACATTGCCCACCGCCGCCGCCGCCACGCCCCAGCGCATCAGGTCGCGCGGCCGCATGGCGAACATCCGGATCAGGCCCCATTGAGCCAGCAGTCCGGCGACCGCCCCGGCCGCCATGGCCAGGGTGATATAGCCCTGGGCCTGCATGGGCGGCAGTTGCAGCTTGTCGATGATCAGGAAGCCCAGGGTCTGGGACTGGGCGGTCTGACACGAGGCGACCAGGAAGCCATAGATCAGGAAGGGCTTGAGGCGCGGATCCTTCCACAGGGCCGCCCCCTCGCCCTTGAATGAAAGGCCAAAGCCCCTGCGCGGCGGCGCTTCGCCGTGACCAGGCTTGAAGGTTTCGGGCAGACCGCGCTGGACGACGACGACCATGATCCCGGCCAGGATGGCGAAGGCGAACATCGGCCCCGCCAGTCCTACCACCGGCAGGACGAACAGCGGCGCCAGCAGCGGCCCGACCACCGTGCCCAGGCCAAAGGCCCCGGCCAGCGTGGCCATGCTCTGGGTGCGCTCCTCGCGACTGGTGCGCTCAGCCATATAGGCCTGGGTGGCGGGATTGGACGCCGAGCCGAACAGACCAAACAAGGCCCGCGCCATCAGGAACAGAACAAAGATCACCATGGGCGCGACCATGTGATGCAGGCCGGCGCTGACCACGATGGCGCACAGGGTCATGGACACGCTAAAGCCGACCAGACCCAGCAGGATCAGGGGCTTGCGGCCATGCAGGTCCGACTGCCGGGCCCAGAACGGCGAGCTGATCGCCCACAGGACGGCCGACAGCGAGAAGATCGCCGCCACCAGCACGTCGGGTATGCCGATCTCCCGCCCGATGGCCGGCAACACCGACCACATGCCGCTGTTGCCCATGGCCGAGACCACGGACACGCCGAAGAGGATCGCGAAAGCGCCCCGGTTGCTTCGGGTTTCTTGTTCGGCGGTAGACATCGAACGACTGTTAGGCCGCCGACCGTCGCGGTGCAACTCGCAGCGGGTGTGCGCTCAGGAACCTTGGCTTAATCATTAACCGCGATGATGCCGCATCAAATCTCGGGGTCGGTCTTCCGTCATGTTCCAGGTCATCGGCATCGTCCTGCTCTTCGCCATGGTGTTCGGCAGCTACCTTATGGCTGGCGGCAAGATGGACGTGATCCTTCACGCAGCCCCGCACGAACTGATGGCCATCGGCGGGGCCGGCGTCGCCGCCTACCTGATCGCCAACTCGATTACGGTCATCAAGGGCACCGGCCCCGCGTTCGGCAAGATCTTCGGCGGCCCCAAGTGGAAAGCCTCCGACTATCGCGACCTTCTGGCCCTGCTGTTCCTGCTGACCAAGACGATGAAGTCCAAGGGCGTGATCGCCCTGGAAAGCCACATCGAAAAGCCGCACGAAAGCTCGATCTTCTCGCGCTATCCCAAGATCGCCAAGGACCACTTCGCCGTCGACTTCATCTGCGACACCCTGCGGATGATGACCATGAACCTGGAAGATCCCCACCAGGTCGAGGACGCGATGGAGAAGCAGCTCGAAAAGCACCATCACGAGGCCCACGGCCCGGCCCACGCCCTGACCAATCTGTCGGACGGCCTGCCCGCCCTGGGCATTGTCGCCGCCGTTCTGGGGGTCATCAAGACCATGGGCTCGATCACCGAGCCGCCGGCCGTTCTGGGCGGCATGATCGGCGGCGCGCTGGTCGGCACCTTCATGGGCGTGTTCATGGCCTATGGCCTGGTCGGTCCGATGGCCACCCGCCTGGGCGCGGTGATCGACGAGGATCACGCCTTCTACAAGATCATCCAGGCCGTCCTGGTCGCCCACCTGCACGGCAACGCCGCCCAGATCTCGGTCGAAATCGGCCGCGGCAACGTGCCCAGCACCGCCCAGCCCAGCTTCCTGGAGCTGGAAGAGGCCCTGTCGCAGATCCCCAACGAAGCCTGATCGGACGCATCGAGTCTGTCATCGAAGTAATCACGGTCGCGTGAAGTCACGCTTGCGCGCCCGTTCGAACCGGTATTCCCTTCGATGGACAGACCTAGCGCGAAAGCGCGCGCGATCCGACAGACCAACAGCCGCAAGGGATTTCCCATGAGCACCACCGTTCTTCGCACGCTCCTGATCGCCAGCGTGGCCGCATCGGCCCTCTCGCTCGCCGCCTGCGGCAAGAAGGAGGAGGGCAGCGAGGCCTCGACCGCCGCCGCCGAAGCCGCCGCTGCCGGCGCCAGCACGGTGACCGACGCCGCCACCGCCAAGGAACAGGCCGCCGCCGACGCCAACAAGGCCGCCGCCGACGCCGCCGCCGCGCCGATGACCGAGGATGACACGGTCGCCGCCACGGGCGCGACCGCCGCCGAGGCCCCGGCCTCCGCCGCCAAGGAACCGGCCCAGCCGGCCCATGCGCCTGAAGAGAAAAAGGCCGCCCACTAAGCGACTTTTTGAGCCTGCCGATCGAAGGGGCCGCCTGACCGGGCGGCCCCTTTTTCGTGGGCGTCTTGACAGGCTCACGGCCGGGGCGGCTCTAACGCGCCATGATCGACCCCGCCCCGCAAGACGCCTCGCCCCTCGTCTGGAACGACGACGGTCTGCCGCGCTCGCGGCTCTATGGCGATGTCTATTTCTCCAGCGCCGATGGTCTGGCCGAGACCCGGGCCGTGTTCCTGACCGGCTGCGGCATGCCGGAAAGCTTCGCGGGGCGTGACCGGCTGGTCGTCGGCGAGCTGGGCTTTGGCACGGGCCTCAACATCGCCGCCCTGCTGGATCTGTGGCGGCGTGAAGCCCCTGCCCAGGCGCAGCTGCACATCTTCTCGATTGAGGCCCATCCGATCTCGCGCGAAGACGCCGCCCGCGCCCTGGCCGTGTGGCCCGAGCTGGGCGAGGCCGCCCAGGTCCTGCTCGACCACTGGCCGGGCCAGGCGCGGGGCTTTCACCGCGTGGACCTGCCGGGCTTCCGCGCCACCCTGGATCTGGCGGTCATGGACGTGCGCCAGGCGCTGGACAGCTGGGACGGCGCCGCCGACGCCTGGTTCCTGGACGGCTTTTCGCCGGCCCTCAATCCGGCGATGTGGAGCGAAGACATCCTGGCCGCCGTCGCCGCCCGCTCGGCCCCCGGCGCGCGGGCCGCCACCTTCACCGTGGCCGGCGCGGTGCGGCGCGGCCTGCAGGCGGCCGGCTTCGAAATCGCCAAGCGCCCCGGCTTTGGCCGCAAGAAGGATCGGCTGGAAGCCTGGCTGCCGGGCGAGCCGCCCGCCCCGCCCCGCCCCGCCAGCCTGGCGATCATCGGCGGCGGGATCGCCGCCGCCGCCCTGGCCCGCGCCGCCGCATCGCAAGGCCTGGTTCCCACGATCGTCGACGCCGGCCAAGCGCCGGCCTCGGGCAACCCCGCCGCCCTCGTCACCCCCGCTCTCGACGCCGGCGGCGGCCCGCGCGCCGCCCTGCCCGCCCAGGCCTTCGCCCGCGCGGTCCAGCTGTATGAAGAGCTGCCCGGCGCGGTGATCGCGCGCGGCGTGCTGCAACTGGCCCAGACCCGGCAGGTCGCCGACCGCTTCGCCGTGATCGCGGGGCAGGAGATCTTCGAGCCTGAATCAATGACCCTGCTGGCCTCGGCGTCCGAGCCTCTGGGCGAGCCCGCCGGCGCCGCCCTGGCCATGGCAAAGGCGCTTGTAGTCGAACCGCGCGTGATCCTGGACGCCTGGCGGGGCCAGACCCTCGCCGCGCGGGTGCAGACCGTGGTTCGCGACGCCGACGGCTGGCGCCTGCTGGACGCCGAGGGGGCCGAGATTCTGCGCGCCGACCTGGTCGTGGTCGCGGCGGGCGCCGGGCTGGGCGGCCTTTTGCCCGACCTGAGCCATCGCCCCGTGCGCGGCCAGGCCAGCTGGACGCCCCTGGCCGAAGGCTACAGCCGGGCTCCGGCGGCGTTCGGCGGCTATGCCATACCCACCCGAGAGGGCGTGCTGTTCGGGGCCACCCATGACCGCGACGTGCTGGACACAGACGAGCGGCCCGAGGATCACCTGCGCAATCTGGAGACCCTGGCCAAGGGCCTGCCGGCGCTGGCGGCCCAGCTGGATGGGGCGCCGCTGTCGGGACGCGCCGCAACGCGCGTGACCACAGCCGACCACCTGCCGCTGGCGGGTCGCTTGTCCGACGGACTGTTCGTCCTGGGCGGCCTGGGCGCGCGAGGGTTCTGTCTGGCCCCCTTGCTGGCCGAGCATATTGTGGCTGCGGCAATCGGCGCGCCATCGCCCCTCCCGCGCGAATTGTCGCGGTTGGTCGAACCGGAGCGTTTTGACTCGCCCGTGGCGAGAGCCTGCCTATAGTGGAGCTCGGAATTGGACCCTTGGGTCTGCGTGATCGAGCTTTTGTCGGCCCAGTTCGTGCTGATGAAGGGCGTCCGCCTCTGAAGCGGCGCCCCAGGACATGCGGCCGACTCCCCCCAGTTGGCCCATGCCGGCGGCTTGTTAGCCCTCCAGGCTGCCGACGGCGACGCTCCCGACGCCCCATCGGGAGCGTCTTTCGTTTGGGTCTGCCGCCAAAGAAAAAGGGCCCGACCTTTCGGTCGAGCCCCCATCCTGTTGTCTGACGTCGAACCTAGAAGTTGATCGAGATCGTCGAACGACGGTTCAGAGGTTCCTTCACACCATCACCGGTGGCGACGGCCGGAGCGCTTTCGCCCTTCCAGTCGACAGCCAGGGTCGTGGCGACGACGCCCAGACCCACCAGGCCATCAGCGACGGCCTTGGCGCGGCGTTCCGACAGACGGGCGTTGTAGCGATCCGAACCCGACGTATCGGTGTGACCGGTGATCGTCAGCTTGGTGGCCGAACCGTTCCGGGCATAGTCAGCCGCCTGCTGGACCACAGCCTGGGCTTCCGGCGTCAGCACGTACTGATCGAACGGGAAGTAGACCATGAACTCGCGGGCTTCATAGACCGGAGCCGGCGGCGGGGGCGGAGGAGCCGGCGGCTCGGGCGGGGGAGCCGGGGGAGCCATCGGGGGCGGGGGCGGAGGAGCCGGCGGGGCCGGCGGGGCGCCGAAGGTGTAGCGCACGCCCAAGGTCACCGAGGTGTCCTTGTACTTGCCTTCATAGATGCCCGTGTCGGTGATCGAACCGACGCCCGGACCGGCGTTCTGCGTCACCTGACCCCACTTGAGGTCCTTGGTGGCCAGATAGCGGCCGGTCAGGTCCATGCTCCAGTTGGGGGCGAAGTCCCAGGCCAGGCCCAGCAGACCCTGATAGGCGAAGGCCTGATCAACGTCGTCGAAGCTGACATTCTGGAACGGCGCGCCGCCGGCCGGAACGCCGCTCAGCTGACCATAGACCTTGTTGTGCACCCAGGCCGCACCGGCGCCGGCGCCGATGAACGGATGGAGGCTCGACTCCGGCATGAAGTCATAGATGACATTGGCCATCAGGGTGGTGGCCTTCATCTCGCCGTTCGGCTCACCGCACTTGGGCGAGGCGGCGGTACGGATCGGGCCGGCGGTGCAGAGACCGATCGGCTGAGCGCCGGAAAGTCCCGAACCACGAACGCCGTCGATATCGGCGCCGCGATAGCCGTACTCGGCTTCAACGCGCCAGTTGGGGGTGAACTTGTAGCCCAGACGACCAAAGGCCGCCCAGTCTTCCTTCTGGGAGAAGTCCCAGTTGTAACCCTTGGACGACGTCGCCTTGACGTCGTTCGGCATGTGGTAGCCGGCGTCGCCGGCAACGTACCAACCGCTCGTCGCGCTTTGGGCTGACGCGCTCGTGGCGGCGCAAAGCGCGACCACCGCGACGCCGGCCAACAATTGGAATCTCATGGTTTGCACCCTCGCTGGAATTGTCATGGGGCCGACCCGGAGGCGGACCCGACAGGACAAACGCAGCAGCGGGGATTTCGTATGTGTCCTAATGGCCACATTTCGAGAAACCGAAGCATCCGCCCCCGGAACATCAACGCGGAGCGGAGCGAGCGGAGGCCGCTGCCCAGTTCAAACGCGTCGACTGGAACGCCTCAAGCTGAGGTGTGACGAAGGAAGGAATTTAGGAAGGGAATGGTGGACGCGACAGGGATTGAACCTGTGACCCCCTCGATGTCAACGAGGTGCTCTCCCGCTGAGCTACGCATCCGCCAAAGCGACCCTGAAGCACTGTAAAAGTGTCCCGGGCGGGAAGGTGACGGGGTATAGCGGCGGCTTTCGCGTCGCGCAAGCCGCCAGATTTAAATTATCGGGCGGGGCGGAAAAACTCAGGCGGCCATCATCTTTTCGACCTCGGCGACCAGGTCGCGGAGGTGGACAGGCTTGGACAGCACCTTGGCGCCGGCGGGCGCGCGGTCTTGCGCCGACAGGGCCACGGCGGCGAAACCGGTGATGAACATGATGCGCAGGGCCGGGTCGCGGGCTGCGGCCTGGCGGGCCACCTCGATGCCGTCCATGCCGGGCATGACGATATCGGTCAGCAGCAGGTCCCACGGATGATCGAGATGCTGAACAGCCTCCTCGCCATCGGCGCAGGCCTGAACCTCGAATCCGGCGCGCTCAAGCGCCCGGGCCAGGAAACCCCGGAGCGAGTCGTCGTCTTCGGCGAGAAGGATGCGAGCCATGTTGGTCTTTTTCCGCAGATCGTCGGCTTTGGGGGGGCACTGTAACGCGCTGACTGTAAATCGGGGATGAACCCGGCGACTGTTCGACAGGACCGCCCGACTTTTCCCGGTGGGGTGGCCAAAGGTGTTTGACCGCGCCCGGCCAGCCTTGCGACTATGACCCATGAGCGCTTGGGAGCCTAACGCGACGAGGAAGCCGCCGGCGACAGCCGCCGCGTCTTCCGTGGCTCCCCTCGCCGGCCCGGCCCATGAGGTTCTGCGCGCCGCGCCCGAACCCGCGCCGCCGCCCACGGCCCTGGTCTTCGCCTCGCCCCACTCAGGCAGCATCTATCCCGCCGACATGATGGCCGCCGCGCGGCTGGACGCCGAGGCGATCCGGGGCTCGGAAGACGCCTTCGTCGACCAGATCATCGCCGGCGCGCCCTCGCTGGGCGCAGCGGTGATCCAGGCGCGACTGGCCCGGGCCTATATCGATCTCAATCGCGAGCCGTGGGAGCTGGACCCGGCGATGTTCGAGGACGAACTGCCCGACTATGCCCGGAGCCGCTCGGCGCGGGTGGTCGCCGGCCTGGGGGCCATCGCCAGGGTCGCCGGCGAAGGACGTCCCATCTATGCCCGAAAGCTGACCTTCGCCGAGGCCCAGGCCCGCGTCGAGCTGGCCCACCGCCCCTATCACGACGCGCTGGACCGTCTGCTGGCCTCGGCGCGGGCGACTCATGGCTGCGCGGTTCTGGTGGACTGGCATTCGATGCCGGCGGCGGCGGCCCGGGGCCAGAGGGCGCGGGGCGGGGGGTCTTGCGATATCGTGCTGGGCGACCGGTTCGGCGCCGCCTGCTCGCCCAAACTCACCGCACTGGTCGAGCGAGAGCTGGAATCGATGGGCTATCGCGTGGCCCGCAACGCGCCCTATGCCGGCGGCTACACCACAGAGCACTATGGCCGGCCGGCGCGGCGTACTCACGCCCTGCAGATCGAGATCAACCGCGCGCTCTATATGAACGAGTCGACGCGCGAGCCGACCCAGGGGCTGATCAAGCTGGCCGCCGACGCCGATCGCCTGACCCGCGCCCTGGCGGATCTGGATGTTTCCAGCCTGCGTTAAGGCTCAGGATCGCTCTGTTGCGCCGATCCGATCGGCCGCTGGATCACCGCAGCAGCACCGGCCGGAGCCGGATTGATGGCCTTGTGGCCGCTTTCAGCGTCCAGACCAAAAAAAAAGCCCGGCTCGAGAGCCGGGCAGTTCATTAGGGAGGAAACGCCCAGGAAGGGCAGAGGCGACAAGGCCGCCTCACAGGTCGTTTATAGGGTGCGGTGCGAAATTGGGCAAGCGGAAAAGTGGACTTTAATGTCGATTTTGCTGAAGGGGTTTGAAGAAAAACCCATGCAGGACAAGGGTTATGTAACGCCGGTCGCCCAATAGCGCCCATTTTTCCCGCATGCTGCAGTGCACAATTGGTTGCCAGTGAAACAACTGCGCCTGCGAAGGGCTCTCAAACCCCGCAAAATCAAGGCTTTCGGGATGACACCGGTTTCCGTCGAATCTCCTTTCTCAACAGGTGGGGTGGATAAACGCAGCGCAGTCGCGTAAAAGCCGCGCGCCTGATGCGCGCAGCGTCATCTCCCGTCTCTTCCCCGAAAGTTCGCCTTCTCCATGTCCATGCGAAACATCGCCATCATCGCGCACGTCGATCATGGCAAGACCACCCTCGTCGATCAGCTCCTGGCCCAGTCCGGCATCTTCCGCGCGAACGAAGCCACGACCGAGCGCGCCATGGACTCCAATGACCAGGAGCGCGAGCGCGGGATCACCATCCTGGCCAAGTGCACCAGCGTCCTGTGGCACGGCGAAGCGGGCGAAACCCGCATCAACATCATCGACACCCCCGGCCACGCCGACTTCGGCGGCGAAGTCGAACGCATCCTGGGCATGGTCGACGGCTGCGTCATTCTGGTCGACGCCGAAGAAGGCGTCATGCCGCAGACCAAGTTCGTCCTGGGCAAGGCCCTGAAGATGGGCCTGCGTCCGATCCTCTGCCTCAACAAGGTCGACCGTCCGCACGCCGATCCGGACCGGATCCTCAATGACGTGTTCGACCTGTTCGCCACCATGGGCGCCACGGACGAGCAACTCGACTTCCCGCACATCTATGCGTCGGGCAAGAACGGCTGGGCGACGCTGGACATGAACCAGCCCAACAGCACCCTGGCTCCCCTGTTCGACCTGATCGTGCGCCACGTGCCCGAGCCCAAGGTCGTCGAGAACGTCGACAAGCCGTTCCAGATCCTGTCGGTCCTGATCGAAAACGACCCCTTCCTGGGTCGCCTGCTGACCGGCCGCATCACCTCGGGCAAGGCCGTCCCCGGCATGTCGATCCACGCCCTGTCGCTGGACGGCAAGGAAATCGAGCGCGGCCGCATCACCAAGGTGCTGGCCTTCCGCGGCCTGAAGCGCCAGCCGGTTGACGAAGCCGAAGCCGGCGACATCGTCGCCATCGCGGGCCTGTCCAAGGCGACCGTGGCCGACACCCTGTGCGCCATGGAAGTCACCGAGGCCCTGCCCGCCCAGCCGATCGATCCGCCCACCATCTCGATGACCGTCTCGGTCAACGACAGCCCGCTGGCGGGCAAGGAAGGCGACAAGGTCCAGAGCCGCGTCATTCGTGACCGTCTGCTGCGCGAAGCCGAATCCAACGTGGCCATCAAGGTCAGCGAAACGGCCGAAGGCGACGCCTATGAAGTCGCCGGTCGCGGCGAACTGCAGCTGGGCGTGCTGATCGAAGGCATGCGCCGCGAAGGCTTCGAAGTGTCGATCAGCCGTCCGCGCGTCGTGTTCCAGACCGATCCGGAAACCGGCAAGCGCCTTGAGCCGATCGAAGACGTCATGATCGACGTCGACGACGAGTTCTCGGGCATCGTCATCGAGAAGCTGTCGATGCGTAAGGCCGAGCTGAAGGACATGGGTCCGTCGGGCGCCGGCAAGACCCGCCTGCAACTGGTGGCCCCGTCGCGCTCGCTGATCGGTTATCAGGGCGAGTTCCTGACCGATACGCGCGGTTCGGGCGTGCTGAACCGCGTGTTCAGCCACTACGAGCCCTACAAGGGCGCCATCGACAGCCAGCGCAAGGGCGTGCTGGTTTCGAACTCGGAAGGCGAAACCGCCGCCTTCGCGCTGTGGAACCTGGAAGATCGCGGCACGATGTTCGTCGGCGCCGGCGAAAAGACCTACCAGGGCATGATCATCGGCGAGAACGCCCGTCAGGACGACCTCGACGTCAACCCGATGAAGGCCAAGCAGCTGAACAACATCCGCGCCTCGGGCAAGGATGAAGCCGTTCGCCTGACCCCGCCGCGCCGCATGACCCTCGAGCAGGCCATCGCCTATATCGAGGAAGACGAGCTGGTCGAAGTGACGCCCAAGAACATCCGCCTGCGCAAGCAGACCCTGAACCCGTCGTTCCGCAAGCGTCGCGTCAAGGAAGAATAGGACCTCAAGTCCTGATCTGACAAAGGCCGCCGCCCCTCTCGGGTCGGCGGCCTTTTTTCTGGCTGAGCCCCGCGCCAAACCGTCGCGCCGAACACGCAGAGCGTGCGCGGCGACAACGGCTTAACGCCTGGTTCACCAAAACCGTCGAAGGTCGCCGGCGGGGCCTCTTCGTCCCGGGGAACTCAGGACCGCGCCGTGGGCAAGGCCGCCGCCATCTCGATCATTGCGGGGCGTTTGGCCCCCCTGCTGTCCCCCATGCTGCCCGTCGTGCCCGAGGAAATGGCCGGGCGTGTGCGCATGGAGCAACTGGCCAGCATCCTGCGCCTGACGCCCATCATGATGGGCGCCAACATCGTCATCGCCATGCTGGTCTGCCTGGCCGGCCTGACCGGTCCGCATCGGACCGGCCTGATCATCTGGTCGGCCATGGTGATCAGCTATGGCCTGCTGGGCCTGCGCGGCTGGCTGGCCGCCCAGCGCAGCAAGGGCGGCAAGTCCACCGTGTCTGCGCGCGGCCTGCGCCGTATCGCGACCCAGGCGGGTTTGCTGGGCTGCCTGTGGGGCGCCCTGCCCATCCTGGCCATGGATGGCGACGCCGCCAGCGTGCAGATGCGCATGATGATCGTCTCGGTGATCGCCGGCATGGTCGGCTGTGGCGGATTTGCCATGCTGGCCTTTCCGCCCGCCGCGATCGCCTATTCAACCCCGATGGTGATCGGCTCGCTGTATGTCCTGGCGCGCAGCGGCGACCCGATCCTGCTGGCCTTGGGCGGCCTCCTGATCTTTTGCTACCTGGTGGTCAGCCTCTCGTGCCTGTCGCACGCCAAGGTGTTCGCCGAACGCCTGGTGGCCGGCGAGGAGCTGGAACGCCAGAAACAGGTCGTCAGCCTGCTGCTCAGCGACTTTGAGGAAGGCGCCAGCGACTGGCTCTGGGAAATCGATGCACACGGCGCGCTCAGCTACGTGTCCGACCGCATGGCCGCAGCCGCCGGAACCGACCGGCGCGCGCTCCTGGGCCAGACCCTGGCCGCCCTGTGCGGTCCCGCCGTCGAAGGCCCGACAGGCCCGGTGGCCTCGCTGACGGCGCTGCTGGCCGAACACAGGACCTTCCGGGATATCGTCGTGCCGGTACAGGTCGGCGCCCTGACCCACTGGTGGTCGCTGAGCGCCAAGCCGATCCACGACAAGGACGGCGCCTTCATGGGATTCCGCGGCGTCGGGGCCGACGTCACCGCAGCCCGCGAGGCCCAGGCGCGCATCTCGCGCCTGGCCCATTTCGACGTCCTGACCCAGCTGCCCAACCGCCTGTCGTTCCTGCAGGCCCTGAGCAAGGCCTGGACCGACCATGCCCAGGCCGATGACGCCGTCGGCGGCTGCGCCGTACTGTGCCTGGACCTGGACTATTTCAAGGGCGTCAATGACAGCCTGGGCCACCCGGTGGGCGACGCCCTGCTGATCGAGGTCGCCGAGCGCCTGCGCCAGTGCGTCGGCGAGGCCGGCTTCGTGGCCCGCCTCGGCGGCGACGAATTTGCCGTGGTCGTCGCCCCGGCCCCGGCGCCCGAAGCCCTGGGCGAGCTGGCGCGCGCCATCGTCGAGACCCTGTCCCAGCCCTATGACATCAAGGGCCACAATGTCCTGATCGGCGCCAGCATCGGCATCGCCATCGCCCCGGTCGATGCGGCCGATCCCGACAGCCTGCTGAAGAACGCCGACCTGGCCCTGTACCGCGCCAAGGGCGACGGTCGCGGGGCCTATC
Source organism: Caulobacter sp. GSs2 (assembly GCF_058680895.1). The sequence continues at coordinate 3,089,278 of NZ_CM178725.1, read as the reverse complement.
GGTTCTTTGAGCTGTCGATGGATGTCGGGGCCCAGGAGCGGCGGGCGCTGGAGATGGATCTGCGCGCCGCGCTGAAGAATGACGAGCTGAGGGTCTTTTTCCAGCCGCTGATCGGCTGTCGCGAGCACGATATCACCGGCTTTGAGGCGCTGCTCCGCTGGGAGCATCCGCGTCGCGGCCTGGTTCCGCCCAATGACTTCATCGCGTGCGCCGAGCAGTGGGGCCTGATCGGCAAGATCGGCGAGTGGGTGCTCAACGAAGCCTGCAGGCAGGCCGCCTCATGGCCCGCGCCCCTGACCGTGGCCGTCAACCTGTCGCCAAACCAGTTCGCTTCGGGCGACCTGGTCGGCCAGGTGGCGCGTGCGCTCAGCGACTCGGGCCTGGATCCGTCACGGCTTGAGCTGGAAATCACCGAGGGCCTGCTGCTCAACGACACGGCCCGAACCCTGGAACAGCTGGCGGCGCTGAAGACCCTGGGCGTGAAGATCGCCATGGACGACTTCGGCACCGGCTATTCCAGCCTGGCCTATCTGTGGCGGTTCCCGTTCGACAAGATCAAGCTGGACCGCTCGTTCGTGGCCGAGATGGGCGAGAACACCGCCATCAGCGACATCGTCCGCACCATCACCCTGCTGGGCCAGACCCTGAAGCTGCAGGTCACGGCCGAGGGTGTGGAAACGGCCGACCAGGCGCGGATGCTGGGGGAAATGCACTGCGACCATTTCCAGGGCTTCCTGTTCGGACGCCCCATGCCGGTCGGCGACATCCCCAACTTCCTGCTCAGCGACCTGGCGCGCCGCATGCGACGCCAGAGCGTTGCGGCGGAACACAGTGAGCAATCGGCCTCAGCCTAAAGCCAAAGATCAATAGGCTTGTCATCCCGGCCGCAGCGAAGCGGAGAGCCGGGACCCAGGGGCAACCGCAATGCGCCGGCCCCTGGGTCCCGGACAGCCTCTTCGAGGCTTCCGGGATGACAAGATTTTGGGGATCCTCAGCGCTTGATCAGCCCCAGCAGGGCCAGGAGCAGGACCGCGCCGATCGTCGAGATCACCAGGCTGCCGATGAAGCCGCCCCAGCCAATCCCCAGCGCACTGGCGACAAACGCCCCCAGGAACGAACCGACCACACCGACGACCAGGTTGGTCAGCAGGCCGTGATTGCGCTTCATGATCTGTTCGGCGATCCAGCCGGCCAGAATGCCGATGATGATCGCGCCGATGATGCCTACGCCGCTCATGTGTCTCTCCTGATGGCCCGGTTGAGCTTCGGGAATGCGTGAGCTGCGGTGAAGGTTGCGTGGGGATCGTGTGCTCGATGCACTTGCCCCCTCCTGGCTGCTGCGCAGCCGTCCTCCCCCGTAAGGGGGAAGATGAAGCGCGCCGATCTCATCTTCCCCCTACGGGGGAGGAGCGCCGACGGCGCGGAGGGGGCTAGTCCGTCGCCCCCCTAAACCCGCCGCTCCATGAACACATCGGCCCGCGCATAGGGCGTGTCCCGATGCGGCAAATCGACAAACCCCATCGCCCGATAGAGCCCGAGAGCGGGCGCGAGGCTGGAATTGGTCTCCAGATAGAGCCGTGGCGCGCCCAGCGCCTGGGCCTTGTCGATACAGGCCTGCATCAGCAGCCGGCCCAGCCCGGTTCCCCTCGCCTGCTCGGTGACCGTCATCTTGGCCACCTCGAACCCGCCGTCATCCAGCAGCAGCAGGCCGACGCAGCCGATCACTTCGCCGTCCTTGGTCTCGGCCATCAGGATGTGTCCACCCTTGTCGAGGATCTTGCCGACCGGGTCGTTCAGCGCCTCGTGATCCTTGGGCTCCATCCGGAAGAGGGTGGAGATCCAGGCGACATTCAGGTCGCGCCAGGCATCGGCGTGTCGGGCTTCAAAGGGCAAGATGCGCATGGGCTCGATAATGTGCGATCAGACAATCCAGGCAACAGGCAATCCCCGATCATGGTCCATCCCGTCTTCGACAACCTGCCCACCACCATCTTCGAGGAGATGAGCGGCCTGGCGCGCGAGCTGGGCGCCATCAATCTGGGCCAGGGCTTTCCCGACGACGCCGGACCCGAGCCCTTGCGCGCCAGGGCCGCCGAGGCGCTGATGACCGGCTCCAACCAGTACCCGCCGATGCGCGGCCTGCCGCAACTGCGCGCCGCTGTCGCCGAGCATTATCGCCTGAGCCAGGGGCTGGATCTGGACGCCAGCGAGATCACCGTCACCTCCGGCGCGACCGAGGCCCTGGCGGCGGCCTTCTTTTCGCTGATCTCGCCGGGCGACGAGGTGGTGCTGTTCCAGCCGCTGTACGACGCCTATCTGCCGCTGGTGCGCCGGGCCGGCGGCATCCCGCGTCTGGTGCGCCTTGAGCCGCCGCACTGGCGCTTCGACCGCGCCATGCTGGAAGCCGCCTTCACGCCCCGGACGCGGATGGTGGTGCTCAACAGCCCGCTCAATCCGGCCGGAACCGTGACACCCGACGCGGACCTGGCCCTGCTGGCGGAGTTCTGCGTCGCCCATGACGCCATCGCCGTCTGCGACGAGGTCTGGGAGGCGGTCACCTTCGATGGCGCCCGCCACCGTTCGCTGATGGACTTCCCCGGCATGCGCGAGCGGACGGTGAAGATCGGCTCGGCGGGCAAGATGTTCGGCATGACCGGCTGGAAAGTCGGCTTCCTGTGCGCCGCCCCGCCCCTCACCCGGGCTCTCGCCGCCGCCCACCAGTTCCTGACCTTCACCACCCCGCCCAACCTGCAGGCCGCTGTGGCCTGGGGACTGGAGCACTATCGCGACTGGTTCACGACCATGCCCGCCGGACTGCAGGCCTCGCGCGATCGCCTGGCCGCCGGTCTGGAGGGCGCCGGCTACAGGGTGCTGCCCAGCGCCGGGACCTACTTCCTCAATGTCGACCTGCGCGCCTCCGGCATCGCGCTGGCCGATCGCGCGGTCTGTCTGGCTCTGGTCCGCGAGCACGGGGTGGCGGCCATACCGGTCTCGGCCTTCTATGCGCAAAGCCCGGTGACCCACATCGTGCGCCTGTGTTTCGCCAAGGCCGACGCGACCCTGGACGAGGCCATCGCGCGACTGGCGGCGGCCCGGCCCCGTCTGGGCGGTTGATCGACACCGTCGCCGGCTCTACCACCAGAAGGAAGACGCCCCAGAGCGCTTCGGGAGACAGGGCTGATGACCGTATCGATGCTCGTGGAACGCGGCCAGGTCATCTCGCTGATCAGCGCCACCGCCGAGACGTTCGACGCCGAGGACGTGGGCGGAGAGGCCATCGCCGAATGCCTGGGCGTCAAGCCGCCGGTCTCGTGGCCGCCGGAACACAATGACCCGGCCACCCGCGACTGGATGCGCGGCCTGCTGGCCGACCATCCCGACGAGCCGGGCTATGCCGGCTGGTACATGATCGCCCAGAACCGGCTGGTCGGCGTCTGCGGCTTCAAGGGTCCGCCCAACATCTGGGGCGAGGTCGAGATCGGCTATTCGGTGGTCGAGGCCGAGCATCGCAAGGGCTATGGCGTCGAGGCCGCAGGCCTGCTGATGGCCCGCGCCTTCCGTGACCCCCGGGTGTCGCTGGTCACGGCCGAGACCATGCCCGCGCGGATCGCCTCGCAGAAGGTGCTGGCCCGTTGCGGCTTCACCCATGTCGGCGGCTATTTCGACCCCGAGCAGGGTCAGGTCATGCGGTTCGAGGTAGGGCGTCCGGGCTAGCGGTTCGCCCCGCAGGCACGCGCGCCGACAGAGCCCGATCCATCGCCGACAGCAGGTCGCGCAGGTCGATGGGCTTGGCGACATGCGCGTCGGCGCCGGCCGCCAGGCAGGTCTTGATCTGGGCCGACATCACATCGGCGGTCAGGGCGATGACCGGCAGTCGTTCGAAGCGCGGATCGGCGCGCAGCTGACGCGTGGCCTCCAGCCCGTCCATCACCGGCATGTTGACGTCCATCAGCACGATGTCGATGAGGCCGGTCTCCAGGGCGTCCAGCGCCTCTTGGCCGTTTTCGGCCTCGATCAGCTCGCACTCGAACGGCGTCAGGAACAGCCGGATGACACGGCGGTTGACGGGGTGGTCGTCGACCACCAGCACGCGGCGGCCATGCAGGGCGGCGAAGGAGGGCTCATCTTCGGCGCCGTCGACGTCGTCGGGCGCGTCGTCGGAGGCGGCGCAGGCGTCGGCCAGCATCTCCACGACAAAGATCGAGCCGTGGCCCTCGTGGCTTTGGACCTGGATGTCGCCCCCCATCAACTCGACCAGTCGCCGGGTGATGTTCAGCCCCAGGCCGGTGCCGCCAAAGGTGCGGGTCGTCGAGGCGTCGGCCTGGGTGAAGGCGCCAAACAGCTTGGCCAGGGTGGCCTGGCTCATGCCGATGCCGGTGTCCAGCACCCGCAGACGGACGCGCTGGCGCCCCGTGGCCAGATCAGGTCCGCACGACAGGGTCACCTCGACCTGTCCCGTATTGGTGAACTTCAGGGCGTTGGAAACCAGGTTGCTCAGGCACTGGCGCAGGCGCACGGCGTCGAACAGCAGCGGTCCGGGCGGCAAGCCCTCGATGCGGAAGACCAGCTCAATGCCCTTGTCGCGCGCGGTGGGCTGGTAGCCGCCGATCAGGCGCGCACAGACCTGGGCCAGATCGCCGGCGGTGGGCGCGATCTCAAGCTTGCCTGCCTCGATCTTCGACAGGTCGAGAATGTCGTTGAGCAGCACCAGCAGGGTGTCGCCGGAATCCAGGATCAGCTCGACCTGCTCGCGCTGATGCGACGGAAGATCGTCGGACCGCAGCGACTGGGCCAGACCCAGCATGCCGTTCAGCGGCGTGCGCAATTCGTGGCTCATCACCGCCAGGAAGGCTGACTTGGCCTGGTTGGCGGCTTCGGCATGCTCACGGGCCTCGCGCAGATGGCGCGAGGCGCGGCGTTGATAGATCGCCCAGGTCACCCCGCCCGCCACCAGCAGCGCCAACAGCAGGGCGATCACGCCCGAGGCCTGGGCCAGCTGGCGATTGAGCTGGACCTCGGCGGCCAGGCGTCGGCTTTCGTCGCGCTTGGCGCGCAGCTCGCTTTCCAGCGCCGACGACATCTCGGCGACGCTGCGCGCATGGGCCTCATTGATCTTGGCGTGATCGGCCCGTCGCCAGGTGTCCAGCTTCTGGAAAGCCTGAAGGCCGCGCCCCTCGGCCTGATCCAGATAGGCCTCGGCCAGCAGTTCGACCTGCGGGTCGCGCGGGATCAGGCTGGTGGGCACAGCCCGCAGGGCGGTCAGGTCAGCGCGGGCGGCGGGAGCGTCGCCCAGCTTGGCATGGGCCACCAGCCGCCGCTGCAGCATCAGCACGTGCAGGCGACGGCCGGGCTGGCGCAGATCGTCGCGCATCGGGGCCAGGCAGGCCAGGGTCTTGCGCGGATCAGCGCGCGCCTCGGCCACCAGCGCGCACAGGAACTTGGTCCAGGTCTTCAGGTCCCGATCGCCGCCGGCCGCCGCCATCTGGCCGTGCAGCGTCACGAAGTGGTCGGCAGCGTCCAGCTCGCCCAGCTCCACGGCCGTGTAGCCGATGTCATAGAGACGCTCGATCTTGCGCAGATAGAAGGCGTCGCGCTCGTCCAGGCTGGCCGCCTTGGCCATGTGGTCCAGAGCGCCTTCCTTGTCGCCGATATCGGCCAGCGTATAGGAGTGCACTTGGTGGGCCTCGGCCAGCAGCGGCCGGGCGATCGCGCCGCGGCGCTCGATCTCCGAGGTCAGGTCGGCGGCCAGTCTCGCCGCCTGGGCCCAGTGGCCATGCTGCCCCAGGTCGCGCACCCGCTCGATCCCGGCCATCATCCGCACGTCGGGCGAAGACCCCTCCAGGAACCGCTTCCAGTCCGTCGCCGAGAAGGCGCGATAGCCGCCGGACTCGTGGCGATAGGCCAGGGTCATGAGGTCGGCTAAGGCGGCAAGAGCCGGGTCGCCATCGCGCTGGGCCACCCGCCGCGTTTCCGCGGTCCAGGCCAGGAACGGGCCCTGCAGCTGGTTGCTCTTGTAGGCGTACAGCACCCGCCACAGCCCATACAGGCGCTCGGACCCAAGCTGACGAAGGGCCTTGCGACCGGCCCGCTCGACATCCTCATTGTCGCGCGGCGGCCGGATCTGGCGGTGGACGCCGATCTCGCGGGCCAGCTGGCCCAGCCGCGCCGAGGCTTCGGATGGAGTCGGAGACACACCCCTGGCTGAGGCCCCGGCGGCCAGCGCCAGGCAGCCGATCACAGCGAGAGATGCGATAAATCGTCGCAAGCCTAGTCCCCAAAACAGGACCGCAACCCTGAGGCAATAGCGTGTACGGCCCGTTAAGCTGTTAGGCGTTGCGGCGACTAGATCGTCGCGCCGCCATCCACGACCAGCGCCTGGCCGGTCATGAAGCTGCCGGCCTTGGAGGCCAGATAGACCGCCGCCCCGGCCAGTTCATCGGGCTCGCCGATGCGGCGCAGCGGTACGCTCTTGGTCGAGCGCTCCAGGGTCTCGGGATTGTCCCACAGGGCCTTGGCGAAATCGGTCTTGATCAGGCCGGGCGCGATGCAGTTGACCCGCACATTGTCGGGCCCGAACTCGTGCGCCAGGTTTCGCGCCAACTGGAAATCGGCGGCCTTGGAGATGTTGTAGGCTCCGATGATGGCGTTGCCGCGCAGGCCGCCGATCGACGAGATGATGATGATGGAGCCGTCGCGACGCTCGCGCATCTCAGGCGCGACCATGCCGATCAGCCAGTGATTGCTGATGATGTTGTTGTCGAGAATCTTGCGGAACTGGTCGTCTGCGATGCCGGCCAGGGGACCGTAATAGGGATTGCTGGCGGCGTTGCAGACGCAGATGTCGACCTTGCCGAACGCCGCCTTCGTCTCGTCGACCAGGCGCTGCAGGTCTTCCTTGGAGCCGATATTGGCCGGGACCGCGATGGCCGTTCCCTCGCCATGCTTGGCGTTCAGCTCGGCCGCGACCTCGTCGCAGGGCCCGGCCTTGCGCGAGGAGATCACCACCTTGGCGCCGTGCTCGGCCATGCGCTGGGCGATGGCCTTGCCGATGCCGCGCGAGGATCCGGTGATGATCGCCACCTTGCCGGTGAGGTCGAAGAGGCCCATGGCGCGCTCCCTGAAACGTTTGTTTGAATTGTGGGCACACTGAGCCGCCCCGGCGGCGCGGTCAAGGTTTGGGGTCCGCGCCAAAACGACGAAGGCGCCTCCGGCCGGAACCGAAAGCGCCTTCTGAAGTCAGGTCTCTGCACCGCCCGGACGTGCCGGGCGGCGCAAAGGTATGGGTCTTAGAACGACTTGCGCACGGTCAGGCCGTAGGTGCGCGGCGCCGTCGGATAGCCGCTGTAGCTGCCGTCCTGCACCACGGTCGGGAAGGTCGCGATCAGGCTGTCTTCCTCGGTCAGGTTGCGAACCCAGAGCATGGCTTCAAGCCTGTGGGCTTCGTTGATCAGGCCCAGGCTGGCGTTGACGTTGTTCTGACCCCAGGTCGACAGCTCGGGCGGGGTGGTTTCCGTCAGCTGCGTGTCGCTGGTGTAGTCGTATTCGACCCGCAGATAACCGGCATAGCCGTTGCCGAAGTCGTGGTTGGCGGTGGCCGAGGTCGAGAGGCTCCACTTCGGAATGCCGGCCGGCGCATCACCGGTCAGATCGCGGAAGTTCGGACGACGACCGGTCGCCGGGTTCAGCGGGCAGCGCACGGTGTCATAGTTCACGCAGGCCGCGCCGGTGAAGGAGTCGTACTTCGGGTCGAGATAGGTGACCGCGCCGGTCAGGGACAGCCAGGACAGGGGGCGGTAGGCGCTGTCGACTTCGAAGCCGCGAACCGATTCCTTGCCGGCGTTGACCAGGCTGTAGCCCAGGCCCGTAAAGGCGTTGGACTGGAAGCCCTCGATCGCCTGGTCGAACACCGCCACGTTGAGGTAACCGCCCGGGAAGTTGGCCTTCAGGCCCGCTTCAAGCACGGTGACGTCTTCGGGGTTGGCGCTGCGGCCGACGCCGTTGGCATTCGGCGGACGGCTGTCGGAGGACAGGTTGAACGCCCCGGCCTTCCAGCCCGTCGAGTAGCTGACATAGGTGTTGATGCTGCCGAAGTCATAGGCCGCACGAACCGAATAGGTGACCTTGTCGGCCTTCAGCTTCCCCGACTCCGAAGCATTGGGGAAGTTGACCGGCGCATGGTTGGTCGTGTTGCCATAGTAGAACTGCAGACCGCCGAGGGCGGCATACAGGTTGCCCGGCAGGCCCAGGGCCGAAAGCTGCGGCACGGCGCTGAGGTTCAGGGACGAGAAGGGGTCCTTGAGGACGACGTTCGACTTGGCGTTCTTTTCGTCGCTCAGGAAGGCCAGACCGCCGGTCAGGGTCAGCTTGTCGGTGACGGCGTAGTCAGCCTGGCCGAACAGCGAGAACGAGGTCTGATCCATCGAATAATAGTCATCGATGCCATGGCCGGCCTGGAAGTAGGTCTTGCCCGGAACGACCGAAGGCGTGACCAGGCTCTGCAGGAACTCGAGCGCATAGAGGTTGGAACGACCGGTCAGGGCCGGACGCAGGGGCGCGGGCAGAGCGCCCAGCAGCGCCGCCGGCACCGGTCCGCTCAGGCCATCGGCGAAGCCCCGAATGTCCTTGCCGAAGGCGATCGTGCGGCCGGTATCAAGCTTTTCGTTCTGGTAGAAGCCGCCGACCAGCCAGCTGAGCGGACCGTCGCCCTTCGAGGCCAGACGCAGTTCCTGGGTGAAGGTCTTGATCGTGTTGCCAAGATCGTTGGTGGCCAGGTCGGCGCCGGAGAAGTCGATGTCCTGGAACGACGCGGCGTTCTGCTTGCGATAGGCAGTGATCGCGGTCAGGGCGGCGAAACCGAAATCGTGGTCGATCTGGCCCGAAACGCCCTTGCCCGACAGGGTATTGACCGGATCGCTCGTGAAGGTCACGTCGCGGTTGAACTTGGTGGCCGGGTTGCCGACCTTGGCGCCCAGACCGAAGGGGGCCGGCGCGGCGATGAACTGGGTCGCGGGACCGTTCAGCAGTTGCACCACGGTGCAGCAGACTTCGTTGATCTTGTTGTAGTCGGCGATGATCCGGACCGAGGTCTGGTCGGTCGGGAGCCACAGGACGTCGCCGCGGATCGACCAGCGGTCGCGGTCGTTGACGTCATTGCCGGTGATCACGTTGGTGGCGAAGCCATCGCGCTTGTTCAGGCCGCCGGACAGGCGGACCGCCACGGAATCGCTGAGCGGGCCGGTGACCGTGGCCTTGAGCTGCTGCTGGTTGAAGTTGCCGAAGCTGACCTCGGCCTTGCCGCCGAAATCGAACTGCGGCTTCTTGGTCACGATGCTGATGGCGCCGGCCGAGACGTTCTTGCCGAACAGGGTCGATTGCGGGCCGCGCAGCACTTCGATGCGCTCGATTTCAGGAAGGTCGTCGAGGGCCGAAGAGGACCGCGAGCGATAGACGCCGTCGATGAAGACCGCGACCGAGCTCTCGATGCCGTCATTGCCGTTGCCGTTGCCGAAGCCGCGAATGACGAAGTTGGTCTGGCTGACGGCGTTGAACTGCGAAACCTTCAGCGAAGGCACCATCGACTGCAGGTCGATAAGGTCGCGCACCTGGGCGCGTTCAACGGCCTGGGCGCCGGTCACCGAGACCGAGACCGGCACGTCTTGCAGGGTCTGCTCGCGCTTGGTCGCCGTGACGATGATCTCTTCGACCGTCGAGCTCGACGTCTGGCTCTGGGCGAATGCGGGGCTGCTGGCGATGAGCGCGACGAGCGAAACGCCGAGCAAATGGATCTTCTTCACGGAAACCTCCCTAAGGTTTATTTCTACGGGCCGCCGTCATTGCGCCGACCTTCGTTGACCAATTTTATGGTCACCTAGATATTTTAATGCAAGTTAGACTTTCACGGCGGACGCTTGCGATCAGCCGTTATCCGTTCAATAGACTCCCAAACGCCAAAATAAGGCGCAAAGCGGGGCGGGCATAGTGAAGGGTCAAGACCCTCTCGAGGCGACGGGAACCTATGGTTCCAGGACGTTATCCCACAGCCGCAAGTCGGCCAAGAAGCGCGACGCGATCCTTCGGGCCGCCAGCGAGACCATCAATATCAAGAGCTTTGCCCTGGCCACGATGTCCGAGATCGCCGCAAGGCTCGATCTGCGGGATGCAGCGCTCTACTATTACTTCCCCAACAAGCAGGCCTTGGCCTTCGCCTGCCATCTTCAGTCCCTGGAGCGGCTGGAAGCCATTCTGGTGGCCACCCTGCGTACCCAGGGCGCGGGGGCGGAAAAGCTCGAAGGTTTCCTGCGTGACCTGCTGCATGACGCTGCGGAAAACGGGCCCCTGCTCTATTTCGGCGATCTGTCCTATCTGACCGAAGCCCAGCGCGCCGAGGTGTCGGACTGGGGCCAGAGACTGACCAATGACCTGGAGCGGCTGGTCGAGGACGGCATTGCCGACGGCTCGATCGTCGCCTGCGAACCCAAACTGGTCGTGCAGTTGTTGCTGGGCATGCTGATCTGGCTGGTCAAATGGGTTCCCACCGTCCAGGGCGCGACCCCAGACCGGCTGATGGCCGCGATGGGCGTGGTCAGCCTCAAGGGGCTGGAGCCGCGCCGCTCCGCAAAATAATCTCCCCGCCGTTGTCGGGATCTGTGGAACCCCGCGCGTCCTCGAGGCGAAACTTCCGCCCATCCGATGGAGCCGATCATGCCTCTCGACACCACCAGCATCGATCCGGAGCGCGACCTGGTCCTGACCCGGATCATCGACGTCCCCGCCGACAAGCTGTTCAGGTGCTGGACCACGCCAGACCTGCTGACCAAGTGGTTCTGCCCGCCGCCCTGGTACGTCTCCAAGGCGGTCATCGACGTGCGCACCGGCGGAAACAGCCTGATCACCATGAACGGCCCCAACGGCGAGGTCATCGACAATCCGGGCGTCTATCTGGAGGTGATCGAGAACCGCAAGATCGTGTTTACCGACGCCTTCACGCAAACCTGGAAGCCGTCGGCCAAGCCCTTCATGACGGGGATCATCACCTTCGAGGACCTGGGCGGCGGCCAGACCCGCTACACCGCCATCGCCCGCCACTGGACGGTCGAGGACCGACAGACCCACGAGCAGATGGGCTTCACCGAGGGCTGGGGCATAGCCGCCGACCAGATGGCGGCCCTGGCGGCGACGCTTTAGGGGGAACCGGCGCGCACCCCCGCCGTTGCCGTAGCTGCAGCTGTGAGGAGTCGAGATGCCAAGGACCGTCGATGCGGACACAGCCCTTGAAGAGGTGCTGGCCTTTCTCGCAAATCCGCCGCCGCCGGGTTCGCCCCAGGATGACCTCTTTGGCGAGCGCCTGCGCCAGGTGATCTCCGCCTCGATCCCGGTCCGTCCTGGCGACAGCGAAGACGACAGTCCGATCCTAGCCCTGAGCGAAGACCTGCGCCGGCGGCTGGACGCCGCCGCCCGAAAGCGCGGCGGATCTCATCCGTTCGGCGAGCATCCCGACGGCATCGGCCCGACCCTGGGCATGGATCTGAGCCGGTCCTGACGATCCGCGCGGCCGATCAGGCGCACTTGCTCCAGCCGTTCATGTCGAGGTGGAAGTGGTCGCGGTGCTCGGCGTTGTAGTCGGGGCTCAGCGTGGTCAGGAACACCCGGCAGGCGCCGTCGCGCACCCGGCGCAGGAACTGGCCCTTGGGGCCGGGATCGGTCCAGTCGCTGGCCACCGTGATCCGGCTGCCGTCGGCCAGTCGAAAGCCGGCAAGGTCGATGGCGCCGGCCAGGGCGTGCTCGCTGACCGGCCCGCTGGCCTTGCCGTACATGCGCCGGCAGGAATAGGCGCCGTAGTGCTCCAGCCCCGTGACGCCCTGGCCCAGAAGCTCATAGGCGGCGGGCTGCACGACCTGGCGCTCCCAGATCGACAGGGCCAGGGCCTCCTTGCAGACCATCGGCGCGTCGGCCGGGATCAGCGGCGCCATGCCGGACTCGATACGCAGGGCGTCGCGCACCACGCAGAAATCGCCCTCGGTCCTGTCAGGCAGATCCAGATAGGTCAGACCGGCCTTGGCCAGGATGGCCCGGCAAAGCTCGGGGTCGCGGCCGCTGCGGGCGGCCTTGATGCGGGTGGCCATGCCCACCGGGTCGACGACGCTGAGCGTCTTCCACGGCGCATGCTGGGTGGGAAGGGTGCGCTGCGCCAGCAGGGCCATGATCGCCACCAGCGACCACAGCAGCACAAGGCCGGTCAGCCGCGCCAGGCGCGTCTGATGTCTGGCGTGGCGCTCGATGCGCGGATGGCGCGGTACGCGATAGGCCATGGGCGGGGGAGCGCCTTGTAAAGGTTAACGCCGCACCAAGCACGAGCCAGGCCCGCCTTTCAACCGGCAAACCGGCTCATCGACCCGGTCCGGCCGGCCCGGACTTGGCGAGGCGGCTGGAAAAGGGCATCACCGCCTGCCCATGTCCTCAACGCCCGACCGCCCCGCCCTGTTCGACCGCGCGCTGCTGCCGCGTTTTGCCTTGCTGTGCCTGGGCATCTGGCTGAACGCGGCCGACACCCTGGTGACGGCGACCATCATGCCCAGCGTCGCGCGCGAGATCGGCGGCTACCAGTATTTCGGCTGGTCGGTGGCGGCCTTCCTGATGGGCTCGATCGTCGCCGGGGCCTGCAGCGGCAAGCTGTCGATCGCGCTTGGCCTGCGGCGGGCCACCATGCTGGCCGGGGTCGCCTATGCGGTCGGCTGCGCGATGAGCGCGCTGGCGCCGGAATTCGTCACCTTCGTGGTGGGCCGGCTGGTGCAGGGCCTGGGGGCCGGCGCGGTCGTGGCCCTATGCTATGTGGCCATCACCGCCCTCTTCCCCGAAAGCCTGTGGCCACGCGTCTATGGCGCCGTGGCCGGCGTGTGGGGCGGCGCCACCCTGCTGGGTCCGCTGGTCGGCGGGCTGTTCGCCCAGGCCGGCTTCTGGCGCGGCGCGTTCTGGATGTTCGTCGCCCAGGCCGTGATCTTCGTGGTCGCCGTGGCGATCATGCTGCCCTCGGAAAAGCGCGGCGAGGGGCGCAACCGCGTTCCGGCCCTGCAACTGACCCTGCTGATCGTCGGGGTCAGCCTGATCGGCCTGGCCGGGGTCGTCGCCTCGCCCGCAGCCGCCATCGCCTGCGCCTTGCTGGGCCTGGTCGGGATGGCGGCGATGCTGGCGGCCAATCGCGGGACGCGCGATCGCCTGCTGCCCCGCTCGGTCGCCGACCTGACCACCGCCACCGGCCTTGGCCTGCTGATCATGTTCGCCTGCGAGGCCGCCGCCATCGGCTTCACCGTCTATGGCCCCGCCTTCATCCAGGCCCGCCACGCCGCCTCGCCCCTGATGGCCGGCTATGTCACCGGCGCCATCGCGGCGGGCTGGACGGTCTGCGCCCTGCTGGTCGGCGGTCTGCCCCCGGCCCGCGAGGGCCTGGCGATCCGCACCGGCGTCGGGACCCTGCTGATCGGCGTGGTCTGGAGCGCCTGGGCCGTGACGCGCGGCGGCCTGGTCGAGACCGGCCTCGCCTTCCTGGTGATCGGCTGCGGCTTTGGCCTGTGCTGGGCCTTCCTCACCCGGCGGGTGATCGCTGCGTCGCCGGCCGACGAGCAGGCCCTGGCCTCCTCCGCCGTGCCCACCGTGCAGCTGATCGGCGGCGCGGCCGGCTCGGCGGCGGCCGGGGCCATGGCCAACCTGCTGGGCTTCGGCCACGGCGTCGAGCCGGCCGCGGCCTATGCCGTCGGGCCGTGGCTGTTCGGAGCCTTCGCCCCGCTGGCCCTGGTGGCCTTCGCGGCGGCCTGGCGGCTGGGCCGGCGTTAGGGCCTGGCGCCTCACACCTCGACCAGCGCCGCGCCTTCCACCAGCTTGACGATGTCGCCCATGATGTCGGTGATCTTGAAGTCCTTGGGCGTATAGATCCGCGCCACGCCCATCTGTTTGAGGATCAGGGCGTCGGCGTCGGGGATGATGCCGCCGACCACGACAGGGATATCGCCTAGCCCCTGCGCGCGCATCAGGCGGACGACTTCCTGCACCAGGTCCAAGTGCGAGCCCGACAGGATCGACAGGCCCACCACATGGGCGCGGCTTTCCTTGGCGCGGCGGACGATCTCGTCGGGGGTCGAGCGGATGCCGTCATAGACGACCTCCATGCCGACCGCGCGGGCCCGCGTGGCGATCTGTTCGGCCCCGTTGGAGTGACCGTCCAGGCCCGGCTTGCCGACGAGGTAGGTGAGCGTGCGGCCCAGCACCTGCGAGACCCGCTCGACCTCGCGCTTGACGGACTCGACGTCCTCGGCGTCACCGGTCGAGACCACGATCGCCACGCCGGTCGGGCCACGATATTCGCCGAACACCTCGCGCAGGGCGCCGGACCACTCACCGGTGGTGACCCCGGCCTTGGCCGCCACGATCGAGGGTTCCATGATGTTGCGGCCATCCTGGGCCGCGGCCTTCAAGTCGGCCAGGGCCGCCTGCACCGCGCCGTCATCGCGCGCTGCGCGCCAGGCCTTGATGCGCTCGACGACGCCGGCCTCGAGACGCGGATCGACGGTCTCGATCGAGCTTTCGCCGGCCGACAGCGGTGAAGCCTCGGTGTCGGTCCAGCGGTTGACGCCGACCACGGTCATGTCGCCGGTCTCGACCGAGCGGACGCGTTTGGCGTTCGAGGCGACCAGCTCGGTCTTCATGTAGTCGATGGCGCTCGCGGCCCCGCCCATGCCGTCGATCAGGGCCAGTTGCTCCAGCGCGCCCTTGCTCAGTTCGGCCACCTTGGCCTCGACCACGTGCGAGCCGTCGAACAGGTCCTCATATTCCAGCAGGTCGGTCTCATAGGCCAAGACCTGCTGCAGCCGCAGGGACCACTGCTGGTCGAACGGACGCGGCAGGCCCAGGGCCTCGTTCCAGGCCGGCAGCTGCAGGGCGCGGCAGCGGGCGTCCTTGCTCAGCGTCACCGCCAGGGCCTCGATCAGGATGCGATAGACGTTGTTCTCGGGCTGCTGCTCGGTCAGGCCCAGGCTGTTGACCTGCACCCCATAGCGGAAGCGGCGGGCCTTCTTGTCCTGCACGCCATAGCGTTCCAGCAGGATCTGGTCCCACAGGTGGGTGAACGACCGCATCTTGCACAGCTCGGTGACGAACCGCACGCCGGCGTTGACGAAGAAGCTGATCCGCGAGGCGACAATCTCGAAGTCCTGCTCGGGCACCTGACCGCCGGCCTTGACGGTGTCGAGCACCGAGATCGCGGTGGCCAGGGCGAAGGCCAGCTCCTGCTCCGGCGTCGCGCCGGCTTCCTGCAGATGGTAGCTGCAGACGTTCATCGGGTTCCACTTGGGAACTTCCAGATAGCACCAGGCGATCATGTCGCCGATCAACCGCAGGCTCGGGCCCGGCGGGAAGATGTAGGTGCCGCGCGACAGATATTCCTTGATCAGATCGTTCTGCGTCGTGCCCTGCAGCAGCTTGCGATCCGCCCCCTGCTCATCGGCCAGGGCCACATACATCGCCAATAGCCAGGCGGCCGGGGCGTTGATGGTCATCGAGGTGTTGGACTGCTCCAGCGGGATCTGGTCGAACAGCTGGCGCATGTCGCCCAGATGGCTGATCGGCACGCCCACCTTGCCCACTTCGCCGCGCGAGAGGATGTGGTCGGGGTCGTAACCGGTCTGGGTGGGCAGGTCGAAGGCCACCGACAGGCCGGTCTGCCCCTTGGACAGGTTGGCGCGGTACAGGCTGTTGGACTTTTCGGCCGTCGAATGGCCGGCATAGGTGCGGAAGATCCACGGCGCATCGGGCGCATGCTGATACGGCTTGGCGGACATGGCGGGCTCCCGGCGCTTATCGTTCTTGTTATCGTCGATCATGATCCGGGATTTTTTGCGGCGCAACATTCATTTCGCGGATGCGAAATCGCTCGTCGGCGCCCATCCCGGACTTCCAGACCCGCGGGGCGCTCAGGCCGCCGCCTTCTCCTCGTCCGGCTCCAGCGTCGCGATCAAGGCCACAAGCTCGGCCCGCCGGGCCTGGGCGGCGGCGATGTGGGCGTCGACCTCGGCCAGCTTGTTGCGCAGTTTCTGGGGAAGCGCGTCGCAGACCTTGCCCTCCAGGGTCGCGTGGCCGGCGATCTCCTTGAGCGAAAAGCCCAGCCTCTGGGCCTGCTCGATGAAGCCCAGGGTGGCGATCAGGCTCTCGGGATAGTCGCGATAGCCGTTCGCGCCGCGCGGCGCGGGCGGCAGGATGCCCTGCTCCTCATAGAACCGGATGCGCGAGGCCGACACCCCGGCGCGCTTGGCGATCTCGCCGATCTTCATTCCACAGGCCTCCGAAAGGGCGCTTGACCTTCAACCTAGCTTGAAGGTGTAGAAGGTGTGCCCCACCAAGCCAAGGTCAAGACGTCATGCTCACCGCCGCCTTCGAGCCCCTGTTCGCGCCCCTGGCGTTGCCGAACGGCGCCGTGCTGCCCAACCGCATCGCCAAGGCGGCGATGGAGGAGAATCTCGCCGCCGAGGGCCAGGTTCCCGGAAAGGCGCTGTGGACCCTGTACCGGCGCTGGGCCCAGGGCGGGGTCGGCCTGCAGATCACCGGCAATGTGATGGTCGATCCCTCGGCCATGACCGGTCCGGGCGGCGTGGTGCTGGACGCCCGCGCGCCGCTGGCCCCGTTCGAGACCTGGGCCCGCGAGGCCAAGTCGGGCGGCGGTCAGGTCTGGATGCAGATCAACCATCCCGGCCGCCAGACCTATGCCGATCTTGGCCAGGGGGCGGTGGCCCCGTCGGCGGTGCCGGTCGACATCGGCAAGTTCTCCAACCTGCTGGCCCAGCCCCGCGCCCTGACCGCCGCCGAGATCGCCGCGATCGTCGAGCGCTTCGCCGTGACCGCGCGCCGGGCCGAGGAGGCCGGCTTCGACGGGGTGCAGGTCCACGCCGCCCACGGCTACCTGCTCAGCCAGTTCCTCTCGCCTCTGGTCAACCGCCGCGAAGACGCCTGGGGCGGCTCGCGCGAGAACCGCGCCCGGATGCTGTTCGACGTGATCAAGGCCGTGCGGGCCCGCGTCTCGCCGCGCTTCGCCGTGGCCGTGAAGCTGAACTCGGCCGACTTCCAGAAGGGCGGCTTCGACGCCGATGACGCCCGCTGGGTGGTCGAACAGCTGAACGGCATGGCCGTCGACCTGGTCGAGCTGTCCGGCGGCAGCTATGAGAGCCCGGCCATGCAGGGCTCTCCCTCGGACTCTGGCCAGACCGACGTCGGCCCCAAGACCTCGACCGCCGCGCGCGAGGCCTATTTCATCGATTTCGCCCGCGACATTGTCAGGGTCGCCAGGATGCCGATCATGGTGACCGGCGGGGTGCGCCGCCGCGAGGTCGCCCTGGCGGCCCTGGCGGCCGACGGCGCCTTGCCGGGCGTGCCGGTGGTAGGGATCGCCCGCGCCCTGGCCTTCGCGCCCGACCTGCCCAAGGCCTGGCGCAAGCCCGAAGGCCTGGATGTCACCCTGCCCGAAGTGAGCTGGAAAAGCCGCGAGCTCTCCGGCCTGGCCGTGATGGCCCTGACCAAGGCGCAGATGAACCGCCTGGCGGCAGGCAAGGCCCCGGCGCGCAAGCTCTCGCCGGTCCTGACCCTGGCGGGCCAGCAGTTGAAACAGCGCGCCCAGGGCAAGCGCTATCGCGCCTGGCGGCTCAAGAACCCCTGAACCCCGCCAGGCGCGTGTCCCGTCAGGCCAGCTTGGCCAGGGCCGAGGCGATCTTGTCCTTCAGGTCGAGGCGCTGCTTCTTGAAGTCCTCGAGGACGGCGTCGGCCACCGCTTCGATGTTGGTCTCCATCCGGTGCACGGCGCGATTGACGTCGTGATAGCCCTCAACAAGCTTGGCGAAGTGGGCGTCGCTGGTCTTCAGCGCATGGATGCGGTCGGCGTCCTGGGGAAACTCTTCGTGCAGTTCGTGGGGGGTGTTGCTCATGGCTCAGGACTTCCCGGGAAATTGACGCCCCTCTTGGCGCCGTCCCTATCCTGCGCGGGCATGCGGCGACCGGCTTTGCGGTCGATCAATCCCGGCGATCTTCTGGCCCGGCGATCTTCCGGCTCAGGCCCGGTGAAACACCGCCGGCCGTTTGGCCATGAACGCGGCGACGGCCTCGGCGTGGTCGGCGCTGGCCACCAGCGCGGCCACATCCGCCCTGCCCCCGGCAACCGCCCGCTTGGCGGCCTCGACCGCCAGGGGGGCGCGCGAGGCGATGCGTTCGGCCAGATCCAGGGCGGCCGGCAGCAGCGCGTCCACCGCCTGCACCTGGCTCACCACCCCGTCGGCCAGAGCCCGGGCCGGATCAAAGCTGGCCCCGGTCAGCAGATGCGCCTTGGCCCGCGCCTCGCCGATCAGGCGCGGCAGGCGGACCACCGACGCCATCAGCCCGATATTCACCCCCGAGGCCGCGAAACTGGCCCGGTCGCTGGCGATGCGGATGTCGCAGGACAGGGCCAGTTCCAGCCCGCCGCCCAGGCACCAGCCGTCGATGGCCGCGATGATCGGAACGCGGCAGGCCTCGACCCTGTCCATCAGCACGTTGAAGCCCAGCACCGCCTCCAGCTGGCCCGCGCCGCGCCCGGCCGCCTCGCGCAGATCATCGCCCGCGCAGAAAGCGCCGTTGCGGCCCGTCAGCACCACCGCCCGCACATCGAGGTCGGCGTTGATCGCGTCCAGGGCCTCTTCCAGGGCGAGGCGAAGCGCCATGCCCAGTCCGTTGGCGGGCGGCCCGTCCAGTTCCAGCAGGACGATGGCGGCGTGGGGACGGGAGACATGCAGGGTCGGGCTCATGGCCAAGCCTCGCCGATCGCCGGCCGCTTGAACAGCCTTGCCCGCGACAAGGCGACGCTCATGTTGCGTCGCACAAGATTCCGCTTGCCAGTTTCAAACAGTTGTCTCAGCTTAGACCGCTTCGAGGTCGATTTGTCCGCCTCGGAACCAAAAACGATGGGTTGGCGATCGGTTTTTGCCATTGTGACCACCCGCGCGCAGCCGAGTTGAGCTTTCGGACGTTGTTGCAACGCAACGAACAACGGGGCCGAAGGAAACGGGGAGTGACATGACGACCACGACGCTTGAGAAGTCGCCTGTGAAGGATCTCTACGAGATCGGCGAAATCCCTCCGCCCTTCCACGTGCCCGCCAACATGTACGCCTGGAGCATCCGCAAGGAGCGCCACGGCAAGCCCACCCAGGCCATGCAGGTCGAGGTGGTGCCCACCTGGACCATCGGCGAGGACGAGGTTCTGGTCCTCGTGATGGCCGCCGGCGTCAACTACAACGGCGTCTGGGCCGCCCTGGGCGAACCGATCAGCCCGCTGGACGGCCACAAGCAGCCCTTCCACATCGCCGGATCCGACGCCTCGGGCATCGTCTGGGCCGTGGGCAAGAAGGTCAAGCGCTGGAAGCTGGGCGACGAGGTGGTCATCCACTGCAATCAGGACGACGGCGACGACGAGGAGTGCAACGGCGGCGACCCGATGTTCTCCACCAGCCAGCGCATCTGGGGCTACGAGACCCCGGACGGCAGCTTCTCGCAGTTCTGCCGGGTGCAGTCGCGCCAGCTGATGCCGCGCCCCAAGCACCTGACCTGGGAAGAAAGCGCCTGCTATGTCCTGACCCTGGCGACGGCCTATCGCATGCTGTTTGGCCACAAGCCGCATGAACTGCGGCCCGGCCAGAATGTGCTGGTCTGGGGCGCCTCGGGCGGTCTGGGCGTGTTCGCCGTGCAACTGGCCGCCGTGGCCGGCGGCAACGCCATCGGCGTGGTCAGCTCCGAAGACAAGCGCGAATTCGTGCTGTCGATGGGGGCCAAGGCGGTGCTCAACCGCAATGAATTCAACTGCTGGGGCCAGCTGCCCACCGTCAATGGCCCCGAATTCAACGACTACATGAAGGAAAGCCGCAAGTTCGGTAAGGCGATCTGGCAGATCACCGGCAATCGCGATGTCGACATGGTGTTCGAGCACCCCGGCGAGGCGACCTTCCCGGTCAGCGTCTTTGTGGTCAAGCGTGGCGGCATGGTCGCCATCTGCGCCGGCACCAGCGGCTTCAACCTGACCATGGACGCCCGCTTCCTGTGGATGCGCCAGAAGCGCGTGCAGGGGTCGCACTTCGCCAACCTGATGCAGGCGTCGGCCGCCAACCAGCTGGTCATCGACCGCCGCGTCGACCCGTGCCTGTCGGAAGTGTTCCCCTGGAACGACATCCCCGCCGCCCACGAGAAGATGCTGGCCAACCAGCACCTGCCCGGCAACATGGGCGTGCTGGTCTGCGCCCAGCGTCCGGGCCTGCGGACGTTTGAGGAAGTGCAGGAGCTGAGCGGAGCGATCTAGGCGGCCCGCGCCAGACCCGCCGCAAAGGAAGGTTGGCAAAGCGCCGCGCCCGCCGCACAGTCTCGAACAAATGTTCGGGGGAGATGCGTGATGGGATTTGCGGGCAAGGCCGGCTTGACGGCTGTTGGACTGGTGCTGGCCGTGGCCGGCGTCGTGGCGGTGCGGACCGCGACCTTCAAGGCTCCGGCCTCGGTCGACGTGGCGGAGGCCAGGCTGGCCCCCGGACGCACCGTCGACACCACCAAGGCCGCCGCCAACCTGGCCCAGGCCATCCGCTTCCAGACCATCAGCCACCAGGACAGGGCCGACGACCAGCCCGCCGAGTGGGACAAGCTGCACGCGTGGTTACAGACGAGCTATCCCGCCGCCCACGCCGCCATGCAGCGCGAGGTTCTGGCCGGGCATACGCTGGTCTACACTTGGCCCGGCTCGAACCCGGCCCTGGCCCCCATCGTGCTGATGGCCCACCAGGACGTGGTGCCGGTGACGCCGGGCAGCGAAGGCTCGTGGACCCATCCGCCCTTTGCCGGCGTGGTGACCGACAACGCCGTCTGGGGTCGCGGCGCGATCGATGACAAGGGCTCGCTGATCACCCTGTTCGAGGCGCTGGAGGGTCTGGCGGCCGGCGGCTTCAAGCCCGTGCGCACCGTGATCATCGTCAGCGGCCATGACGAGGAGGTGCGCGGCGTCGGCGCGGTCGCGGCGGCGGCCCTGTTCAAGTCGCGCGGGATCAAGGCCCAGTTCGTGCTCGACGAGGGCATGGTCGTGGTCGAGGACCACCCCGTCACCGGCAAGCCCACCGCCATCATCGGCACGGCCGAGAAGGGCTACGCCACCCTGAAGGTCACGGCCCCGGCCATCGGCGGCCACTCCTCGGCGCCGCCAGCGGAAACGGGTGTCGCGACGCTGTCGCGGGCCGTGCTGGCCATCACCGACAAGCCCTTCCCGATGAAGTTCGCCGGGCCGGGCGCCGACATGCTCAAATCGATCGCCCCGCACGCCTCGCTGCCGGTCAGGGTGTTCGCCGCCAACACCTGGCTGTTCGCGCCCCTGCTGGTGAAGGTCACCGCCAAGACCCCGGCCGGGGCGGCGATGCTGCACACCACCATCGCCCCGACCATGCTGAAGGGCTCGCCCAAGGAGAACGTCCTGCCGCAGGACGCCACCGCCTGGATCAACTACCGCATCGCGCCGGGCGACACCTCGGCCAAGGTCATGGCCCGGGCCAAGGACGCCGTGGGCAAGCTGCCGGTCGAGCTGACCTGGACCAAGACGCCCGACGAGCCCTCGCCGATCTCCTCGACCAGCTCCGACGCCTGGAAGACCCTGGCCAGCCTGGCCGCCGACGAGAGCCAGGCGCCGGTGGTGCCGGGCCTGGTCACCGCCGGCACCGACAGCCGCTATCTCGCCCCCGTGGCCAGCGATGTCTATCGCTTCCAGCCGCTGGTGCTGTCGATCGACGAAACCAAGATGATCCACGGCACCGACGAGCATATCAGCCTGGCCAATGTGGAGCGGATGGTGCGGTTCTATCAGCGCCTGGTCGAGACGGCGGCGGCGCGGTAGGCCCCATCCCCAAAGCGTCGTGAAAAGTCAGCAAACTGGGCTATAAGGCCCCCATGCCCGACGACGCTTCGCCCGCCCCCCAGTCCGCCCCAAAGTCCGCTCCCGCCGCCAAGTTCGGCGAGGGCTTCGTCATGGACGCCTGGTACGTGGCCGCCCTGTCGCCCGACCTCAAGGCGGGCAAGATGGAGCATCGCGAACTGCTGGGCGAGCCGGTGCTGCTGGGCCGCACCAAGGCCGGCGCCGCCTATGCCATCCGCGACATCTGCCCGCACCGGGCCGCAGCCCTGTCGGCCGGCAAGGTCAGGACCGAGGCCGACGGCGGCGAGAGCATCGAGTGCCCCTATCACGGCTGGCGGTTCGGCACGGACGGCGCCTGCACGGCGATCCCCTCGCTCACCGCCGACAGCGACCTGGACATCAGCAAGGTGCGGGTGCGCCGCTATCCGGTCGTGGAGCAGCAGGGCCTGGTCTGGATCTGGATGTCATCGGACGCCCGCTTCGACGGCGAGCCGCCCGAGGCCCCTCCGGTCATTCCGGGCGTGGTGGGCGGCAAGCCCAAGCTGGTCGACGCCCTAGACTACGACATCCATATCGACCACGCGGTGCTGGGCCTGATCGACCCGGCCCACGGCCCCTATGTGCATCAGCAGTGGTGGTGGCGCACCACCGCCAGCCAGCACGAGAAGAAGAAGCGCTTCGCCCCGTCCGAGGCCGGCTTCACCATGGTGCGGCACGAGCCGTCCAAGAACTCCAAGGCCTACGCCATCCTGGGCGGCGAGCCCCTGACCGAGATCACCTTCCGCCTGCCCGGCCTGCGCTGGGAGCATGTGACGGTGGGCAAGAAACAGGTGCTGGCCCTGTCGGCGATGACGCCGATCAATGCCAACAAGACCCGCATGAACCAGATCATGTGGTCCGATCACTGGGCCTTCACGGCGCTCTATCCGATCATCCGCATCGCGGCCCGGGCCTTCCTGCGCCAGGACGGCTATATCGTCGGCGTCCAGAGCCAGGGCCTGCAGTCCAACCCGCCGCTGATGTGGGTGGGCGACGCCGACCAGCAGGCCCGCTGGTACCAGCAGTGCAAGCGCGAGTGGCAGGCCAGCCGCGCCGAGGGCCGGGCCTTCGTCAATCCCGTCAAGGACACCGTGCTGCGCTGGCGGACCTGATCGCCAGACTGGGCCGGCGGCTGGGACGCAGCCTGGTCACCCTGCCCTCGGCCAGCGGCTGGCTGCTCTGCGCCGCCGTCTGCGCGGCCACCCTGCCGGTGATGGCCGCCATCGGCTTTTCCACCGGCCTCTATCACCTGACCCCCGCCCAGCCGGATCTGGCGCTGCGGATGCTGACGGTCTTCTTCGTTCCGGCCCTGGGTGAGGAAATCGTCTTTCGGGGCCTGCTGACGCCGGGTCGCGACGAGTCGCCAAGGCCCGCGCTGCTGATCGCGATCTCGACCAGCCTCTACACCCTCTGGCACGTGGCCGAGGCGCTGACCTTCCTGCCCGGCGCCGCGGGCGTGTTCCTGCGGCCCGACTTCCTGCTGTGCTGCGCGGTGCTGGGTCTGGCGTGCGCGATCCTGCGCTATCGGACGGGCTCGCTGTGGCCGGCGGTGCTGCTGCACTGGGCGCTGGTGGTGGCCTGGCAGACCTGGTGGGGCGGGGTCAGCGCCCTGGGCTGAGCCAGTCAAAGTAAAGCCCGCCTGGTCGGGGGGACCAGACGGGCTCGTGCATGGAGCGCGGTGAGGGACGGAAGCCGCGCTCCAGACCTCTATGACTTAAGCGCGATAGACGTAGGCGCTGGAGACGTAGCCCACGCCGACGCCGTCCTGGCCGACCAGGATCCACTTGCCGTCATCGGTGCGACCCAGGGCCTGGAAGGTCTGGCCGGCGGCGACACCGCCCACCTTGGCGCCGCGGGTCGAGGCCGAGGCGCGCAGGTTCAGGTTGGACCGGGCGACATACTTGCCCTTGATCTCGGTCACCGGCTGGGCCTGGACCGAGTTGGCGAAGCGCACGCCGTCATACTTGTAGGCGCCGCCGACAGCCTGACGGGCGTCCTTCTTCTGCATCTTGCAGCCGACATAGGAACCGGCGCCCGCGCCGACCACGGCGCCGATGGCGGTGCCCGTGCCCCGGTCATTCTTGGCCAGGTTGCTACCGGCCACGGCGCCCAGCAGAGCGCCGATAACCGCGCCGCCTTCCTGCTTCTGGCCCGAGGCGTTGCAGCCGACGACGCCGCCCAGGCGCTGCTCGACGGCGAAGGCCGACGGAGCCGAAACCAGGGTCAGGGCGCTGGCCGAGGCGGCCAGGGTCAGGGCGATGGTCTTGAAGGTCTTGAGGCTGGTCATGTCGATAGTCCTTGTCCCGATGGAATGTGTCCGGGGTCATCAACCCCGTGAGACAGACCATGACAGGGTGAAGCTGAACGGCGTCGGCGACCGCTCTGACAGAGTTCGTTCATGTTGAAAAAACATCGGCACGCACAACCCCACGAGGTGTCGCCTTGCTGGCCCAACGGTTCTGGCTAGGGTGCGCCCCGCCATTTCAGTCGCCCCGGGGCCCCCATGTCGTTCCAGTCCAGATCCGTGACGCTTGCGCTCAGCCTGGCCGTCCTTGCCGCCCTGTCGGGTTGTGACAAGCTGCCCGGCGCCGCCAAGTCGCCGGCCGAAGCGGCCAAGCCTGTCGCACCGGCGACGTCCGCCGCCGCGCCGGAGCCGGAGCTGCCGCAGTTCGACCTGTACGCCGCACGTGACGCGGGGCGCGTCGGCGAGGCCAAGTTGCTGAAGGAACTGGGCCAGCCGGACGCGCGCAAGGGTCCGACCCTGACGCTGCAGCACAACGGCCAGCCCGGCCTGACCGTGACCGACGACGAGGAAACCTACGAGCTGTTGACGAATGTCATTCAGGTGCCGACAGCCATGGGCGTGCAGACCGTCTACGAAGTCACCACGGACTATTTCGCTTCGCCCGACGGGCCCTTCGTCACCTACTATGACAAGCGAGGCGTCAAGATCGAGTCTGCCGACGGCGGCATCTGGCGGGGCGCCGTGCTCGCCATTTCGGTGCAGGACGAGATCTTGGAGGCGGATGACGACGGCCGCGCCCGCACCGAGCTGCGCGACTGGTCGACAAAGCCGCACCGCAAATTTGAGTTCAAGTCGCGCTGTATGACCATGGAATGGATCAGCGATACCGAGATCAAGGGTTACTGCCTGCGTCCGGCCAGCGACGAGGCCAATCCGGGCATGGAGCTGCCAACCGGCGGCGAACAGACCGAGGCGGTCTTCACGCGCGTTGGACCCAACGCCTGGCGGGTGCGGGAACTGAGCGCGCCCAAGGCCAAGCTGCGCGACTTGCCGGATAACCCGACCACCGCCTATGACGAAACCGTCAAGGGCGTGGCCTATACCGGGAACCAGTAGTCGCGAAGGGAACGGGGCGCGCTCCCAAGTCCTCTCCCTGAAGGGGAGGCGATCACGAAGTGATCGGAGGGGGTAGTGCTGCTGGCTCGGCGGGGTCTTCCCCCACCGACCTCCGGCCGCCTCCCCCTTCAGGGGGAGGACTTTAGGGCGCGCGCGGGGATAGAGGGCGCTCAATCCCCATTCTTTCCCGAACAAACCCCAGCCCAATCAACCGCTTGTAAAATAGTTGATCGCGCCAATCAGACGCGCTCAAACCCGCTGCATAATCACAGCTGTCCCTGTCGCAGGGGGAGGCGCCTGGATCCGGCCCAACAGCGGCGATGGGGATGGAGCTGAGCGGGGCCGCGCGGTCACGCGGCGAGGACGAAGGTGGTCTGTTCGTTGGATAGATCCGGGACCACCGGAAGGCTCGTCGGAGGAACAGCGCGGAGCAACAGGGCGAGGGATCGTAAACCCGCCTATCGCGCATCGTCGGGGGTCGAGACGGTTAGCCGATTGACCTTGGTGCGCGCCCGTACGGGGACTCTTGGGTATCAGAGCTGAAAGACGCTCGCTTGGCCCAATCCTCACGCAAGAACAGCTTCTGCGAAGCGGACAGGTCGAGCCGAAACGCAAACAACACATCACGGTCATCCGGGTTCGCCCCGGCCGCTTCGCGCCTCCCCATCTAACTCAGCGAGTGATCGCGTGAGCCTACGAGCCCGTGTCCGCCAGACTTGCCCCCTACGGGTCGCTTCGCGACCGTCTTCCCCCGGAGGGGGAAGATGAAACGCGCCGACCTCATCTTCCCCCTACGGGGGAGGACGACCTGCGCAGCAGGTCAGGAGGGGGCAAGTGGCCAGTAGAGCGGACCGGCGCCCTTAAGCCCCCAGCGCGTAAGGACCGCTCTTGTCCAGGGCGGTCTTCCAGGCCGGGCGGGCGTGCATGCGCTCGATCCAGGCGGCCATGTGCGGATATTCCGGCAGCTTGCCCATGGCCTTGGCGACCTCGGGCACGAAGCTCATCTGGATATCGGCGCCGGTCAGACTGTCGCCGACGAAGAACTGACGGCCGGCCAGGCTGTCATTGACGAAGGCCAGATGGTTGGAAATCTCGGACTGGATGCGCGGCTGCAAAGGAGCGCCGCCTTCGCCCAGGCGGCCGACATACATGTTGAGCATCAGGGGCAGCATGGCCGAGCCCTCGGCATAGTGCAGCCACTGCTGATAGCGGTCATAGTCGGCGCTGGCCGGATCGGGGGCCAGACGGCCTTCACCGTGACGGCGGATGGCATAGTCGATGATCGCGCCGGACTCGATCACGGTCAGGTCGCCATCCACGATCACCGGCGACTTGCCCAGCGGATGCACGTCGGTCAGCGACGACGGGGCCAGGCGGGTCTTGGCGTCGCGGGTGTGAAACACGATCTCATAGGGAACGCTCAACTCCTCCAGCAGCCACAGGATGCGCTGCGACCGGGACTCATTGAGGTGGTGGACTTTCAGCATGTTTCTTCCCCGTTTTGCGGCTCTATGCTGCGCTGCGGCATTGCTCGCAGGTGCGAAAAGCGCCAGAGTGAAAGAAAACAACTGTTTGGCACAGGGGAGCAAGTCATGACCGCAACGGTCGCTCAAGATAACAGCTCGATCATTCTCCCCGGCCTGACGGGCCTGCTGCGCGAGGCTGCCACGGCGGCCCAGGCCTTTGTCGACAAGGTCCACCCGATCGTGAAGGCCCGGATCGCCGGGCCGGACGGCAAGGTCGATCGCAAGCTGGCCGATCTGGAACAGCACGTGGTTCACGGCTTTGGCTGGTACGCCGCCTATGCCGAGCTGCTCAACCAGGTGGCCGGCTGGGCCGAGCGCCTGGAGGCCAGCGGCCGCTTTACCGAGATCGAGACGCTACTGGCCCAGCTGCTGTTCGCCGAATACGCCACCCAGATGGTCGGCGGCATCGCC
Source organism: Caulobacter sp. GSs2 (assembly GCF_058680895.1). The sequence continues at coordinate 3,062,005 of NZ_CM178725.1, read as the reverse complement.
ATGAACCAGGGCGAGATGATCCGCCCCGTCGACATCACCGATGATCGCGGCGTGATGAACCTGCTGTTCGCCCCGGCCCTGGTGACCCTGATGACCAAGGGTGGCGGCCAGGCTGTGAAGACCGCGATCGCCAAGCGTCTGGCCGAGGCGCGCGGCCGTCCCACGCTGGAAAATACCGGCCTGGACGAAACCTTCGAGATGATCCGCGACCAGTTCCACGCCTTCGCCGAGGAGAAGGTCACGCCCTTCGCCCACGAATGGCACCTGAAGGATGAACTGATCCCGCTCGAGCTGGTGCAGGAACTGGGCGATCTGGGCGTGTTCGGCCTGACCATCCCCGAGGAATATGGCGGCAGCGGCATGGGCAAGACCGCCATGTGCGTGGTCTCCGAAGAGCTGTCGCGCGCCTGGATCGGCGTCGGATCCCTGGCCACCCGCTCGGAGATCGCCGGCGAGCTGATCCTGACCGGCGGCACCGAGGCCCAGAAGCAGTACTGGCTGCCGCGCATCGCCAGCGCCGAGATCCTGCCCACCGCCGTCTTCACCGAGCCCAATACCGGCTCGGACCTCGGGGCCCTGCGCACCCGGGCGGCGCTGGACGGCGACAGCTATGTCGTCACCGGCGCCAAGACCTGGATCACCCATGCGGCCCGCGCTGATGTGATGACCCTGCTGGTTCGCACCGATCCGGCGACCACCGACTATCGCGGCCTGTCGATGCTGCTGGCCCCCAAGCCGCGCGGCGTCGACGGCGACGACTTCCCCGCCCCCGGCATGAGCGGCGGCGAGATCGGCGTGATCGGCTATCGCGGCATGAAGGAATATGAGCTGGCCTTCGACGGCTTTACCGTGCCGGCCGAAAACCTGCTGGGCGGGGTCGAGGGCCAGGGCTTCAAGCAGCTGATGGCGACCTTCGAAAGCGCCCGCATCCAGACGGCCGCCCGCGCCGTGGGCGTGGCCCAGTCGGCGCTGGAGGTGGGCCTGTCCTACGCGATGGACCGCAAGCAGTTTGGCCAGGCGATCTTCGAGTTCCCCCGCGTCGCCAACAAGCTGGCGATGATGGCGGCCGAGATCATGGGCGTGCGCCAGCTGACCTATTTCGCCGCCGCCCAGAAGGACGAGGACAAGCGCTGCGACATTGAGGCCGGCATGGCCAAGCTGATCGCCGCCCGCGTAGCCTGGGCCGCCGCCGACAACGCCCTGCAGATCCACGGCGGCAACGGCTTCGCCACCGAATACGTCATCAGCCGCGTGCTGGCCGACGCCCGAATCCTCAACATCTTCGAGGGCGCCGGCGAGATCCAGGCCCAGGTCATCGCAAGGCGGCTGCTGGACGGCGGGAACTGATCCGCACCGCTCATTCCCGCGATAGCCGGGATGAGCGGTCGTTCATGCCCCTTGTCGGCCCGGCGGGCATCAGCTTAGCCTGCGCCGGCACCCAAGGACGCATCATGATCGCCACGACCCGCCGCGCCGCCCTGCTTTCCGCCTTGGCCACCGGCGGGCTCGCCGCGTTCGGGACCTCCGCCAAGGCCCGGGAAACCGGCTCGGTCGCCACGGCGGTCGACCAGTACGCCCGGCAGGTCATGGCCGCCTTCCCCGACCAGCCGGGCCTGGGCGTCGCCGTGGTCGAGAACGGCCAGATCACCCTGGCCAAGGGCTATGGCGTCCGGCGTCTGGGCGCTCCGGCCCGGTGCGACGAGAACACCCTCTTCGGCATCGCCTCCAACACCAAGGCCATGACGGCGGCGGCCCTGGCCATGCTGGTCGAGGACGGCAAGGTCGAGTGGGACGCGCCGGTCACCCGCTACCTGCCTGACTTCGCGATGAGCGACCCGGTGGTCACCAAGCTGATGACCGTGCGCGACCTGCTGGTCCACCGCAGCGGCCTGACGCTCGGGGCCGGCGACCTGATGATCTGGCCCGCCCCGACCCATACCCGGGCCGAGATCGTGGCGGGGCTCAAATACCTGCCGATCGGCAGCCCGTTCCGGGGCGGCTACGCCTATGACAACGTGCTCTATGTTGCGGCCGGCGAGGTGGTGGCCGCCGTCACGGGCAAGCCGTGGGAAGACTTCATCAAGACCCGGATTCTCGATCCCCTGGGCATGACCGACACGGTGACCACCCCAGCCCAGGTCGACAGGACCCGCCGGGCCGAGCCCCACTGCCGCCTGGGTCCCCCGGTGCGGGGCATGGGCCCGCAGACGGTCCTGCCCTTCGACGACAGCTTCGCCTCGGCCGCCGCTGCGGGTGGGGTCAATACGACGCCGGCCGACATCGGCAAGTGGATGCAGGTGCAGTTGGCCCTGGGCGCCTTGCCCGACGGCAAGCGCCTGTGGAGCGAGGCCACCGCCCGCGAAATGTGGAAGCCCCAGACCATCACGTCCTCGTCCGATGGCCCGACGGCGGAAAACCCCGTGCGGCCCTCGATGCAGGCCTATGCCCTGGGCTGGTTCGTGCAGGACCATCGCGGCGAGCGGCTGCTGTGGCACACCGGCGGCCTAGCGGGCTTCATCTCCTATACCGGCCTGCTGCCCGGCCGGAAGTCGGGCATCATGGTGATGACCAACGCCGAGGAAAACCCGGTCCTGCGCGCACTGCGCTACGGCGGCCCTGACCGCCTGCAGGGCCGCAGCGACTTCGACTGGATCGCCTCCAGCAAGCGCGTTCAGGCCGAGGCCGACGCCCAGACCGCCAAGGACGCCGCCGACGCCGCCACGCCCAAGGGCGGCGGCAAGCCGCCCAGCCTGCCGCTCGACGCCTATGTCGGGGTCTATCGCGACCCCTGGTACGGCACGGTCACGATCGGGAAAGCCAAAGGCAAAAAGGCGAAAGGCCTGACGGTGTCGTTCGACAAGACCCCGGCCCTGCAAGGCAGGCTGGACCTGTTCGACGGCGAGACCTTCAAGACGGTCTTCGACGACCGCACCCAGGAGGACGCCTTCATCACCTTCGACGTCGAGAACGGCGCGGTGAAGTCAGCCCTGGCCAGGGCGGTCTCGCCGCTGGCCGACTTCTCGTTCGACTATCAGGACCTGCGGCTGACGCGGCAGCCTTGACCGGTCAACCTCAACGCGGTCGCCAGCCCTCGACGATGACCTGAATCTGGCGGTCCATCGTGGCCGACATCAGGGACGCATCAGCCGCGCTGGCATCAGCGGCCGCCAGTCGATAGTTCCAGGCATAGGCGGCCCGAAGGATCTCGATGGCCAGTACCTGATCGAGATCGGCGCGGATTTCGCCTCGTCGCACACCCTCTTCGAGGATGTCGTGCAACATCCCGGTCAGACGCTGATTGCGACCATAGGGCGTGACGCCGGGGTCAATGCTGGGATTATAGGCGGCGGCGATGTGGGCCAGGAACAGCTTCACCCGCCGGGTTTCGAACTCGTAGTGAATGGCGAAGACCGAGCATAGCCTGTCCATCGCCGAGCCCCGCAGGTAGGGGATCACCCGGTCGAACTGCGCATACAGCTCGTCCAGCCGCCCCTCCATCACGTGGCTGAGCACCTCGGCCTTCGAAACAAAGGTCGTGAAGACGCTGCCGACCGAGACCCCCGCCCGCTCCGCAATGGCGCGGATGGTCGTTTCCTCGTAACCGACATCGTTGAACAGGTCGCGAGCGGCCTCCAGGACCTTCTCGCGCGTCGCCTGTTTCTGGTCGTCCCTTACGCCCAAGCCCGTCCCCCTCGAACACGCCAGCGTCTAATTATGATCAAGGACGCCCCGCCCCAACGGGGCGCCCTCAAAATCAGGCGCGAGCGCCCGCAAAAATGACTTTCAGTTGATCTGAAAGCCGCGCGAGCAACGCTTCCACCGTCCAGCCATCAAAGACGGCGCGACGATAATTGGCGACATACACGTCCCAAGTCATTTCAGCCAAGAGCTTTGCATCGATGCCGCTCTTCAGCTGACCTTGATCGATGCCGCGCTGTGTGACTTCGCCGATCAGGCGGAAGATGTGTTTGAGATCCGCACGAGCGCGGCGCTCGGCGGCCTCGTTGCGGGTCCACGACACGGCGATACTGGCGCGCAGCAGCGGCAGCTGGTCGACATGGAAGCTGTAGGCGACGCCGAACAGCCCCAGCAGGGCCTCATCGACGGTGGCGGCGGCACGGGCCGCCTGAACCATCTGGGCGTAGATCACTTCGTAGTCGGCGGTCAGGATTTCGTCGAACAGCTCGGTCTTGTCGGCGAAGCTGGCGAACACTGCGCCGGTCGACATCCCCGCAGCCTGGGCGATGTCACGGATGGTCGCGCCTTCATAGCCCCGCTCGCTGAACAGACGGCGGGCGGCCGACAGAACGCGTTCGCGCGTACGCTGCTTGGCCAGGGCCCGGCGGGTCAGCTTGACGGGAGAGTCGGTGGCCGACTCGATGTTGACGGATACAAAGCTCATGCGGCGGCCTCCAGTCGAGCGAGGGCCGCCTCGGCGCGCTTCTCAAACTCTGTGCAATAGTCATCGACAACGTTCTGAAGAACGTCGGCGTAGCGGCGCGCCAGTTGGCGGCCATCCTGCGCAGCGTCGCGCAGGTCGGTGATCAGTTGGCGGACTTCCGCCATGGCGTCTTCGCGTTCGGACGCGGAGAACGCGGCGACGGCTACAGAGGCCTTTGCCATTCTGTTTTCTCCTGCCTCCCCGCTGGGGATGAGCGCTGAACGATCTGCGGTGAGGAGATGATCATGTTCAACGAACGCATACTGGAAAAATTGAAGCGGGGGGCTTAACGCCCCAGCCGTGGGATGGCAACCGCTAGGTAGAACTAAAATCACCGAACATCGGCTGGATTTCTATGTATGCTACCGATGTCACTTTACCAGTGCGACAAATGCACTCAACGAACCCGTTCGGCGAATTCACTCATCGGACACCGTTTCGCCAACGCAAAGCTCAGTGGCCAAACGGCTGCCAAACGCCTATCCTCAGGCCCATGGACAGACTCTTCGACTTCCTCGTTCCAGCCGCGCTGCTGGCGGTGCTTCTGGCGCTCAGCGGGGGGCTCTATGCACTCTTCCGGGGCGGTGACTTTGGCCGCACCAATTCCAACAAGCTGATGCGGCTTCGCGTTGTGCTGCAGTTCGTAGCGATCATCGTGCTGGTGGCCGCATATTGGTGGCGCACGCGCTAAAACACGATAACGGCGGTCTGCGACCCATGGTCTCGCTCAACAGGATCTACACCCGCACAGGGGATGGCGGCTTAACGCGCCTGGCCACGGGAGAGCCTGTCAGCAAGGCTTCGCTGAGGGTCGAGGCCTATGGCGGCGTCGATGAGACCAACGCCTTCCTGGGCGTGGCGCGACAACACACCGCAGGCGATCCAGAACTCGACGCCATGCTGGAGCGCATTCAGAACGATCTTTTCGACCTGGGCGCAGACTTGGCCACGCCTGAGCAGCACGAAAAGCCCGCCTGGGAGCCCCTGCGAATCGTCGAGAGCCAGGTCGAGCGGCTGGAACAGGAGATCGACCGTCTGAACGGCGAGCTCTCAGCCCTGACTTCGTTCGTGCTGCCCGCCGGGTCGCCGGCCTCGGCCGCCCTGCATGTGGCGCGGACGGTCTGCCGTCGGGCCGAGCGTGTGGTGGTGCAGCTGTCGGAAACCGAGGGCGAGGTCGTCGGGCAGCCGGCGCTGAAATATATCAACCGCCTGTCGGACCTGCTGTTCGTCGCGGCCCGCTGGGCCAATGACAAGGGCGCGGCCGACGTGCTGTGGAAGCCTGGCGCGACCCGCTAGGCTCTTATTTCTTCCCGGGCGCGGCCGGGGTCGCGGGAGCGGGTCGCTCGTTGTTGATCGGCGGCACATTGGCCGGACGGCGCGTCAGGGTCTCGATCGAATAGATCGTGCCGCACTTGAGCCAGCGCCCGGCCCAGGCCCCGCCCCGCGCCTCGCAGCGGTCCTTGGGCCAGACCCAGAGATAGTGGTAGCCCAAAACGCCGACGCTGCTGGCCAGGAACAGGCCAACGAAGAGGATTTTCAGGCGTTCGATCGTACGGTTCATGGCCCGGCTGTTTAGTGGTCGACCGCAAAGCTGACCAGTCCTTTCCTTTACGGGGCCTTTCGCACCGATGGCGCAACGGTGAGCGGACGCCTGCGGCCAAGTATCGTACAGTTGTTTGAACCCTGCGCACGGCAATGCTTTACGCTTACGCGAAGGGAAACTTGCGTTGCGGTGCAAAACGGGTAATTCCCTCGCCAACGCTAGAGAAAACGCAGCCTGGAGGCGTGAAACCCGATGAAGGTCCTGGTCCCGGTTAAACGGGTTATCGATTACAACGTGAAGGTCCGCGTAAAGGCCGATCAAACGGGCGTCGATCTGGCGAACGTCAAGATGTCGATGAATCCCTTCTGCGAGATCGCGGTCGAAGAAGCCGTGCGCCTCAAGGAAAAGGGCGTGGCGACCGAAATCGTCATCGTCAGCATCGGCCCGGCTCAAGCCCAGGAAACCATCCGCACGGCCCTGGCCATGGGCGGCGATCGCGGCATCCTGATCACCACCGACGCTGATCCCGAGCCCCTGGCCGTGGCCAAGCTGCTGGCCGCCGTGATCGGCGAAGAGCAACCCGGCCTGGTCCTGATGGGCAAGCAGGCGATCGACGGCGACAACAACGCCGTGGGCCAGATGCTGTCGGCCGTGCTGGGCTGGCCGCAAGCCACCTATGCCTCGGCCCTCGAGGTTTCGGGCTCCACCGCCAAGGTCACCCGCGAAGTCGACGGCGGCCTGCAGGTGCTGGACGTCGATCTGCCGGCCGTGATCACCGCTGACCTGCGCCTCAACGAGCCGCGCTATGCCAGCCTGCCCAACATCATGAAGGCCAAGAAGAAGGAGATCGTCAGCAAGACGGTCGCCGACTACGGCGTCGACATCACGCCGCGCCTCACGGTCCTCAAGGTCGCCGAGCCCGCCAAGCGCTCGGCCGGCATCAAGGTCGAAACCGCCGCCGACCTGGTGGCCAAGCTCAATCTCGCGGGAGTGCTCTAGATGGCTGTTCTCGTCGTCGCCGATAACGACAACGCGCACCTGCGCGATGGCACCCACAAGACCGTCACCGCCGCCCTGAAGCTGTCGGGCGACGTGGACGTTCTGGTGATGGGCCACAACGCCAAGGCCGTGGCCGACATGGCCGCCAAGATCAGCGGTGTCCGCAAGGTCCTGCTGGCCGACAGCGCCGCCCTGGGTCACAGCGTGGCCGAGGCGCAAGCCGACGCCGTGCTGGCCCTGGCCGGCAATTATGACGCGATCCTGGTTCCGGCCACCTCGGGCGGCAAGAACTTCGCGCCGCGCGTCGCCGCCAAGCTGGACGTCGCCCCGATCAGCGAGATCGTGGAAGTCATCTCGGCCGACACCTTCGTGCGCCCGATCTATGCCGGCAACGCCCTCGAAACCGTCCAGTCCTCGGACGCCAAGAAGGTGATCACCGTGCGTCCCACCGCCTTTGCGGCGGCGGAAGAAGGCGGTTCGGCCCCGGTCGAGAACGCCTCCGGCGCGGAAGCCGACAAGACCCGCTTCGTCAGCGAAGAGATGGTCAAGTCCGATCGCCCCGAACTGGCCGCGGCCAAGATCGTCGTCTCCGGCGGTCGGGCCATGGGTTCGGCCGAAGAGTTCCAGCGGGTCATCGAGCCCCTGGCCGACAAGCTGGGCGCCGCCGTGGGCGCCTCGCGCGCTGCAGTCGATGCGGGCTACGCCCCCAACGACTATCAGGTCGGTCAAACCGGCAAGGTCGTGGCTCCGGCACTGTATGTCGCCATCGGCATCTCGGGCGCCATCCAGCACCTGGCCGGCATGAAGGACAGCAAGATCATCGTCGCCATCAACAAGGACGCCGACGCCCCGATCTTCCAGGTCGCCGATTTCGGCCTGGTCGCCGACTACAAGACCGCCGTGCCCGAACTGATGGACGCCCTGGCCGCCGCCGGAAAGTAGGCTTCGGCTCACAAGACCCTGGAAAGGCCCGGAGGCGACTCCGGGCCTTTTTGTTTGGGCGCAGCCTGGACGTGCAGCTTGGGGCACGGACACGGTTTCACAGCCTCGCGCGGAAAACCGCCGTGGGGGTGGAAAGGGTCGCGGAGCGTCCGGACGACGTCCGGATGAGAAATAGAAAATACCGTTTCGACGAAGCCGAGCGCTCCGCGTGGTCGTTATCCGTCAGCGTCCCAGCGGGTGGCCCAGTTGGGGCCTTACCGGGACCCGGAAGCTTCGGTTTCCCGAAGTCCCGAAGGTCGGGGGGCGTGGGGCCAATCCTGACCAACACTCGCCTTGATCCCCATCCACGCCGACGGCGGGCGGGTCCTGCAACGCCAGGATCCCCGGACGCGCTTCAGTATCCCCCTGAAGCCCAGCCCCGCTCGATCACCCCCCGCCGCCGCAATGGTCGCTGGCCTTGCGCCCTTCCCGTGCGACGAGGTGGGACAAGAATACGGGCGGTTTGAACGCGTCTGACGGGCGCGATCAACTATTTTACAAGCGGTTGATTGGGCTGGGTTTCATTTCGGAAAGGACGGGGATCCAGCGCCCTCTATCCCCATACCTCCCGTCATTCCCGCCCTTGTGGCGGGAACCCCTGGTTCAGCGGACACGTGAAGCGCCAGCGAAGTGCGCGCGCACTTCGCCCCTCCAGCACCTGCGGCGGTACGAGGGGTTCCCGCCACTTGGCTTGCCCTCGGGCCGGCAAAGCCGGTCCCGGGGGGCGGGAATGACGGAGGGCTATGAGAGGCGACGGGCCGTCCGACCGCCCCCTGCAGTCAAGGGGCCGTCGCTGCCGGGCTGGCGCCTCAGCGCCCTGGCGCGAGCCACCACCTGGACGGCGCGCGCGAGGGCCTCAGCCCCATCCAGGCGGGCGTCAGCCAGATAGGCGGCGATGGCGTCTTCGGTGTCCAGATACACCGCCGGATCAAAGGGCAGGGTTTCCACGTCAGATCTCCACAGCCAAGGCCTTGGCGCGGGCGATATCCCGCGCCTGAGACCCCTTGTCTCCGCCACAGAGTAACACACCGCCTCGCCCCCCCTCCTCTCCGTCAAAGGACAGGCCGCCCCGGCGGTCAGGCCACGCCCTGAAACCCATGGAGGCGAGCTTGCTCTGAGGACAGGCCGTGTCAATGACCGGCCAGAGGCCGGCCGCGCGCGGCGGCGCGGCGCGCCGTCATTGACACGGCCTGTCCTCAGAGCTCCAATTCCACCAAGGGTTTTAGGGTGGGGGCCCACCCGCTGGTGGCGGATGGGCGAGCGATCTACCGCCCCGCCGCCGCCCGTTCCTGATTGAGCGCGAACAGACGCTCCAGAACCTCATCGTCCGACAGGCCGTCGGGCCAGCCATAGGCGGCGGCGACGGCGGCGTCCAAACGCTTGTGGGCCATGTCCAGCCAGGCCGGACGCTGGTTGTAGAGGTTGGTCAGGGTGCGCTTCTTCAGCTCGACCGCCGCCTCGGGGCTGACCGGCAGGATGCGGTCGGGATAGCCGGGCACGACCTCGGGCTCGATCCGCACAAGATCGGTAGGATTGAGCCAGGCCTCGCGCTTGGCGTTCAGATCGGCCGCCGCATCGACGATGGCGATGGCGCGCGGGTCGACGGCATAGTCGGCGGCCGGGATGTTGGGCGTCAGCCCTTCCGGGAAGGGGAAGGTCTCGAAGGTGGTTGAAATCGTATATCGCGGATCATTTCCAGCGCCGTGCCATGACCCGGCTGCAAGAGCCCACTTTTCATGAAACCTTGAATGTAAAACTCCAAATGAACATTCATCGTCCAGAGTAACTACCTGCAACTTGTGGTCAGGAAGCACCCTTGAATCAAGCCACATAAATAGTCGATGCTTGGACACCTCGGGCGTGACCATTAGGCGCGTCAAATGCGGGACTCGCTTCATCAATCCCTGGCGCGCCTCGACGTGCTTCCACCAATTGAGCCGGTAAGCTTCGCGATTGTTACGATCACGCTCAGGTTTCACGAAAAGCAGGGCATGGCGAAACGGCGTCTCAAATAGAGCCGCCTCTGCCTCGCTCATGGTCCAGCCGAAGTCGATAATCCACTTATCAGCCGACCGTCTCGTCATATCCATGGCGTTGCGCCAAGGTTTCAAAACATCGCTGTTGGGCCGACCATTGGGATTGAGGGGCAGCCTCAGCCACTCACGGGCGACCTCACCTGGAACATCGAAGGCGCCGCCCTTGGTGTCGCCCATGAACGCTACGCCTGCGTTTTCCTTGAGGCGCAGCGCCTTGGTCAAATCCGCAACCGCCCCGGTCAGATCAGCGTTGACTTGGTCAGCCGCGCGCCCCTCCACCCGTCGCTCAATGAACCCCTCGCCGAAGCCAAACATCGAAACGCGCACGGCCGCGCCGTCCAAGGCCCAAGGCTCATCCGCCCAAGCCTCCATCAGGGCCCCGGCGTCGGCGATCGGGTCGAGCACTTTGCGGCTTGCCCCGCCTCGCACGGAATTGGTGGTGACTAATCCTGCGCGCTTGCCACTGGGCGACTGGACGACTTCCCACGCCTTCTCGACCCAATAGGACACGAAATCGGCCTCGGCTGGAACCTTGCCGCGATAGGTCGCGAACAACTGCTCCACATAGGTGTCGCCCAGACTGTCGCGCAGTCGTTTGCCGCCCAAAAACGGCGGATTGCCCACGATCACATCGACCTCCGGCCAAACCGCCTCGGTCCCATCCGCGTTCAACAAGGCATCCCGGCACTCGATCTGGTCCAGCGACGACAGGATCGGCTCGGCCAGGCCGGTATAGTTATTCTTGGCGTTCCATTGCAGATCGCCGATCCACAGGGTCACGCGGGCCAGTTCAGCCGCATAGTCCTCGATCTCGATGCCGCGCACCGATTGCAGGCCCACGCGGGGGGCCGGAACCTCGATGCCCAGACGAGCGGCGTCGACCAGGGCGCGGCGTTCGATGTCCTTGAGGGCGTGCAGGGCTACATACAGAAAATTGCCACTGCCGCAGGCTGGGTCCAGCACGCGATAGGCGGCCAGACGGCTGAGAAACGCCTCCAGCCTATCCTTGGCTTGCCCCAGGGCGGCATCGGCCCGTTTGGCGATGGCGGTCAGGGCCTTGCGGCGGCCCGCCTCGCCGGCCTTGGCCTTGTCGGGGTCTTGCCGCATGGCTTCGGCGGCGGCTTCCAGCACCGCCTTGCGCTCGACCTCGGTGGCGGCGCGGGCCTCCATGGCGGCGGCGATCTCGGCCAGGGCCGCGTCCCATTCGGCCATCAACGGCCAGGTGATCACCGGATCGATGATCTTCAGGATCTTGGCGCGGTCGGTATAGTGGGCGCCCAGGGCGGCCCGCTCGCGCGTGGCCTTCAGCGCCTCTTCGAACATGTTGCCAAACACCGACGGGTCCAGTTCTGACCAGTCGTGTTCGGCGGCGGTGTCGCAGATCAGCTTGATGTCGGGCCGTTCCAGCGGCAGGGCCGGCTTGTCGTCGAACAGGCCGCCATTGAACCAGCGGATCACATCGGCGCCGAACAGGCCGCCTGCGCTCATCTTGGCGAACAGCGCGTCGAACTGCGGTGCGGTCTCGGCCGCCGGGCGCAGCTGCATCGACCGGGTCATGCGGGTGAACAGGCCCTCGGGCAGCAGCTTGGCGTCCTCGGCGAACATGCAAAAGACGATGCGATTGAGGAAGTGGGCCACGTCGCGCGGATCGTGGCCGCGCTCCTGCAGGCGGCGGCCCAGATCACCGAACCGCTGGGCGACCTTGGCGGTCAGTTCCTGGGGGCTGATCCTGGGCTTGAGGCTTTCGGAGCCCTCGAACACCAGCCGCAGCACGGCCAGCTTTTCCGGCTCGTGCAGGTCATCGAGCGTGAACTCGATCTTGCGGCTGATGGTGTTGGTCCAGTTGGTGTGGACGATGATCCGCTCCATGTCGGAGACGATCAGATAGGGCGGGTTTTGCAGGTCCAGCGCATAGGCCTGAAGCTGGCGCAGGGCGGCGTCGAGGTTCTTGTGCTTGCCCTTGTATTCCCAGCCGAAACAGCCCTTGCGCCAGACATCGGCCCAGCCGTCGCCGCCGCCGGTCTTGCCGGCCCCGCGCTCAAAGCAATAGTGATCGCCCAGCGGGTCGTCTTCGGCGGGGGTGGGCTCGCCCAGCAACCGGCACAGGTCGATGAAATGTTCCTGCGACCCCTGCCGCTCTCGCAGGCGGCTGTCGCTCCATTTCTTGATGAACTGCGCGGGGGTCATGCGGTCTCCGACTCAACCTGCGAACCATAGCCGCTGGCCGTCCGGGCCCAAGAAAAAAGGCCCGGCGCTTTCACGCCGGGCCTTCTGATCTCTTCCTTCTCCCCTTGCGGGAGAAGGTGTCGCCGTCAGGCGACGGATGAGGGGTCGCGCGGACGGTTCTGAGAAACCCCTCATCCGTCCGCTGCGCGGCCACCTTCTCCCGCAAGGGGAGAAGGACACCCGTCCCTAGTCCTTGGCGCGTTCCTGATACGAGTTGTCCTCGGTCAGGATCACCACCCGCACGCCCACGGCGATATAGGGCGGAACGGTGGTCTTGATGCCGTTGCTGAGCAGGGCCGGCTTGTAGGACGAGCTGGCGGTCTGGCCCTTCACCGAGGGTTCGGTGTCGACGACTTCCAGGATCATGGTGCGCGGCAGTTCGATGGCGATCGGGATGTCGTTGTGGGTCGACAGCTGGACCGTCATGTTCTCCTGCAGATAGGGCGCGGCGTCGCCGATCACGTCCGGGCTGGCCACGACCTGGTCGTAGTTTTCCGGGTTCATGAAGTGGAAGCCCTCGCCATCCTGGTACAGGAAGGTGTGGTCGCGCTGGTCGACAAAGGCGCGCTCGACCTGCTCGGTGGTGCGGTAGCGTTCCGAAACCTTCACGCCGTCGCTGATGCGGCGCATGTTCAGCTGGGTCACCGGGGTGCCCTTGCCGGGGTGGATGTTGTCGACGGTCAGAACGACATACAGGCGGCCGTCCATATCGACGACGGCGCCTTTGCGGAGCGAGCTGGCGGCTACCTTCACTTCTTCAGTCCTTGGGCTTTCCGGGCGCTGCCCGGAGACGGCCGCGCGAATGGAGTAGAGATCTTGTGACCGCCCTCCTATAGCGAACGCGGCAAGATCGCCAGTCTCTGTTGCGGGAGCTCCCTTGGCCGCTGACATGCCTTCTGCCCCAAGGTCACCGTGGTGGACGCCGTCGGTTCACGCCGACCGCCGGCCCTTCCTGCTGGCCCGCAACGCCATCACCCGCGCCGTGCGCGGCTGGTTCGAGGGCCAGGACTTCGTCGAGGTCGAGGTCGCCGCCCTGCAGGTGTCGCCCGGCAACGAGGCCCATCTGCACGCCTTCTCGACCACCTTGACCAGCCTGACGGGCGAGCCGGACCAGGCCTTCTATCTGCACACCTCGCCGGAATTTGCCTGCAAGAAGCTGCTGGCGGCGGGCGAGGAAAGGATCTTCGATTTCGCCCGGGTGTGGCGCAATCGCGAGCGCGGGCCGCTGCACCATCCCGAGTTCGTGATGCTGGAATGGTACCGGGCCGGGGCGCCCTATGAAGTGCTGATGGACGACTGCGCGACCTTGCTGGCCATCGCGGCCGAGACGGCGGGGACGCGTCGGTTTTCCTTCCGGGGCCTGGACTGCGATCCCTTCGCCCCGCCCGAGCGGCTGAGCGTGGCCCAGGCGTTCTTGCGTCATGCCGGCGTTGATCTGCTGGCCAGCCTGGGTCCCGATGGCCAGACCAACCGCGACGGGCTGGCCGCTGCGGCGCGGGCGGCGGGGATCCGGGTGGCCGACGACGACAGCTGGGCCGACATCTTCAGCCGGGTGATCGTCGAGAAGGTCGAGCCCCGGCTGGGCGTCGGGCGCGCCACCCTCCTGTGCGAATACCCCGTGGCCGAGGCCGCCCTGGCGCGGCCCAAGCCGGGCGACCCGCGCGTGGCCGAACGCTTCGAGCTGTATGCCTGCGGGGTGGAGCTGGCCAACGCCTTTGGCGAGCTTACCGATCCGGTCGAGCAGCGCCGCCGCTTTGTGATGGAGATGGACGAGAAGGCGCGGATCTATGGCGAGCGCTATCCCCTCGACGAGGATTTCCTGGCGGCTCTGGCGATCATGCCCCAGGCGTCGGGCTGCGCCCTGGGCTTTGACCGGCTGGCGATGCTGGCGGCGGGAGCGACCCGGGTGGATCAGGTGATGTGGGCGCCTGTGGCCTAGTCACTCGCCCCCTACGGATCGCTTCGCGATCGTCTTCCCCCGGCGGGGGAAGAGGAAGAGCGCGGACCTCATCTTCCCCCTCCGGGGGAAGACGGCTGCGCAGCAGCCCGTAGGGGGCAAGTGCGCCAACATTGTATCTGCAGCCATTTTGCCCCATATCCCGCCCCTCCCATGCCCCCCGCCCACACCCTTCGCAGCGCCGCCGCCCTGGCCGACGCCGGCCTGATCGCTCCCGAGCGCCTGCCGGCGCTGGAGCGCGTTGCGGCGCAATATGCGGTGGCGATCACCGCCGACATGGCCGCCCTGATCGAGCCGGCCAACCAAGCCGACCCCATCGCCCGCCAGTTCTTGCCGCAGGTCGCCGAGCTGGTCAGCACGCCCGGCGAGGATCCCGACCCGATCGGCGACCTGACCCACAGTCCGGTCGAGGGCGTCGTCCATCGCTATGCCGACCGGGTGCTGCTCAAGCCCACCCACACCTGCGCGGTCTATTGCCGGTTCTGTTTCCGCCGCGAGATGGTGGGCCCCGAGGGGCTCAAGACCCTGTCGCCCGCCCAGTTGGACGCCGCCTTCGCCTATATCGCCGCGCAGCCGGAGATCTGGGAGGTGATCGTCACCGGCGGCGATCCGCTGGTGCTGTCGCCGCGCCGCCTGCGCGACATCGGCGAGCGGCTGGCGCAGATCGAGCATGTGAAGGTGGTGCGCTTCCACACCCGCGTGCCGGCCGTGGATCCGGCGCTGATCACCGGCGAGGTGGTCGACGCGCTGAAGGCCAGCGGCAAGGCGGTCTATGTCGCGCTGCACGCCAACCATGCCCGCGAGCTGACGCCCGCCGCCCGCGCCGCCTGCGGCCGGATCGTCGATGCGGGCATCCCGATGATCAGCCAGACCGTGCTGCTGGCCGGAATCAATGATGATCCCCAGACCCTGAGCGCCCTGATGCGGGCCTTCGTCGAGACGCGGATCAAGCCCTATTACCTGCACCATCACGACTATGCGCCCGGCACCGCCCACCTGCGCACCACGATCGATGAGGGCCAAGCGCTGATGAAGGCCCTGCGTGGCGCGATCTCGGGCCTGTGCCAGCCGACCTATATTCTCGACATCCCCGGCGGCCACGGAAAGGTCCCGGTGGGGCCCGGTTATCTGGACAACGGGACGGTGGAAGACCCTGAAGGCCGGGCCCATCCCTATCCCCCTGCGGGATAGCGCGACACTTCCCCGCTGCGTCGCAGCAAAGCCTTGGCGAGGGCGTGCTTTCTCGTGCTAGAAAACGCATCACAATTCAGGGCGCGGACCAGGGTCCCAGCGCCGTATCAGGCGAAGGCTTGGCGTTCATGAGTGAAATCAAGTCTGTCGGCGTAATCGGCGCTGGCCAGATGGGCTGCGGCATCGCGCATGTCTGCGCTTTGGCGGGCTATGAGGTTCTGCTGCACGACGTGACGCGCGACCGCATCGACGCGGGCCTGGCGCTGATCGAGAAGAATCTGGCCCGCCAGGTGGGTCGCGGCATCATCGACGAGGCCGCCATGGCCGGGGCTCTGGCCCGAATCAAGCCCGCCGAGGGCCTGGACGCCGTGGGCCAGACCGATCTGGCCATCGAGGCGGCCACCGAGAACGAAGAGACCAAGAAGGCCATCTTCCGCAGCCTGCAGCCGCACCTGAAGCCCGACACCCTGCTGGCCTCGAACACCTCGTCGATCTCGATCACCCGCCTGGCCTCGGCCACCGACCGCCCCGAACGGTTCATCGGCCTGCACTTCATGAACCCGGTCCCGCTGATGAAGCTGGTCGAGATCATTCGCGGCATCGCCACCGACGTGCCCACCTATGAGACGGCCGTGACCTTCGCCAAGTCGCTGGGCAAGATCACCAGCAACGCCGAAGACTTCCCCGCCTTCATCGTCAACCGCGTGCTGGTGCCGATGATCAACGAGGCGATCTACACCCTCTATGAGGGCGTGGGCACGGTGGACGCCATCGACACCGCCATGAAGCTGGGCGCAAACCACCCGATGGGCCCGCTGGAACTGGGCGACTTCATCGGCCTGGACACCGTGCTGAGCATCATGAACGTGCTGCATGAAGGCCTGGCCGACAGCAAGTACCGCCCCTGCCCGCTGCTGGTGAAATATGTCGAGGCCGGCTGGCTTGGCAAAAAGGCCGGACGCGGGTTCTATGACTATCGGGGCGAGACGCCGGTTCCCACGCGCTAGGCGTGCGGCGTCTCCGATGAGGGGCGCCAATGACCGAGACTCAGACCTTGCGGCCGGTGACGGCCGGCGATCGCCATATGAGCCTGGACGTCCTGCGGGGCCTGGGCGTCATGGGCATCCTCGCGGTCAACGCCGTGGCCTTCGCCCTGCCGATGGACGTCTATATGACGCCCAACCTCTCACCCTTCTCGATGGACGGGGCCGAGGGTGACGCCTGGTGGGTGGTGCAGACCTTCTTCCACTACAAGTTCGTCACCCTGTTCTCGATGCTGTTTGGCGTGTCGCTGCTGCTGGTCGGCGGCGAGCGCAGCGACAAGCCGCGCGGGGCCCTGCTACGCCGCAGACTGGGCTGGCTGACCCTGTTTGGCCTGATCCACGGCCTGTTGATCTGGTATGGCGACATTCTGCTGCTCTATGCCGTGACCGGCTTTGTGGTGCTGCTGTTCCGCTCCTGGAAGCCGCGCACCCTGTTCATCGTCGCCATTACGATCATCCTGCTGGGGTCGGCCCTGGCGATCCTGCCGATCATGGCCCTGGACTTCGCCCCGGCCGCGACCCGCGCCGAAGTGCTCAAGGAGATGTCCAAAGGCAGCCCGGCCGACATCGCGGCCGCCATCGCCACCGTCAAGTCCGGCCTGGCCGGGGCCATGAGCGTCAACTTCAAGGCTTGGATGTTCCTGCAGCCGGTCAGCCTGCTGGTCGTGATCTGGCGAACCGGGGCCCTGATGATGCTGGGCATGGCGCTCTACAAGTGGGGCTTCCTGACCGGGCGCGCCCCGAGCTGGGTCTATGCCCTTCTGGTCGCCTTCGGGGCGGTCGGCCTGTGGGTGACCGGCGTGGAGTCGCGCGAGAAGCTGCTCATTGATTTCGCCCAGCCGCGCTCCAGCGGGGCCCTGCAGATCGGTTTCGAGTTCCTGACCCTGCCCATCACCCTGGGCTACGCCTCGCTGGCGATCCTGCTGCTGAAGCTGGACCTGCTGCGCAAGCTGCTGACGCCCCTGGCCCGGCTGGGCCAGATGGCGTTCACCAACTACATCAGCCAGTCGATCATCATGACCACGATCTTCTGGGGCGGGCGCGGACTGGGCCTGTATGGCGACGCCAACCGCGTGGACCTTTGGGTGATCGTCGCGATCATCTGGGGGATGCAGCTGATCTGGTCGCCGCTGTGGCTGTCGAAGTTCTCGATGGGCCCGCTGGAGTGGGTCTGGCGGCGGCTGGCCTATGGCAAGGGGCTGGCGAGGACGGGTTAGCCCAGGGTCGCCGGCAAACGCCTCCTCAAAGGATCGGCGCGCCGTTGAGCCTACCAGAGGGTCGGGACGCCGTAGTCTCCGATCATCCGATCACGGGTGACGAGGATCGCGTCGTTGCGGTTCGCTTGAGCGATCAGCAGACGATCCCACGGATCGCGATGCACGGATGGCAACCGACCCGCGTCGCGGGCGTCCTGCCATCGCAGGCCTATCCATGCCAAGCCCTGTGCCTGCACGGCGTTGTCCAGGTCGAGCGGCATGCGCTGAAGTTCAGCGTCTCGGGAGCGTTTATACTCGATCTCGTAGGCGGAAACGGGGCTTACAAGAACTTCGTTGCGCCTCGCCGAGATCGCTTCGAACGCAGTCTTCGACAATCTGGTCGCATCAATCACGCTCCAGATGAACGCATGGGTGTCGAGAAGAAGCCGCATTTGAACGCCCCGAAATTCTACCTATAGGGGCATTCATTGATCGACACGCGCAAGGGCGTTTTGGGGTCGCTGTTAGTCCTTGGGGAAAATGGGATTGTCCATTTCCGCCTCTATCTCCGGATCGGGACCAATGAAGAGGTCATCCGGGATGTTGAGATTGAGATGGCTCCATGCACCCAAGGTGCGGCGCCCCTCCTCAACGGCCTTCGCCTCTGGCGGCGGGGGATTGGCGATCGCCACCGCCTCTCCGGCGAAGGTCAGCACAACCTCTTCGCCAGCTCGCACATGAGCGACCAACTCGGCCAAAGCGTCCCGCTTGGCGATGTCTACCCGGATCGTCATGACTAAAGCCTAGCACAAGACGTGCTAGCCAACCAATCCGCCCCTACCCCGCGCCCATCGCCACGGCGATATGATAGGTCGCGAACGAGGCCAGGTAGGCCAGGCCGGTCATGTACAGGAACATCACGGTCGGCCAGGTCCAGCCATTGGTCTCGCGCTTGACCACGCCCAGGGTCGCCGCGCACTGCGGGGCGAAGATGTACCAGGCCAGGAACGACAGGGCCGTGGCCAGCGACCACTGCTTGGCCAGCAGGCCGCCCAGGGCGGTGCCGGCCTCGTCGTCGCCGCCGACGGCATAGACGGTGCCCAGCGCCGCCACGGCCACTTCGCGGGCCGCGAAGCCGGGGATCAGGGCCACCGTCATCTGCCAGTTGAAGCCGATGGGGGCCATGACCGGGGCGATGAAGTGGCCGATGCGGCCGGCGAAGCTGTAGTCGATGGCCGGACCGGTCGCGCCCTCCGGCGGATAGGGGAAGGTCGACAGCACCCAGACCAGCACCATCAGCGGCAGGATGATGCGGCCGGCGCGGCTGATGAAGATCCGCGCGCGGGTCCACAGGTTCATCAGCACGTTGCGCGGCTCGGGCCAGCGATAGGTCGGCAGCTCCATCATGAACGGCTCGACCGTGCCCCGCCAGAACACCCGGCGGATCACGAACGAAACCAGCAGGGCGCTGACGATCCCGCCGGCATAGAGCCCGAACATCACCAGACCCTGCAGGGACAGAAAGCCCCACACCGTGGTCTGCGGAATAAAGGCGGCGATGATCAGGGTATAGACCGGGATGCGGGCCGAGCAGGTCATCAGCGGCGCGACCAGAATGGTGGTCAGCCGGTCGTGCTTGTTGTCGATCACCCGCGTCGACATGATCCCGGGGATGGCGCAGGCGAAGCTGGACAGCAACGGGATGAAGGCCCGGCCATGCAGGCCCGCCCCGCCCATGATCTTGTCCATCAGGAAGGCCGCACGGGCCATGTAGCCGCTGTCTTCCAGCAGCAGGATGAAGAAGAACAGGATCACGATCTGCGGCAGGAAGACCAGCACGCTGCCGACCCCGGCGATCAGGCCGTCGGTGATCAGGCTCTGCAGCAGGCCGTCGGGCAGAACGGCGGCGACCAGAGCGCTCAGGCCGGCAAAGCCCGCCTCGATCAGGCCCATCAGGGGCTCGGCCCAGGTGAACACCGCCTGGAACATCACAAACAGCAGCAGGCCCAGGATCAACAGGCCGGCCGCAGGATTGAGCAGCACGTCGTCGATCTTGCTGGTGATGGTGTCGGGCCGCTCCGGCGGCTTCACGCAGGCCTTGAAGATGCGCTGCGCCTCGGCGTGAGCGGCGCGAATTTCGGCCGCGTCGGGTTCGCGCCAGGTGCTGGCGTGCTCGCCGGCCCGGCTGAGGATCAGGGCCTCGGCCTGGGCGAGCAGGTCATCAAGACCCCGCTTGCGGGTCGCCACAGTGGTGACGATCGGGGCGCCGATCTCGGCGCCCAGACTTTCCAGGTCAATGCGCAGGCCCTGGCGCTGGGCGATGTCGTACATGTTCAGCGCCAGCACGAACGGCCGGCCGACCTGTTTCAGTTCCAGCGCCAGCCGCAGGACCAGCCGCAGATTGGTGGCGTCGGCGACGCAGATCAGCACGTCGGGCGCGGCCTCGCCGGCCAGGCGGCCAAGGATGGCGTCGCGGGTCACGACTTCGTCGGGACTGCGCGCGCGCAGGGAATAGGTGCCGGGCAGGTCGAGAAGGCGCAGGGTCTGGCCAGCGGCGGTGGTCACAACCCCTTCCTTCCGCTCAACCGTCACGCCGGCATAGTTGGCGACCTTCTGGCGGCTGCCGGTCAGGGCGTTGAACAGGGCGGTCTTGCCGGAATTGGGATTGCCGACCAGGGCGATCCGCGCCGGCCCAAGGGAGGCGGAGGTCAAAATAGCGGTTTCGGTGGTCAAGACTGGGTCCCGTCAAACTGCACGGTCACTGCATGCGCCTCGCGCCGGCGCAGGGCCACGCGGGTGTCGTCGACCCGCACAGCGATAGGGTCGCGGCCGAACAGGCCCTCGTGCAGGACCTCGACGCGCGCGCCCTCGACAAAGCCCATCTCCAGAAGCCGCCGCTCCAGTTCCTCGGCATCGACGGCCTCGGCCGCGCCGGTCTGGCCGGTGACGCTGACGATCACCCCCTTGTCGCCGCGCGAGGCTTCGCCCAGCGAACGCGCGCAGGGCGGCTCGGCAAGATCGGCGTCAAGGCCGGAAACCAGGGCAAGACCGTCGGACATCGAGACTCCCGCGAAAACTTGCGAGTGATTATCAGTTCAGGACCGCGCTGTCGATGCGGCGTTCTCGCAAGGTTGAGTTATGATGCCCGGCCTCCTGAGGAGCGAGGCGGAATGGCGCAGGGGCGTTAATCTGTTCGACTCTTGAGGCCTGGACCGGTCTGATTGCCTGTAACGATTCGCGTGGACGGACTGATGCGAAGGCTGATGCTGGCGCTGCTTACGGGCGCCTATCTTTGTCTGGCTCTGATCATCTCCCTGGTGCTGTGGCGCACGGGGGCGGCTCCGGCTGTCGGTCTGTCAGCCTTCATCGGCACGCTGGGGCTGTGCTTTGCCTTCCACGGCATGATCGCCAACACCTTCGAGTCCGCGCGCACCCGCATGGACATCGACACGGTGCGCGAAGCTCACGCCATCCTGCTGGACCAGATCGAGAAGATCGACGCCCGGATGACCGAACTGGTCGAGAGCGTCGCGATCGACGCCCAGCGCCGTTCCGAAGAGCTGTCGACCGAGGTCCACCAGCTGGAAGACCTGATCGCCACCATGAACGACCGCCTGGAGCACCAGCTGACCCACCAGGTCGCCGCCGCCCGCGTCGAGGTTCGCGGCCGCACGCCGCAGTCCAATGTGATGCTGCAGGTCGTGCAGGAGGCCCTGGCCGAGAACCGGGTCGATCTGTACCTGCAGCCCATCGTCAGCCTGCCCCAGCGCCGGACCGTGTTCTACGAAAGCTTCTCGCGCCTGCGCGACGAGACCGGCCGGGTGATGATGCCCGCCGAATATCTGGCCGTCGCCGAGCCGGAAGGCCTGATGACCGCCATCGACAACCTGCTGCTGTTCCGCTGCGTGCAGATCGTGCGCCGGCTGGCCAAGCAGGACCGCAAGGTCGGGATCTTCTGCAACATCTCGCTGGCCAGCCTGGCCGATGAGAGCTTCTTCCCGCAGTTCCTGGAATTCATGCAGGCCAACAAGGACCTGGCCGGCGCGGTGATCTTCGAACTGGGCCAGGCCGCCTTCGAGCGTCGCGGCGCGGTCGAAGCCCGCCACATGTCGCGTCTGGCCAGCCTGGGCTTCAGCTTCAGCCTCGACAAGGTCAATGACCTGGATCTCGACTTCCAGGACCTGGCCCGCGCCGACGTCAAGTTCCTCAAGGTCGGCGCCCAGATGATGCTGGACCAGCTGCAGGAGCAGGATGGCAAGCTGGTCATCGCCTCCTTGCCCGATTTGAACGCCAGCGACTTCGCCGCCCTCACGCGCCGCTATGGCATCGAGGTGATCGTCGAGAAGGTCGAGGCCGAAAAGCAGATCGTCGATATCCTGGATCTCAACATCGGCTATGGCCAGGGCCACCTGTTCGGCGAACCCCGCGCCATCCGCGACGCCGTGCTGGCCGAGGCCGAGCCGCCGGTCGACTTCATGCGCGGCGCCCTGCGCCGGCGCGCCTCAGGCTGGTGACAGTTTCGGGTATCTGGCCGCAAGCTTCGGAATGACCGGCTGATCCGTCGGGCGCATCTTCCCCTCAACAGAGGAAATGTTCCGATGACCGCTTCGACCTATCCCGACGATGACGCGCGCTGGGACGCCATGCGCCGCAAGGACCGCGCCGCCCAGGGCGCCTTCTACATCGCCGTGCGCACCACCGGCGTCTATTGCGTCGCCAGCTGCGGCGGACAGCCCCTGCGCAAGAACGTCGAGTTCCACGCCACACGGCAGAGCGCCCGCGACGCCGGCTTCCGCGCCTGTCTGCGCTGCAAGCCCGACGTCGAGCGCGAGGTCCTGCGCTACGCCATCGTCCCATCCAGCCTGGGCCTGACGCTGGTCGCCCGGTCGGACAAGGGCCTGCGGTTGGTGACCCTGGGTGATGCAGCCGCCGGGCTTACGGCCGACCTCGAGCGTCGTTTCCCCGCAGCGCGACTGGTCGCCGACCCGGTTGGCCTGAAGACCGAGCTAGCTGCTGTGGCGGCGTTCATCGACCGCCCGGAGAGCCGCCTGGACGTGCCGCTCGACGACCAGGGCACCGACCTGCAGCGCGAGGTCTGGGCGATGCTGCGCCAGATCCCGGCCGGCAAGACGGTGTCCTATGCAGAACTCGCCCGCGCCATCGGTCGGCCGAGCGCCTCCCGCGTGGTCGCCAATGCCTGCGGGGCCAATCCGCTGGCGGTGATCACCCCCTGCCATCGGGTGGTGCGCGCCGACGGCGGCCTGTCGGGCTATCGCTGGGGCGTCGAGCGCAAGGCCGCCCTGCTGGCGCGCGAGGCGGCGTGAGTCCCGACTGGAAGCGGATCGCCGCTGAACTGGACGCCCGCGGCTGGGCCCTGACCGGCCCGATGTTCACCCCGCAGGCCTGCGCCGACCTGACGGCGCTCTATGCCCAGCCTGAGCTGTTTCGCAGCAAGGTGGTCATGGCCCGCCACGGCTTTGGCAAGGGCGAGTACCAGTACTTCGCCTATCCCCTGCCCCAGCCGATCCAGACCCTGCGGATGAGCCTCTATCCGCCCCTGGCCTGGATCGCCAATCGCTGGGCGCAGCGTCTGGGCGAGGAAAGGCGCTTCCCAGAAACCCTGGACGAGATGCTGGCGCGCTGCCACGCGGCCGGCCAGGCGCGGCCGACGCCGCTGATGCTGACTTATGGTCCGGGCGACTATAACTGCCTGCACCAGGACCTGTATGGCGAGCAGGTCTTCCCGCTGCAGGCCGCCTTCCTGCTGGACGAGCCCGGCCGCGACTTCGAGGGCGGCGAGTTCGTGCTGGTCGAACAGAGACCCCGCCAGCAATCCGCCCCGCAGGTCGTGCCCCTGCGCCAGGGCGAAGGCGTGATCTTCGCGGTCCGCGAGCGGCCGGCCGAAGGCGCGCGCGGCGTCCATCGGCGGATATTGCGGCATGGTGTCAGCGAGATCCGCTCAGGCCGGAGGCGGACCCTGGGCGTGATCTTCCACGACGCGACCTGAGCCTCAGCCCAGCGGCGACACCCCGAAGAAGATCCGGTGAAGGAACAGCACGAACAGGACATAGAGCACCGTCCCCGCCACCACCATGATCAGGTCGGCCAGCGGCTTGGTCGCGACAGGCGGCGGCGCGTTGCGGACCAGCACCGAGATCAGGTCGATCACGCCATAGGCCAGAAAGCTGCCGAACAGCAGCACCGAGGCCAGGTCGCCATTGGCCGCCAGGTGCCCCGCCGACCACAGGATGACGCCGATCAGCATCGGATGGCGCACAGTCGCCTTGATGCGCCCGACCGGGCCGTTGGCGCCGGCCAGCAGGATGAAGGCGGGCAGCATCAGACCCATGGCGGCATGCCGGCCCCAGGCCGGCGGGTCATAGAGCTGCGGGGCCATCAACCGGTATTGCATCCAGCCCCAGATGATCAGACCAAGCCCTATCGCCGCGACCAGAGCATAGAGCCCCTTCCATCGACCGGGGTTGGCCGCGACCTGGGCGTCGCGGAACGGTCCAGCGACGATGCGCATGCTGTGAATGCCGAAAAACAGCACAAGTCCCAGGATCAGAATCGCCATCAGGCCCTCATCAGCTTCAGCGGGAGCATAGTCACAGAACGCCGATCGACGAAAGCTCGGCCTCTTGCAAAGCGTGCGCGACAACGACACCTGAGCCTTCCAGCGTTGACGCCCCCCCTCCCGACCGGTACCGCCGCCCCCATGATGGATTTTCCAGACCGCCTCTCGGCTCTCCGCGACCGCTACGACATCGTCCTGTGCGACGTCTGGGGCGTGATCCACAACGGCGTCCAGAGCTTTCCGGAGGCCTGCGAGGCCCTGGTGCAATGGGGCGCGCAGGTGGGTCCCGTGGTGCTGATCTCCAACGCCCCGCGCCCGTCGCATGATGTGGTCTCGCAACTGGACAGCCTGGGCGTACCGCGCGCGGCCTGGAGCGGCTTTGTCACCTCCGGCGACGCCACCCGCGCCCTGCTGGAGGCCCGCGCTCCGGGCAAGGTCTGGCGGATCGGTCCTGATCGCGACGCCCCGCTCTATGCCGGCCTTGACCTGGACCTGACCGGTTCCTGCGAGGACGCCGACTTCATCGGCTGCACCGGCCTGTTCGACGACGAGACCGAGGTCCCCGAAGATTACCGCGACCGCTTGGCCGTGGCGGCCGAACGCGGCCTGACCTTCATCTGCGCCAATCCCGACCGGGTGGTGCAGCGCGGCGACAGGCTGATCTTCTGCGCCGGGGCCCTGGCCGATCTGTACGAAAGCCTGGGCGGCGAAGTGATCATGGCCGGCAAGCCCTTCGCGCCGATCTATGACCTGGCCATCGCCGAGGCGGAAAGACTGACCGGCAAGCCCGTCGACCGCGACCGCGTGCTGTGCATCGGCGACGGCGTCATCACCGACGTTCTGGGCGCGGAAAACCAGAATCTGGCCTGCCTGTTCATCGCCAAGGGCATCCATGGCGAGAAGGCCATCGGCCCGGACGGCCTGCTCAATCCCGAGGCCGTGCTGGCTCTGCTGGCGGCCGACAAGGTCGGGGCCACGCACGCCGTGGGCGATCTGGTCTGGTGAAGACCGAACGAGCCGCTAGATTGCGCCGCAAAGCACAAAAAACCGCAGGGTAACGCGTCATGCAGGGTCTGTTTCTTGAAGAGCTCAGCGTCGGCCAGAGCGCCGATCTGGTTCGCACGGTCGGCGAGGCCGACATCATCGCCTTTGCCGCCGTGACCGGCGACAACAACCCCGTGCATCTCGACGCCGAGTTCGCGGCGACCACCAGCTTTGGCGAGCGCATCGCCCACGGCATGCTGTCGGCCGGCTATATCTCGGCGGTGATCGGTACGCAGCTGCCGGGACCGGGCGCGATCTATCTGTCGCAATCGCTGCGCTTCAAGCGGCCGGTCAAGATCGGCGATGAAGTCACCGCCCGCGCCACCATCACCGAGATCGACGCGGCCAAGGCCCGCGTCACCTTGGCCACGGTCTGTCTGGTCAACGGCAAGCCGGTGGTCGAGGGCGAGGCCCTGATCATGGTTCCGCGCAAGGCCGTCTGATGACGCTGAAAATCGTTCACGGCTGGAAGGACCTGTCGTCCGAAGAGCGCGGCGCGGCCGTGGCGCTGGGCAATTTCGACGGCGTGCATCGCGGCCACCAGCAGGTGATCGCCGAGGCGGCCAGGGCGGCGCTGGCCCTGAAGACGCCGCTGGGCGTGGTCACCTTCGACCCGCATCCGCGCCGGCTGTTTCGTCCGAGCGAGCCGGCCTTCCGCCTGATGACCATCGAGCAGCAGGCCCGCGTTCTGGCCGGCATGGGCGTCGACATTCTCTATTTGCTGCCGTTCGACTTCCAGATGGCCAGCTTCTCGGATCGGGAGTTCGTCGAGCAGGTTCTGGTCGAGGGACTGGGCGTCCGGCACGTGGCCGCCGGCTTCGACATCTCGTTCGGCAAGGGCCGCACCGGCAGCCCCGAGGGGATGAAGGCCTATGGCGTCCAGCACGGCTTTGGCGTCTCGATCGCCGAGCCTGTCGCGGGCAAGGCCGGCGACAAGTTCTCGTCGACCAGCGTCCGCGACGCCCTGCGCGAAGGCCATCCGGAGACTGCGGCGCGGATTCTGGGCCGCCCCTTCGCCATCGAGGGCGTGGTCCGGCGCGGCCAGCAACTGGGACGCACGCTTGGCTTTCCCACCGCCAATGTCGAGATCATCGACTATGTGGTGCCAAGACTCGGCGTCTACGCCACCCGCACCCGCCTCCCCGACGGCCGCGCCGTGCCCGGCGTCGCCAATCTGGGCAACAATCCCACCACCGGCACGGTCGAGACGCGTCTGGAAACCTGGCTGTTCGACTTCGATGAGGACCTTTACGGCCAGGTCATCGAAACCCAGCTGATCGCGTTTTTGCGGCCCGAACAGAAGTTCGATAGCATCGAGCTGATGGTCGAGCAGATCCGCCGCGATGAAGCCCAGGCCCGAGCGATCGTGGCGCCGGGGTTTTAGCGGTCGACACCGAACGCCCCCTCCGTCACGTCGCTTCGCGCCGCGCCTCCTCCCCCGCACGCTTCGCTACGGGGCAGGAGAAGAACAGCCTACCCCTCCTGCCCCGTGAAACGGGGGAGGTGGCGCGATGCGAATACGCATCGTGACGGAGGGGGCGTTCGGTGTCGCCGCTTCGCCCAACCGGCGATCCCCCTATCCCTGGCCAGAGCTTCGCTGTTAACCTCCATTAACCACCACGGGGGCGGGATGTTGAAAGCGCGCAAGTACGAGCATTTTGCCAGAGCGCGCCGCCCCGCGCCCAAGCGCCGTCACGAGATTCTGTCCTATCCGGCCGACGCCCAGTTCGTGTTCGACACCGGCAAGGCCGTCGAGGTCGAGGGCGGCTATTGCGCCCTGCCCAATGGCGACCTGCTGGACGCCTATTCCAACGCCGTGGTCCGGGCGGTCGAGGTCGTGGGGCCCGCTGTGGTCCGCGTGCATCCGATGCTGGAAGACCCGCGCATGCAGGGCATCGGCTCGGGCTTCGCCTTCGCGCCGGGCGGGCTGATCCTGACCAACAGCCACGTGGTTCAGGGGGCCACCCGCTACGTGGTCATCACCGCCGAGGGCCGCAGCCTGACGGCGCGCTGCGTCGGCGATGATCCCGACACCGATCTGGCCATCCTCAAGGTCGACCAGAACATCGACATTCCGATCGCCAGGCTGGGAGATTCCAAGAAGCTGCGACGCGGCCAGCTGGTGATCGCCATCGGCGCGCCGCTGGGCTTTGAGGCCACAGTGACCACCGGCGTGGTCTCGGCCCTGGGTCGTAGCCTGCGCGGCGAGCGCGGCCGACTGATCGAGGACCTGATCCAGACCGACGCCGCCCTCAATCCGGGCAACAGCGGCGGGCCGCTGGTCAATTCCGCCGGCGAGGTGGTGGGCATCGCCACCGCCGTGATCGCCGGCTATCAGGGCCTGTGCTTCGCGGTGGCGGTCAACACCGCCACCTATGTGATCCAGGAACTGCTGGACCACGGCTTCGTGCGGCGCGGCTCGATCGGGCTGATCGCCCAGCAGGCCCCCATCCCCGCCGGTCTGGCCCGCGCCACCGGCGTCACCCAGCCCTATGCGGTGTTCGTCGCCCATGTCGACGCCGGCGGCCCCGCGGCCAAGGCCGGGGTCAAGGAAGGCGACCTGCTGATCCAGGCCGGCGACCAGATCCTGACCGGCCTGGACGATCTGCTGCGAGCCCTGGACCACCACGCGATCAACAAGCCGACGCTGTTCACCCTGATCCGCGAGGGCCGGCTGATGACGGTGTCGATCACGCCGAAGGTGCGGAAGCGGGGGTAGAGGCGGCCAACGCCGTAGCGCCCCCTCCGTCACGTCGCCTATCGGCGCCGCGCCACCTCCCCCGTTTCACGGGGCAGGAGAAGAGCGACATCACCCTCCTGCCCCGTAGCGAAGCGTGCGGGGGAGGTGGCGCGATGCGGATACGCATCGTGACGGAGGGGGCGTCCCGCGCCAGCCGTCCTAGCTCTGGCCTTGCCCGCAACCCTCTGCTATCCCCCAGACCATGACTTTCGTTCGGAAACCTTCGCGAATTATCCGCCCGGCGTAACGCTGGACGCAGGTTCGAGCGCGCGCCGGGATCAAGACCCGCACCCCTTTTCCGAACTTCCCAGCTGGATAGCTCTCCCATGGCCGACGACGCCACGCCCGCCCGCGACTATCGCGAAACCGTCTTCCTTCCCGACACCCCGTTCCCGATGCGCGGGGGCCTGCCCAAGAAGGAGCCCGAGATCCTCGAGGGCTGGGCGGCCCTCTCCGACAAGGGCCTGTACGGCGCCGTCCGCGCCAAGCGTCAGGCCGACGGCGCCCCGCTGTTCGTGTTCCACGACGGCCCGCCCTATGCCAATGGCCCGATCCACATCGGCCACGCCCTGAACAAGACGCTGAAGGACTTCGTGGTCCGTTCGCGCTTCGCGCTGGGCTATGATGTCGACTATGTGCCCGGCTGGGACTGCCACGGCCTGCCGATCGAGTGGAAGATCGAGGAAGAGTTCCGCGCCAAGGGCCGCCGCAAGGACGAGGTCCCGGCCGAGGAATTCCGCAAGCGCTGCCGCGAATATGCCGGCGGCTGGATCGAGGCCCAGAAGGTGGAGTTCCAGCGCCTGGGCATCCTGGGCGACTGGTGGAACCGCTACGCGACCATGGACTTCACGTCCGAGGCCACGATCGTCGCCGAGTTCCACAAGTTCGCCGCCTCAGGCCAGCTCTATCGCGGCTCCAAGCCGGTGATGTGGAGCCCGGTCGAGCGCACGGCCCTGGCCGACGCCGAGATCGAGTACCACGACCATGTTTCGCCGACGGTGTGGGTGAAGTTCCCGGTCAAGGTCTATGACGAGGAGCACTATGCGCTGTCGGGCAACGCCGCCGGCGACAACGTCTTCCGCCTGCCGCCCAACGACGCCAGCGTCGTGATCTGGACCACCACCCCGTGGACCATCCCGGCCAACCGCGCCATCAGCTTCAACCCCAAGGTCGAGTACGGCCTGTATGAGGTGGAAGCCCTGGAGGAGAACCTTGAGTTCGCCCCGTGGTCGAAGGTCGGCGATCGCCTGATCGTGGCCGACAAGCTGGCCGAGGACGTGCGCAAGGCCGCCAAGGTGGCCCAGTGGCGTCGCGCCGAGCCCGTCGATCCAACGGGTCTCGTCTGCGCCCACCCGCTGGCCCAGTTCGACGAAGGCTTTGCCTTCGAGGTGCCGCTACTGGCCGGCGACCACGTCACCGACGACGCCGGCACCGGCTTTGTCCACACGGCCCCCGGACACGGCGCGGACGACTATCTGGTCTGGCTGAAGAGCGGCTACAGCCTCGATTCCATCCCCGACACCGTCGATCCCGACGGCGCCTATTTCCCGCATGTGCCGCTGTTCGCGGGCCTGAAGGTCATCGAGACCGAAGGCAAGAAGGCCGGCAAGTTCGGCCCCGCCAACGGCGCGGTCATGGACAAGCTGATCGAGGCCGGAAACCTGCTGGCGCGCGGCCGCGTCGAGCACAGCTATCCGCACAGCTGGCGCTCGAAGGCCCCGATCATCTTCCGCAACACCCCGCAGTGGTTCATCCGCATGGATCAACCGCTGGAGAGCGGCAAGACCCTGCGCGAGACCGCCATCCAGGCCATCGCCGACACCGCCTTCCACCCCGACGGCGGCCGCAACCGCATCGGTTCGATGGTCGAGAGCCGCCCCGACTGGCTGGTCAGCCGCCAGCGCGCCTGGGGCACGCCGCTGGCCATGTTCGTTGACAAGGACAGCGGCCAGCCGCTGATGGACGAGGCCGTCAACGCCCGCATCCTGGCGGCCATCCGCGAGGGCGGGGCCGACGCCTGGTTCCTGCGTCCCGACGCCGAGTTCCTGGGGCAGGCCTATGACCCCGCCCAGTACGAAAAGGTCGGCGACATCCTCGACGTCTGGTTCGATAGCGGCTGCACCCACGCCTTCACGATCGAGGGCCGGGCCGACAGCCACTGGCCGGCCGACCTCTATCTCGAAGGCTCCGACCAGCATCGCGGCTGGTTCCAGTCGTCCTTGCTGGAAGGCTGCGGCACCCGCGGCCGCGCGCCCTACAAGGCGGTTCTCACCCACGGGTTCACCCAGGATGAGAACGGCGAGAAGATGTCCAAGTCCAAGGGCAACACCATCGAGCCGCAGACCGTCACCAAGGAAAGCGGCGCCGAGATCCTGCGGCTGTGGACGGCGATGGTCGACTATTCGGAAGACCAGCGGATCGGCAAGACCATCCTGGCCACCACCACCGACGCCTATCGCAAGCTGCGCAACACCACGCGCTATCTGCTGGGCGCCCTGGCCGGCTTCGATGAGGCCGAGCGGGTGACGAACTACGACGACTTCCCGCCGCTGGAGAAGTTCATCCTGCACCGCCTGTGGGAGCTGGATGGCCAGGTCCGCGCCGCCTATGAAACCTATCGCTTCGCCGACGTCACCCGGCCGCTGATCGAGTTCTGCCAGGGCGACCTGTCGACCCTGTTCTTCGATATCCGCAAGGACAGCCTCTACTGCGACAAGCCGACGGAACTGCGCCGCCGGGCCTATCGCACCGTGCTGGACTATGTGTTCGAGCGCCTGACCATCTGGCTCTCGCCCCTGACCAGCTTCACCATGGAAGAGGCGTGGATGACGCGCTTCCCCGAGGCGGGCTCCAACAGCCTGCGGGTGATGCCGGAGACGCCGGCGCAGTGGGAAAACCCCGCCGAGGCCGCCCGCTGGGCCAAGGTCGAGATGGTGATGTCGGTGGTGACCGGGGCCCTGGAAGTCGAGCGCCGCGAAAAGCGCATCGGATCGGCCCTGGAGGCCGCGCCGGTGGTGCATGTCGCCGACGCCGACTTGCTGGCCGCCTTCGACGGCCTCGACGCCGCCGAGGTGTTCCGCACCAGCGCCGCGACCCTGGTCGCGGGCGAGGGCGGGGCGTTCACGACCGACGAGGTCAAGGGCGTGTCGGTGGATCCGAAACTGGCCGAGGGCAATAAATGCGCCCGCTCGTGGCGCATCCTGCCCGAGGTCGGAACCGATCCGCGCTATCCGGAGCTTAGCCTTCGCGATGCTGAAGCCGTGGCGTGGTGGGATAGCCAGAAGGCCTGATTTCAGCCCTCTCCCAGAGGGAGAGGGAGGGACCCACGCTTGCGTGGGAGGGTGAGGGGTTACGGAGCAGGACGGCGTGCCGGCACTCCGGCTAGCGGCGTAACGCCTCACCTCCCACCGCTGCGCGGCGGGCCCCTCCTCTCCCTCTGGGAGAGGATTTCAGATAGACGTCCAAGCTTCACGAGAGAGCGGCCGCCAAAGTGACGACACGCCTGAACATCACCCGCCACGGCTGGATCGCCTACGCCATCGCCGTCACCACCGTGGCGCTCGACCAGGCGTCCAAGCTGTGGATCCTGCACGGTCTGGACCTGCAGGCCCGGGGCACGCTGCCCCTGCCCGGTCCGCTGGACCTGACCATGGTCTGGAACCGGGGCATGAGCTTTGGCCTGCTGGGCGGTCACGGCGAGTGGAGCCGCTGGCTGCTGACCGGCTTTTCGGCCGTCGTGGTGGTGGCCCTGACGATCTGGGCGCGCAAGGCGGTCAGGCCGCTGATGGCCATCGGACTGGGGCTGATCATCGGCGGCGCCATCGGCAACAACCTGATCGATCGCATCGTCTATGGCGCGGTCGCCGACTTCATCGACGTGCGCGACCTCTATTTCCCGTGGATCTTCAACATCGCCGACGCCGGCATCTCGGTCGGCGTGGCCTTCCTGCTGCTCGACAGTTTCCTGACGGGCGAGGACAAGCTGGCCCATCCGACCGAATAAGGCCGCAATCGCAAGAGACATTGGCGCCCGCGCGCCGATGTCGTATCGAGAGCGCTCGAAATTTTGGCCCGCACGGGCCCGCTGGAGCATCGGTTCATGAGTTTCAATCGGGTTGCGACCCTGAGCGTTCTGGCCGCCGTGGCCGCCACGGGCCTCGCCGGTTGCCAATCAGCCTCCAAGGCGCTCGGCATGAGCAAGGTGGTCCCCGACGAATTCCGCGTCGTCACCAAGGCTCCGCTGGTGGTGCCGCCCGACTACGCCCTGCGCCCGCCGGCCCCCGGCGAACCCCGGCCCCAGGAACTGCAGCCCGAAAGCGCCGCCCGTCAGGCCCTGATCGGCCAGAGCATGGCAGCCGGCCGCTCGGACGGTGAAAAGCTGCTGGTCGCCCGCGCCGGCGTCGAGAAGGCCGACCCGCTGATCCGCTTCGTCGTCGACGACGAGACCGGCGACCTGGCTCACAAGGACGAGAGCTTCGCCTCCAAGGTGATGTTCTGGAAAAAGGACAAGGCGGCCGAAGTGGCCTCCACCGCGACCGAAACCGGCGCCAACGCCCCGTTGGTGGTCGACGCCAGCGCCGAGGAAGCCCGCCTCAAGGCCTTGATGGGCCCCGGCAAGGTGGTGATCAGCCGCGACAAGCAGACCCGGATCAAGCTGCCGGGCCTGTAGGCTTTAGCGACATCCGACAGTTCGACGGCCCGGCGGCGAAAGCTTCCGGGCCGTTTTTCGTTCACGCTCACAAAAACCCGCTCTTCCCGGCGAAGGCCGGGACCCAGATTCAGCCTAAGCGTCTGGGGATGACGCGCCTTCTGCCTCTGCCAGATTGACGAACTCACGGGGTTCGATCTGGGCCCCGGCCTTCGCCGGGGAGAGCGGTGTGGACTAATCCCCCGGCGTCCGTACCGTGAAGCCCCGGGCCCGCATGCGGTCCAGCAGGCCGTTCTGGGCCACCAGGCCGCGAATCGAGAACAGGGCCACGGCGTGTCCGGGCGTCTTCATCGCCTGGGTCAGGGCCTCGACCTCGTCGTCCATGGCCCGCTGTTCCAGCTCGACCATGCCCGGCAGGCTGCGGATGCAGCGCTGGAAATTGCGTGGGCCGGCAACGGCCTCGCGCACGTCGCCCCGCGCCCATGCGGCGGCGGCCGAGCGGGTCGCAGCGGTTCCGGCCTCGGCCTCGCTCAGCACGCCCTCCAGGCACAACTGCCCCGCCTCGTCGGAGTGATCGCGCACCGCCGCCTTCATCACCGGCATGGCCTTGTAGGTCCCGGCGGGCTTGGCCTTCACCCGATGCTTGCGCGCCAGCTTGCCGACCGTGCGCTCGGGTTCGCCCGAGTCCAGCCTGGTGGTCTTCTGATAGTCCATGGCGATCATGATCCCGGCGCCGAGCGGGCTCCATTCGCGATAGGCCTCGGGCTTCTTGCCCAGCTGGGCGCGAACCTTCGCCAGCCGAGGCGCGAGCTCGGGCGTGGCGGCGTCCAGCGGCTGGTCGGATTTCAGCTTGCCGCGCAGTTTCAGCATGGCGGGGATGTCGGTCACCCCTGCCCGGCCGACCGGCGGCAGGATCAGGGCGAAGGCGCCGTCCAGCCGGCGATCCAGCACCGACGTATCCCAGCTCGCCCCCTTGGGCAGCGAGGCCAGCGTGCCCAACATGTAGATCGTGGTGTCGCCGTCGGAGATCCGCCACCAGGCCGGCCCGGGCAGCTTGGCGTTGACCACCAGCGCCTCGACCAGATTGGCCTCGGGGTCTTCAGGAACCTGAGCGTGGGCAGACGTGGCTTGAACGGCCAGCGCAGCAAGGGCGGAGACCGCGATCAGACCGGAGCGTTTCATGCAGGTTCCACAAGGTTTCAACAGCGCCATGATCATGGTGCGATCCTTGCGGCCAAAGCTTGGCCTTGCGCGGTCAAAACCTTGTCATCGCAGCCAAGGCCGGGACCGTCAGGCGCGCGGCGTCCAGGCGTCGATCCCGGTGGAATCGCTCTAATGTGACCCGCCCTCCGAAAGTCCGACCATGCCGATCCGCCGCCTGCCGCCCGAGACCGTCAACCGCATCGCCGCAGGCGAGGTGGTGGAACGGCCCGCGAGCGCCATCAAGGAACTGGTCGACAACGCCATCGACGCCGGAGCCAGCCATATCGAGGTGGAAGCCCATGGCGGCGGCCTGACCCGCATCCTGGTGGCCGATGACGGCATGGGCCTGTCGGCGGAGGAACTGCCCGTCGCCATCGAGCGCCACGCCACCTCGAAACTGGCCCCCGACGCCGACGGTCTGTGGGACCTGCTGCGCATCCACACCATGGGTTTCCGGGGCGAAGCCCTGCCCTCGATCGGCTCGGTGGCGCGGCTGTCGATCGCTTCCCGGGCCAAGGGCGAAAAGGACGCCTTCTCGATCCTGGTCGAGGGCGGCCAGGTCGGCGATGTGGCCCCCGCCGCCTTCCCCGGCCCGCACGGCGCGCGGATCGAGGTGCGCGACCTGTTCTACGCCACCCCCGCCCGGCTGAAGTTCATGAAGTCGGAACGCGCCGAGGCCCTGGCCATCACCGAAGAGATCAAGCGCCAGGCCATGGCCCATGAGGCGGTCGGCTTCTCGCTGGACATCGACGGGCGCCGCATCCTGCGCCTGCCGCCCGAGCATCCGGGACCGCAGGGCCGTCTGGCCCGTCTGGCCGCCGTGCTGGGCCGCGACTTCCAGGACAACGCCATCGAGATCGACCAGACCCGCGACGGCGTGCGCCTGACCGGGTTTGCGGGCCTGCCGACCTATAATCGCGGCAACGCCGCCCATCAGTACCTGTTCGTCAACGGCCGCCCGGTGCGCGACCGGCTGCTGCAGGGCGCACTTCGCGCCGCCTATGCCGACTTCCTGGCCCGCGACCGCCACCCGACGGCGGCGCTCTATGTGTCGCTCGACACCGCCGAGGTCGACGTCAACGTCCACCCGGCCAAGGCCGAGGTGCGGTTCCGCGATCCGGCCCTGGTGCGCGGCCTGATCGTCGGCGCGCTGCGCCATGCCCTGGCCGGGGCCGGGCATCGGGCCTCGACCACGGTGGCGACGGCGGCTCTGGACAGCATCCGCGCGCAAGGGGGCTCGCCGTTCCAGTTCCGCGCTGATCCTTCCCCCGCCGGCTTTTCGGCCTGGCGCGAGGGCGGCTGGGCGCCGCCGCGTCCGCAGGGGCTGCCGGGCCTGTCGGACGTCTCGGCGCGGGTCGAGCCCGGCTTCAGCGACGTGCTGGGCCAGGCCTATGACGCGATGCAGAACGGCGACGCGGCGCGAAGTTATCCACAGGCCGGCGACTATGCCACCGCGCCGTTCGACCCCGTCGACTTCCCGCTGGGCGCGGCCCGGGCCCAGGTGCACGAAACCTATATCGTCGCCCAGACCCGCGACGGCATGGTCATCGTCGACCAGCACGCCGCCCACGAGCGCCTGGTCTATGAGCGCATGAAGGGCGAGATGGAGTCCGGCGGCGTCGCGCGACAGACCCTGCTGCTGCCCGAGGTGGTGGACCTGGACCCCGCCGAGGCCGAGCGCGTCCTGGCCCGCGCCGAGGAACTGGCGGCCCTGGGTCTGGTGATCGAGAGCTTTGGCCCCGGCGCGGTGCTGGTGCGCGAGACGCCGGCCCTGCTGGGCAAGACCGACGCCGCCGGCCTGGTGCGCGACATCGCCGACGACCTGGCCGAGAACGGTCAGGCCCTGGCGCTGAAGGAGCGGCTGGAAGCAGTGTGCTCGACCATGGCCTGCCACGGCAGCGTCCGCGCCGGCCGCCGCCTGAACGGCGCCGAGATGAACGCCCTGCTGCGCGAGATGGAGGCCACGCCCCATTCGGGCCAGTGCAACCACGGCCGCCCGACCTATGTGGAGCTGAAACTCGCCGATATCGAGCGGCTGTTCGGCCGGCGGTAGCTGGGCGCGGCTTGCGGTCCTGTCAGGGCTGCAAGCGGGCGATGCCGGCATCGGCGCACAGGGCGATCACCTGCTCATAACGCCTGTAGCGCGCCTGGCCTATGATCAGCGGGTTGGGGCCGCTCGGCGCGACCGCATGCTGCTGCATCCGCTTGAGGCTGTCATCGACAAACGGATGGTTGCTGAGCTCGATGTCGGCGCCCGCCGCCGCCGCGAATGCGGCGAAATGGTCCAGCGACGCCCGATAGGTTTTCAGCGCCTCCAGGGTGCGGGGCAGTCCCGTGCCGCCTTGCATGGCCAGCACGTGTGGCACGCCCTTGTCCGTCACGGGGATGATCAGCGACAGGGTGCCGGGCGTATGTCCGGGCGTCAGGACAAGGGTGATCGTCGTGTCGCCCAGCACCAGTTTCTGACCATCGACGGCGACCATGTCCCGGGCGGGCGGCGGGGAAAACGGCCCCTTGGCCCCCGGCGCTTCCATCATCTTCCAGTCGGCTTCCGAGGCGATCAGATGCGGCGCGAAGTGTTCCTTGAGGTACTGGGCGCCGCCGTAGTGGTCCCCGTGGGCGTGGGTGATGACCAGATACTTGATCTGGGCGGGATCCAGCCCCAGCTTGCGAAGCCCCGGGACCAGGACCTTCTCGGCCTCTTCGGCGCTGTTGAGCGAGTCGATCAGGATGATCCCGTCGCTGGTTTTGATCGCATAGGCGCCGACGCTATTGAGCCCGACAAAATAGAGATTGTCGAAAATCTGCAGGGGCTCGGGCGCCGCGCTGGACTGCAGAAGGCCTGTGGACGCCCCTACCCCGCACTGCAGCTTGGCGGTCGTGACAAAATAGTCGTCACCAGCGACGGCCATAGCCTTGTCGATGATCGCGGTGACTTCAGGCGTATCCGGCTTGGCCGGCCCCTTGGGCATCGGCTGGGCGGCCAACAGGCCCGGTAGCGCAGCCGAGGCAAGCAGCGCAGCCAGGCGGGCGCCATGGCGATGACTTTTCATTGGGCCGTCCTTTTGATGATCCGCTTCAACGAAACGGGGACTCAAAAGGTTGCAGCCAAGTCTGGGCAATCCGTCCCGATCCGCCCCAGTCCCCTTTTACCGACAGGCCGACGGGAGGGCGATCGAGGCGTCAGGCGGCCTGTTGTCAGACCGGTTCGCAGAAATAGCGGTAGCGGGCGCTCGACCCCGCCGAGCCGTCGGAACGCTGGGCCACATAGAGTATGAACAGCCAGTCGGCGTCCTCAAGGCTCAGCCCCATGGTCGCGGCGATCCAGGCCGGCGTCGGCTCGAACTCCAGGGCGTGGTCATTGTGCGCCCGATCCTCGATGTGCGCCGGGTGATGTTCGCCGCGCATGACCTAGCCCCATGACGGGAAGGGATCGGGCAGTTTGCTCCAGCCCTTGGGGCCGAAGCCGAAAACCAGGTCCGACAGCAGGCAGTCGTCAAAGCCCTTCTTCAGAGCGGCCTGATCCATATCGATACCGATCAGCACGATCTCCTGCCGGCGGTCGCCATGTGGAGCTTTCCAGACCTTCTCGATGGTCGTCCGCCAGGCCGGATCGTCGGGCCACTGGTCCTGGGGAGCGGTGGCCCACCAGCGGCCGTGCGGGCCATGCTGGGTGACCGCCCCGGCCTGACTCCAGCCGCCGACCCGGTCATAGCGCGTGGCCAGCCAGAAGAAGCCCTTGGAGCGGATCACCCCGGGCCATTCGCGCTCCAGCCAGACCTTCAACTTCTGGGGATGGAAGGGCCTGGAGGCGCGATAGACGAAGTGGCTGACGCCATATTCCTCGGTCTCGGGCAGGACCTCGCCCATCAGGGCCTTTTGCCAGCCGGCCGCGCCCTCGGCCCTGGCATAGTCGAACAGGCGGGTGCCCATGACGTCGTCCAGCGCCACGGCGCCGCGTTCGGAGCGGATGATCCGGGCGCCCGGATTGAAGGTGGCGATGATCCCGGCCAGCCGTCCCAGATCCTCCGCCGAGACCAGATCGGTCTTGTTGAGCACGATGACGTCGGCGAATTCGATCTGCTCGACCAGCAGATCGACCACGGTGCGCACATCGCCCTCGCCCGCCGTCTCGCCGCGCTGGGCGAGGCTGTCGCGCGAGGCGTAGTCGCGCAGGAAATTGAAGGCGTCGACCACCGTGACCATGGTGTCCAGCCGCGCCACGTCCGACAGGCTCTGGTCGGCTTCGTCGCGGAAGTCGAAGGTGGCGGCGATCGGCATGGGCTCGGAAATGCCCGTCGACTCGATCAGCAGATAGTCAAAGCGTCGCTCGGCGGCCAGGCGGCGCACCTCCTGCAACAGGTCGTCGCGCAGGGTGCAGCAGATGCAGCCGTTGGACATCTCCACCAGGGTCTCGTCGGTGCGCGACAGATCCGCGCCGCCCTCGGCCACCAGGGCGGCGTCGATATTGACCTCGCTCATGTCGTTGACGATCACCGCGACCTTCTTGCCCTCGCGGTTGTGGAGGACATGGTTGAGCAGGGTGGTCTTGCCCGCCCCCAGGAAGCCCGAAAGCACGGTCACCGGCAGGCGGCGATCAATCCTTGACGTCTGGGACACGCGAACGCCTCTCGATGTTATAATGTAACACCAGTAGCCGAGGCGGGTGGCGCGGGCAATATGCTATGTTATATTATAACGCATGCATCTCTTATGAGGAGACCCGATCCGTCTATCCGAGAAGGACCGTCAGGCCGCGTCGCGGGCCTGCGCCAGCGGCGCGCCCTCGGCCTGGGCGACGGGCTTGTCGAGGAAGCCGGTGATGGCCGTCCCCTGCACCCGGGCGACGCCGCCCTGGCGGCAGGCGTCCAGTTCGTTGGCGCTGCTGACGCCGGCCACGCACTGGGCCACGCCCTTGCCGCGATAGACGCCCTGGCGCTCCACGAACTTCAGGATCTTGTTCAGGCGCTCGCGCTCGTCCTCGCCGGTCAGGGTCAAGGTGACGCTGTCGATCAGCTCGGGCGGCAGGTTGTGCACCGGGAAGGTCGGATCCACCACATTGAGGTCGAGGAAGGCGAAGCTGCCTTTCAGGAAGGCGCGGATCTGGCTGACCAGACCCAGAGAGGCCTCGCGCGGGGTGCCATAGACGCTGGCGCCCAGGCGGGGCTGCAGGTCCAGCGGATAGCGCGACAGGCGGGTCTTGTAGGCGTCCTGGGCGTGCGGCGTTGTCAGGTTCCAGAAGCCGAACGGCACGTAGAAGTCGCCGAAAGGCGCGGTCTTGAGGGCGGTCTGAGCGTCGTTGAGGCAGCTGAGGTCACGAGTCAGCAGCGCCGAATCCGCCTCGGGGGGCGTCTCGGTGAGATCGGCGCGCAGGCCGATCATCGAGCCGACAAAGGCCTCGGTCGGCAGATCGTAGAGACCCCACCAGCCGGTCTTGGACGGCGGCGGAGGCGGAGGCGGCGCCGGCTTGGCCCGGGCGACCGGCGCAGGAGCCGGGGCCTGAGGCGCCCGCGTCTCGACCTGAACCGCAGCGGTCTCAGGCGCGGCGGCGGCCGCTGGAACGACAGGCGGCGGCGTGACGGGCGGCGGAGCAACGACGGCCGCCGCCTTGGCCTCGAGGGCCTCCTCGCGCGTGCTGGGCACAGCGCGGATGGCTTCGGCCGTGATCACCTGAACACGACCGGCGGGGCCGCCATAGCCCTCGCCGGCCACCAGACCGGCCAGTTCAGCCTGGCTCAGGCTGGCGAATTTCAGGACGGCGCTCTCGTTGCCCTCGAAGGTCATCAGACAGACCTGACCGCTCTTGCGGCCGGGGAACAGGCTGGCCTCCAGCTCGGCGGCCAGGGCCTGCATCTCGACGGGGTCCAGCTGCGCGGCGCGGCTATCGGCCAGAACGAAGGCCAGGGGCGCCACGGCGCCGTAACGGCGCGGGGCGGTCCAGCGCGCCTTCAGATAGGCGTCCGCCGCCTCCTGGGCCCGCGAGGCCGGGAAGGCGTGATCGTCGATGAGCAGGCGCAAACAGGCGATCGCGGTCATGCTCACTGACTTACCCGCGATTCATCGCCAATTGGTTAGGGAGACTAGTGTGCGAGAATTAACTCAACCCTTGGTTTTCAGCGGGTGGAGGAGCCTTTCTGAACGGCAAACCCGGATGCGGGAACGCCTGTTCCAGCAGGGGTTCGCTGAACGGAGCCGTGACAAAAGGTCCGCTCACCGAGGACAGTCTCAGCTCGCGACACAGGTCAAATTCGCGGCGTGATCGCACGCCTGTGACGCCTTGCCGCAGCTTAAGGTCGATATATTGCCGACGCGCAGACAGGAACCGCCGCAGGCTCAGCAGGCGCTGGAGTTCGTCGGCGCCTGACAATTGCAAGACCACGCCATCGATCAGATTGGCCGGCACAGCCCGGACGTTGAACCCGGCATCTTCGATCCGAAGTTCGATTCGCTGGAACATCGGCCGCAGCAGATCGCGCAACGGCGCGATGGCCGAGAACGGCAGGTCGCGCGGCGTCTCATAGACCTGGGCGCTCAGCTGATCGACGACCGACGGGGACAGGGACGACAGCCTGGCCTGATAGGCCTCGCGCAGGCTGGCGCGGACCAGGCTCCACATCCGGAAATCGGTCTGCAAGCGCAGATCCGGCTGCTGCTCGAGAGCGGCGACGTTCGCATCCAGCATCGCCAGATCCGACTGCATATATTGGCTGTCGTCCGGGACCGTCTTTTCAGGCTCCCGCAGCATGAATTGCGACTGGCTGGCCTCGAAATACTCGGTGACGGGATTGTAGACGCCGCGCCATCCCAGGCGCGGCCCGTCGAGAGGTCCAACGGCGGCCTGGGCGACGTTGCGCGGCGTCGAGCCCCAGGAGGCCAGTTCTTGCACCCCATCTCGCGTGACCACGCGGGTGCGCCCGACGGGCGGCGGTGGCTCTCCGCCCCGCATGGACAGCAGTTCGGCCTCGGGCAGGCACGCAAAGCGCAGCACCTGGGTCTCGTCGCCCTCGTAGGTGAGCATGCACAGGTCTTCTCGGCCTTGAGTGCCGAACAGGCGCAGCTGAAGTTCGCTGGCGATCTGCTTGAGTTCCTCGCCATCCAGGAACTCGGCGTTAGGGTCGACCAGAACATAGGCCCCGGGCGCGACCTGGCCAAAACGCCGGGGCGGCGGCCAGCGGCTCTCAACATACAGCGCGGCGGTGCGATCGATCTTGCCCGGCG
Source organism: Caulobacter sp. GSs2 (assembly GCF_058680895.1). Next base: position 3,020,962 of record NZ_CM178725.1, on the reverse strand, counting down.
TAACGCCATCCGCAGACGCGTCTTGTGCGCCATGTTCAATGCAGATTCTCAAACACGCCATGCCACCCATGCAGCGAATACTTGCAGCATGACGGTTACCAACACCTTGGACCCGCCCCCAAATTGGGTATACGGGCGATCATTCAAGCCAAATCTCGCTCGAAACCGTGAAGCATTGAGATGAGACTCATTGCTCGCAGCGAACTTTGATCTAGACGAACGTCTCCGTCAGCCGGAAGTCCAGCCGCTGCTTGACGCCCGGCCAATCGGCGTCGGTAATCGAGAACACGGCCGTGTCGCGCACGTGGCCCGTCCAGGTGATCTTGTGATTGCGCAGCACGCCGTCCTTGTCGGCGCCCAGCTTTGTGATGGCCGCCTGGCTGCGGGCGTTGCGGACATCGATCATGAACTCCACCCGGATGGCGCCGGCCGCGAAGGCATGGCCCAGCATCAGGCGCTTGCTCTCCGGATTGATCGGGCCTGAGCGCGCGTCCGGATGCAGGAAGGTCGAGCCGACCTCCAGACCCTTGTGCAGGCGGCGGATGTTCAGATAGCTGGACGTGCCCACCACCTTGCCGTCGGACAGCCGGCGGATGGCGAAGCCGATGCGCTCGCCGCGCTGGGTCTCGCCCTGCAGCGCGCCCCACCAGTCCTCGAAGCCCTCGCCGCAGCCGTTGGTAGACATGATTTCCCAACTCTCGGGATCGCAGTCGATGGCGGCGCGCAATTCGTCGCGCAGGGTCCCGGGCAGGTCAGGCGTGATGGGTTCCAGCCGCACATGGCGGCCGTTAAGGGGGAGAATCTGGATGTTCATGGCGGGCATCTTGAAGGGCGCCGCCCCACGGCTGCAAGTCTGCTTGCCATCCCATCTTGCCGTCCGCGTCAGCCCGGTGCTACAACCACTTCAAACAAACGTTTGAAGACAGGGATTGGGAAGCGCCATGGATTTCGACATCTCCCCCACGCAGCGGCAATTCCTCGATCGCGTCACCGCGTTCATGGACGAGCACATCGTGCCGGCCATCCCGCGATACGAGGCCGAGATGAACGTCCTCGGCGCCGAGCGCTGGAAGGTCGTGCAGGTCGTCGAGGAACTGAAGGCCAAGGCCAAGGCGGCCGGGCTGTGGAACTTCTTCATGCCGCCGCACAGCGGCCAGACCCACGTCGACGACACCTTCGTCTTCGAGGGCGTGCAACTGACCAACCTGGAATACAGCCTGATCGCCGAGCAGCTCGGCAAGGTCGGCTTCGCCTCGGAAGTCTTCAACTGCTCGGCGCCCGACACCGGCAATATGGAAGTGCTGATGCGCTACGGCACGCTGGAGCAGAAGGAGCGCTGGCTGCGCCCGCTGATGAACGGCGAGATCCGCAGCGCCTTCCTGATGACCGAGCCGGACGTGGCCTCCTCGGACGCCACCAATATCGAGACCCGCATTGAGCGCGACGGCGACCACTATGTGATCAACGGCCGCAAGTGGTGGTCCTCGGGCGTGGGCGACCCGCGCTGCAAGGTCGCCATCGTCATGGGCAAGACCGACCCGGACAATGCCAGCCGCCACGCCCAGCAGAGCCAGGTTCTGGTGCCGCTGGACGCCCCCGGTATCGAGATCGTCCGCATGCTGCCGGTGTTCGGTTATGACGACGCCCCGCATGGCCATGCCGAGGTGATCCTCAAGAACGTCCGCGTTCCGGTGGAAGACGCCCTGCTGCTGGGCGAAGGCCGCGGCTTCGAGATCGCCCAGGGCCGCCTTGGCCCCGGCCGTATCCACCACTGCATGCGCACCATCGGCACGGCGGAAGTCGCGCTGGAAAAGATGTGCAAGCGCCTGATGAGCCGCAAGGCGTTCGGCAAGTTCATCTCCGACCAGTCGGTGTGGGAAGAACGCGTCGCCGACGCCCGCATCGACATCGAGATGTGCCGCCTGCTGTGCCTGAAGGCCGCCGACATGATGGACAAGGCCGGCAACAAGTCGGCCCGTCTGGAAATCGCCATGATCAAGGTCGCGGCCCCGCGCCTGGCCCTGAAGATCATCGACGACGCCATCCAGGCCCACGGCGGCGGCGGCGTGACCACCGACTTCGGTCTCGCCAAGGCCTATGCCGGCATCCGCACCCTGCGCCTGGCCGACGGCCCGGATGAAGTGCACCAGCGCACCATCGCCCGCATGGAATACGGCAAGTACGGCGACCTGGTTTACAAGCAGAAGGCCGAGAAGGAAGCGGCCCTGCACGTTCCGGGTATTCGCTAGTAACGCTTAAACCATCCATCAAAATGGCTTGTCATCCCGGCCGCAGCGAAGCGAAGAGCCGGGACCCAGGACAACCGCATTGCGTCGGCCCCTGGGTCCCGGACAGCCTCTACGAGGCTTCCGGGATGACAAGGATTTTGAGTGCGCAAGAAGCGGAACGACGCGTCTGAACCGTGGGGCGATAACCACGACATGACCCGCCCGTCACGCCTCCGCCTCGACCGCCTCTCCTCGCCCCTGGGCGAAATCCTGCTGGTCACCGACGAGACCGGCGCCGTGCGGGCGCTGGATTTTCACGACTACATGCCGCGCATGGGTCGGCTGCTGCGCCTGCACTATGGCGATCAGTCTCCGGAGAACGGCGCCGCGCCGGCTGGTGTGCGCGCCGCGCTCAACGCCTATTTCGAAGGCGCTCTGGACGCCCTTTCCGCCATCGCGTGGGCGACCAACGGCACAGCGTTCCAACGTCAGGTCTGGACCGCCCTGCTCGACGTACCGGCCGGGACCACCTCGACCTACGCCGCCCTCGCCGAGCGGATCGGAAAGCCTGCGGCCACCCGGGCCGTGGGCGCGGCCAACGGCGCCAATCCTATCGCCATCCTTGTGCCCTGCCACCGGCTGGTCGGCGCCACAGGCGCGCTCACCGGCTATGGCGGCGGTCTCGAGCGCAAGGCGTGGTTGCTAAGGCACGAGGGCGCGCGGCCCTAAACGATCATCCCGCCGCGCAGGACGAGGCGACCGGGATTGAGAAACGGCAGCGCCAGGGTGGTCCCGATCAGCACCTCGAAGAGCAGACTGCCCAGATTGAACCGGCCGCCAGCCTTGTCGATCAGCAGCGAAGCGGCGCGACCCAGCGCGACACCGAACCAGGCCAGGGCCAGGGCGAAGGCCATCGCCGCGCCAATGCCCGGCTGGTAGCCCAGATAGAGGGCCGCCCCGGCATGCGACAGCACCAGCAGGCCGCCGAACGCCCGTCCCCCCGCCAGCAGCGGGGTCGGCGTGGCCTCCCCCTGGGCGAGGCCCGCCATGCCAAGCCCCTGGGCCGGCCTGGCCAGGGCGATGCCGCCCAGCGCGCCACCGATCACGCAGGCGATCACGGCCAGCAGCAGGGACAGGGCATAGCTCGACATGCGCGGGGCGCTCCTTGAGGTCGGTTCAGACGGGCGCCGCGGGCGCGGCGCCATGACAGACGGCCTCGATGTTGAACCCGTCCGGGTCCAGCACGAAAGCGCCGTAATAGTCTGGATGGTAATGAGGGCGAAGTCCGGGCGGACCGTTATCTCGTCCGCCCGCCGCCAGGGCGGCCGCATGGAAAGCGTCGACCTGGGCCGGGGTCTGGGCCCGAAACGCCACATGCACCTTGCCCTGCGCCGCATCCTGGCCGGCGATCCAGAAGAACGGCCGGGTATCGCCATAACCGGTGGACTGCACCCCGCCGGTGAACTCCGGCGGCACGGTGTAGAGCCGGGACAGGCCCAGCGGCGCCAGAGCCTTGTCATAGAAGGCCGCCGAGCGATCAAAATCCGCCACGCCCAGGGTGATGTGGTCGATCATTTGACCAGCACCCTGAAGACCCGTCGGGTGTCGCCGGCCGTGTCGGGCATCCACGGCTGCTTGAGGGTGAAGGACAGCTCGGCCGTGCCGCGCCCCGTGGCCTGATAGGTGAAGATCGTCATGATCGCCCCGCCCGGCAGGGCGGCGTTGGTGGTCTGGCTGGAGCCGCCGCTCAGAACCGTGCCGTCCGCCTCCCGATCCAGCCGCCAGGAATAGCCCGTGCCGGCGTTCAGCGGCAGTTCGATCCGCAGCGCCTGCCCGGGAGCCAGCACGACCGGTCCAGCGTCCGAAACCGTCAGGGGACCAGGCGGCGGCGGCGGGGCGCTGACGCAACCGGCCACGAGGATCAGGCCCAGGCCCAGACTGGCCGCCAGGGCCGAGGATAGGAAACGTTTCATCAAGCCTGTCCTTACGCCTGTCCTAGCTGGCCGCCGAGGCGGCGCGGGGCATTTGGCGCGCCAGAATCGGAGGGCGCAATCCTTGACTCCGCCATCCCCCGGCACTACCTCCTGCCCGGCGCTGGCACTCACCGGGGGCGACTGCTAACAGCAGCGCTTCCCTCGCTGGCGATCCCTAATTCTAACCGTCCCGACGGAGAACATCCTATGAAATTTCGTCCCCTGGGCGACCGCGTCCTCGTGAAGCGCGTCGAAGAAGAAACCAAGACCAAGGGCGGGATCATCATCCCCGACACCGCCAAGGAAAAGCCGCAAGAAGGCGAAGTTGTCGCCGTCGGCCCCGGCGCCCGTAACGACAAGGGCGACGTTGTCGCTCTGGACGTGAAGGCTGGCGATCGCATCCTGTTCGGCAAGTGGTCGGGCACGGAAGTGAAGGTCGATGGTCAAGACCTGCTGATCATGAAGGAAAGCGACGTTCTGGGCGTGGTCGAGGCCTAAGTCCTCCTCCGTCCGAACGACTTTCCAACCCCCTATTTCTCTTTTGAAGGGCTCTCAACATGGCCGCTAAAGACGTTTATTTCTCCTCGGACGCCCGCGACAAGATGCTGCGCGGCGTCAACATCCTCGCCAATGCGGTGAAGGTGACCCTCGGCCCCAAGGGCCGCAATGTCGTGATCGAAAAGTCCTTCGGCGCCCCGCGCTCGACCAAGGACGGCGTCTCGGTCGCCAAGGAAATCGAACTGGCTGACCGCTTCGAGAACCTCGGCGCGCAGATGATCCGCGAAGTTGCCTCGAAGACCAATGACAAGGCCGGCGACGGCACCACCACCGCCACCGTCCTGGCTCAAGCCATCGTGCAAGAAGGCCTCAAGTCGGTTGCCGCCGGCATGAACCCGATGGACCTGAAGCGCGGCATCGACAAGGCCGTCGCCATCGTCGTCGCCGACATCAAGGCGTCGTCGAAGAAGGTCACGACCAACAACGAGATCGCCCAGGTCGGCACCATCTCGGCCAACGGCGACAAGGACGTTGGCGAAATGATCGCCAAGGCCATGGACAAGGTCGGCAACGAAGGCGTCATCACCGTCGAAGAAGCCAAGACCGCCGAGACCGAACTCGACGTCGTCGAAGGCATGCAGTTCGACCGCGGCTACCTGTCGCCCTACTTCATCACCAACCCCGACAAGATGGAAGTTCAGCTCGAAGAGCCGCTCATCCTGCTGTTCGAAAAGAAGCTCTCGTCGCTGCAGCCGCTGCTGCCGGTGCTGGAAGCTGTCGTTCAGTCGGGCCGTCCCCTGCTGATCATCGCCGAGGACGTCGAGGGCGAAGCCCTGGCCACCCTGGTGGTCAACAAGCTGCGTGGCGGCCTGCGCGTCGCCGCCGTCAAGGCTCCGGGCTTCGGCGATCGTCGCAAGGCGATGCTGGAAGACCTGGCCATCCTGACCGGCGCTCAAGTCGTGTCGGAAGACCTGGGCATCAAGCTCGAGAACGTTTCGCTCGAAATGCTCGGCAAGGCCAAGAAGGTCACGATCACCAAGGACGACACCACCATCGTCGACGGTATCGGTGAGAAGGACGCGATCGAAGCCCGTATCGCCCAGATCAAGCGCCAGATCGAAGACACCACGTCGGACTACGACAAGGAAAAGCTGCAAGAGCGTCTGGCCAAGCTGGCCGGCGGTGTTGCCGTGATCCGCGTCGGCGGCTCGACCGAAGTCGAAGTGAAGGAAAAGAAGGACCGCGTCGACGACGCCCTCAACGCCACCCGCGCGGCCGTTGAAGAAGGCATCGTCCCCGGCGGCGGCGTCGCCCTGCTGAAGGCCTCCAAGGCCCTGGCTGGCCTGACCGGCGACAACGCCGACCAGACCGCCGGCATCGCGATCATCCGTCGCGCCCTGCAGGCCCCGATCCGTCAGATCGCCGAAAACGCCGGCGTTGAAGGCTCGATCGTGGTCGGCAAGGTTCTGGAAAGCGACTCGGCCACCTTCGGCTTCAACGCCCAGACCGAAATGTATGTCGACCTGATCGTGGACGGCGTCATCGACCCGGCCAAGGTTGTCCGCACCGCTCTGCAAGACGCCGCTTCGGTGGCCGGCCTGCTGATCACCACGGAAGCCGCGATCGTCGAAGCTCCCAAGAAGGCCTCGGCCGGCGGCCCTCCGGGCGGCGGCATGGGCGGCATGGGTGACATGGACTTCTAAGAAGTCCGGTCAGCACCTGCTGAACCAACAGGACGAAGGGCGGGACCGAAAGGTCCCGCCCTTTTTCTTTGGCGGGGCGCCGCCCCGTTGCCCCAATCCCAATTGGTGCACGGTCACCGAAACTTGGCACCGAAACTTGACCTTGATTCCGATATTGGATCGGACTGCGCCGCAACGTCTCGGTAGCTAGGCGCCGGGCGGCCCATGTCGCTGCCCTTCTGACTAGTGTCTCGAGACAATGCGATCGCCACTCCTGCTGAGTGTTTCCTCAATCCACCCTACGTAGTGTGAGAGCCGCACATTGTATGCCGGTTGGCCATAGCGACTGCTAGGCTGGCGAACATCAACATCGCCGCCCTTCCAGGACATCAGTCCTGCCAGGGTCCAATGTCCCCGAACGCTGACGAGGACAGGCCCACCGCTGTCGCCATTGCCGCCCATGCCTTCAAGGCGGTGGGCACGTCGTCCGTCGTCAAACGTATAGACGATCCAACGCCCGTCAGCGGTGTCAATTCTGTTGAAGGCTCGCCGCAACACGCCTCTTTGAGAACTTCCCTGAACCACACCAGACAAGCCAGTTCCGGTGGCGCCCTTTCCGAACAATTGCGCTGTTCTGCCCGCTTCGCCGTTCCCGCTGTAGACCCGGATTGGTTCGATATCCTTGATCGGCTGAGACAGCCTGATCAGCGCGACATCATCAGTTCCAGCAAGAAACTGATTGATTTCTAGAGCCCTCCCGGTCTCAAGCGCTCTTTGAATGATATCGCCGGGAACGCTCCGATATCCCGGGTGAATTTCGATATGGTCGACCTCTCTGGGGACCCCACCGATGGTGACAGAACGCACCTCGCCCTGGATGGTATGGGCTGCCGTCACGACCCAGCGTGGAGCAATCAGCACGCCGTGGCCAACGTTTGGCATGTCCACGAGCTGAGGAATGTCCTGCGAGCGGGCATGGTATCGTTCGTCCAGGACATCATGACGGACAACAATGGCTGATGCTGGCCCGCTCGCAGAAACGAGCAAGACGCCTATCGCTAGCAGCGGCGCATAGAGCTTCATGAAGTCGGGCCTCCCATCGCAGATTTTGCCGCCGCATGGGTGTGTGACATTGCAGACTACCCCCTAGGTAGACCGCACTATGAGCATCCACGCGATGGCAAGCAAGATTACGGCGACCACGCCCACCTTCGCCCACCGCCGTGCCCCAATGCCGGGCGCCTCGTTCGGCGAGGCTGAAACCTCTCACCCTCCCACCACCTGCGGCGGCGGGACCCTCCCGCTCTCTAAAGAGAGTGGGAACACTGCGGTTCACCGGTTGACGCCGCCCCCGCGCACCGCCAAGCAGCAGGCATGTTCCGCCAGCGCCCCGACGCCGATCTTCTTGTTCAAGGCTGGGTTGTCGGCGTGATGGTCGAGATCGCCGGCGAACGCGCGCCCGTCCGGCACTATTTCGGGGTCGGCAAGCCCGAGCGGGCCCGGGCCGAATGGGCGGCCGTCGATCTGGCCCTGGAAGCCGGCGCCGTGGCCTCCAGCCCGTATCGGGGCACGGAGCCGGTCGAGGCCATCCGCGAGATCGTGGCCTATCGAATGCGCGAACTGGGCCTCAAGCCCGGCGAGATCCGCGCGCTGGGCGACAAGTTCCCCCGCCGCTGGCTGCCGGTGCAGACCGAGTCCTAGTAGCGCTTGCCACCGCAACCGCCGCAACCCGAGCCGCCGCCCCCGACCGTGACGCGAACCGAACTCGACGCCGAAGCTGTGGCCGAAGCCGAGCTTCTGGCGGAACCGCCCGCCCAGCCGCCGCCGGATCCGCCGACCACGCCGCCATAATAGCCGCCGCCCCGTCCGCCGGAGGGACGTCCCACATAGCCGCCGCCGATATAGGGCGGCTCGACAGGATGGTCGGGCGCGATATCGACCGGCTGGGGCAGCCAGCCGCCGCCCAGGCCGTAGCGGGTGGAGAAGTTCTGGTTGCCGCCATAATAGGCCGCCCCGTCCCAGGAGCGGCTTTCCTGGCTCTCCTCGTAGCGAGCGCTTTCCGACTCGTAGGTTTCGTCGCTGATGATCACGCCGCCCGAGGCCCGGTGATCCTCGCGCCGGCGCTCATGGCGCGGGCCACAATCGCAGTCGCGCGCCACCTGGACCGGCCGCTCGACCACGCGGTCGATATAGACCGGCTTTTCGACGATGCGCTCGACCGGGACCTGGACGATCTTTTCGACCACGCGGTCGACGGGCCGATCCACATAGACCGGCTTCTCGACGATCTTTTCCACCACCTTGACCACCGGAACCTCGACGCGGCGCTCGACGATCTTTTCGACGACGCGATCCACCGGCCGGTCGATATAGACGGGCTTTTCGACGACGCGGTCGACATAGACCACCTTGGTCACGGGCTTGGGTCGCTTGGCGGGCGCCTTTTGAAGCGCGGCGGGATAGCCATCGGCCAGGGCCGGCGCGGCCAGGCTCGTCGCGGCCACGATCGAGCCGGCGAGCAAAAGGGTCCTGAACGGCGTCTTCATCGGGTTCGCACTCAAAAACACGTGCCGTTTCGGGACGGCGTCCCGCCGCGCCGCAACAACCGGGCCATGGCAACTGGACCTCAGGGCCTTGGCGCGGCCGCCGCCTTTTGCCATGGTCTCCCAAACAAGCGTTTGAGCGCGAAGTGGGGAAACGATGTCCAAGACCATGCTGGCTGCGATCGGCCTGACCGCCGGCCTGATGCTGGGAAGCGCCGCCTGCGCCCAGACGCCGTCGGCCGCCACGCCGAACGACTACGCCAAGGCCGACAACTGGCTGTGCCTTCCGGGCCGCGCCGATGCCTGCGCCACCGACCAGACCACGACCATCGTCACCGCCGACGGCAAGGCCAGCAGCGAAGCCTTCAAGCCCGCCGCCAATGCGCCTGTGGACTGCTTCTATGTCTATCCGACCGTTTCGACCGATCCGGGCGGCAACAGCGACATGACCATCGACGCCGCCGAGCGTTCGGTGGTCGAGCACCAGCTCACGCGGTTCGGGGCCCAGTGCCGCATCTATGCGCCGATGTATCGCCAGATCACCCTGGCGGCCCTGCGCAAGGTGATGATGGGCGGACAGGCCGGCGACGCCGCCCTCGCCTATGCCGACGTGCGCGACGCCTGGAACCATTACCTGACGCAGGAGAACAAGGGCCGGGGCGTGGTCCTGATCGGCCACAGCCAGGGCTCGCGGATGCTGCTGCAACTGCTGAAGGAGGAGATCGACGGCAAGCCGGTCCAGAAGCAGATGATCTCGGCCCTGATCCTGGGCATGAACACGCCGGTCGACGCGGCGGGCAAGTACGGCTCGATCCCGACCTGCGCCAGCGCCAGCCAGACCGGCTGCGTGGTGTCCTATGTGTCGTTCCGCAGTTCTTCGCCGCCGCCGGCCGCCAGCCGCTTTGGCAGGACCGACCCGCAAGGCCTGCGCTCGGCCTGCGTCAACCCCGCCGCCCTTGTGGCCGGCAAGACCCAGACTGACGCCGTACCCCTGCAGGCCTATTTCAGCGCCGGGGGCATGGGCTCTTCGGCCGCCACGCCCAAGCCCTGGGCCAAGTCCGTGAAGGTGACGACGCCGTTCGTTTCCGCGCCGGGCCTGGTCTCGGGGCGCTGCGTCAGCGCCGGCGACTTCACCTATCTGTCGGTGGATGTGAACGCCGACCCGGCCGATCCCCGCGTCGACGACATCACCGGTGACCTCCTGGTCTTCGGCCAGCCGCTGAAGGACTGGGGCCTGCACCTGATCGACGTGAATCTGGCGATGGGCGACCTGGTGGCGCTGGTCGGCGAGCAGTCGAAGGCGTTTGCGGCCCCCTAGAGCCGGCACGATGGGGGAGCGCTCGCGCTCCCCCTGACGCTTGCCCCTATCGGCTCGCGCCCTTGAAGATGACGCCGCCCAGCAGCAGCACCAGCACAAAACCGACCAGGAACAGGAAGAACAGGATCTTGGCGACACCCGCAGCCGCGCCGGCGAGGCCGGTAAAGCCCAGAGCCCCGGCGATCAGGGCGACAATGGCGAGGATGATGGCCCACTTCAGCATGATGCGTTTCCTTGTTTGGGAAGCCGGCAGCGCTTCTGACAAAACAACCCGCCAGAGCGCACAGCGTTCCTTGTTTTCACCGCCCGGGGCCGGTAACCGATAGTCATGGCGTCCAAGCCCGAAAGCCCGACCGAACCCTTCAAGCGCGCCCTGGCGCACGCCGCGCGTTCGCTTGCCGAAATGCCCGATCTTGAGGTGGTGTTCTCGGGCGATGGCCCGGTGCTGATGGGCAAGCGCGCGGTGTTGCCCCATCCCCCGCGCGACCTCAACAGCAAGGAAGCCGCGCGCATCCGCGGGCTGGCCGACCAGATGGCCCTGCGTCTGGCCCACCATGACACGCAGGCCCATGCGCGCGCCCGTCCCTCTTCGCCTGACGGTCAGGCGGCCTTCGAGTCGATCGAGCAGGCCCGGCTGGAAGCCATCGGCGCCAACGCCATGGGCGGCGTTCGCGCCAACCTGACGGCGGCGCTGGAAGCGCGGCTGGAAAAGCAGGGCCTGACCCGCACGGTCGCCACCGACCGCCAGTCAGCGCCCATGGCCGAGATCCTGGGGCTGATGGTCCGCGAGCGCCTGACGGGCGATGCGCCACCGGAGGGCGCCAAGGCCCTGGTCGACATCCTGCGCGCCGACATCGAGGCCAAGGCCGGCAAGGACCTGGACCGTCTGGCCGCCGCCATCGACGACCAGGCCACCTTCGCCCGGGTGAGCCGCGAGATCCTGCGGGACCTGGATCTGGGCGAGGAGATGTCGGACGCCACCGAAAGCTCCGACGAGGACGACGGCGAGCAGGACCAGCAGGACCAGACCTCCGACGAGGATCCGGGCGAGGGCGAGGGCGATCAGTCCGAGGGCTCAACCCCGCAGGAAACCGACACCTCCGACCGCGAAACCGAAGCGGGCGACGAGGAGATGGTCCAGTCCGAGCAGGACGGCGAGCCCGAGGACAGCGATGAGAGCCCCGAGATGGGCGACGGCGCCAAGCCGGCGCGTCCCGACAGCGGCCCCGCCCAGCCCGGCGAGCCGGCCTACAAGATCTTCACCAACAGCTATGACGAGATCGTTCCGGCCGAGGACCTCTGCGACGCCGAGGAGCTGACCCGGCTGCGGGCCTATCTCGACCAGCAGCTGTCGGCGCTTTCCAGCGTCGTCTCTCGCCTGGCCAACAAGCTGCAGCGCCGCCTGCTGGCCCAGCAGAACCGCGCCTGGACCTTCGATCTGGAAGAAGGGATGCTGGATGTCGCCCGCCTGACCCGGGTGATCATCGACCCTACGGCCCCCCTGTCGTTCAAGCAGGAAGAGGACCAGGAGTTCCGCGACACCTGCGTGACGCTGCTGATCGACAATTCGGGCTCGATGCGCGGCCGGCCGATCATGGTGGCCGCCGTCTGCGCCGACATTCTGGCGCGCACCCTGGAGCGCTGCGGCGTCAAGACCGAGGTGCTGGGCTTCACCACCCGGGCCTGGAAGGGCGGCACGTCCCGCGACGAGTGGGTCAAGGCCGGCAAGCCGCCAGCGCCGGGCCGCCTGAACGACCTGCGCCATATCATCTACAAGGCCGCCGACTCGCCCTGGCGCCGGGCTCGCAAGAACCTCGGTTTGATGATGCGCGAAGGCCTGCTGAAGGAAAATATCGACGGCGAGGCCCTGATGTGGGCCCACCAGCGCCTGATCGGCCGGCCCGAAGCCCGCCGCATTCTGATGGTGATCTCTGACGGCGCGCCGGTGGATGACTCCACCCTGAGCGTCAATTCGGGTCACTATCTGGAGCGCCACTTGCGCCAGGTTATTGCCGAGATCGAGGGCAAGAGCCCGGTCGAGCTGATCGCCATCGGCATCGGCCATGACGTGACGCGCTATTATCGTCGCGCCGTCACCATCGTTGATGTGGAACAGCTGGGCGGCGTTCTGGTCGAGCAACTGGCCGCCCTGTTCGACGAGGAACCCCGCGCCGTGAAGAAGGCGCGCGGCCTGCTGGCGCCGCTGCAGACCGTTCAGCCCTCGGCTCCCAAGGCGGCTCGCAAGGTTCCTGCATGATCGGCCTGCGGATCGGCCTGGTGCTGGCCCTGACCGCCGGCATGCTGAGCCACTGCGGCCGCAAGCCCCCGCCGCCCCTGCCCGTGGTTCCCGTCAAGGCCGGTCCGGAGATCGCCCTGCAGACCACCTCTGTGCCGCTGGATGCGTCCAACCCGGCCCGGACCACGATTGAAGGCTTCGTGTTCGCCGGCGGCGTCGCCATCACCAGTTCCGAGACCTCGCGCCTGCACGGACTGTCGGATCTGGCCATCACCGCGGACGGTGGGCTAGCGGCCGTTACCGACTTTGGCGATCTCTTCCAGGCTCGGCTGGTGCTGGATCCCGCCGGCCGACTGATCGGCCTGAGCCACGGCAAGCTGGAGGGCCTGAAGGGCCCCGATGGTCAGCCGTTGCAAGACAAGGACAAGGCCGACGCCGAGGGCCTGGCGATCCTGGCCAACGGCGACCGCCTGATCAGCTTCGAGCGCGACCATCGAATCTGGCTCTATCCTGCGGCAGGCGGGCCGCCGCGCCCCGCGCCCAAGCCGGCCACGATCCTTCCCTACAATGAAGGCATGGAGGCCCTGGCCGCCTATCCCGCCGCCGGCACGGACGCCTATCTGGTGGGCGGCGAGGAGGGCGAAACCTGGCTGTGCAAGCTGTCGGCGGCCTGCCAGGCGCTGGCCCCGCAGCAGGGTCCGGACTTCACCTGGGGCCTGACGGCCATGACCGCGTTCAACGGCCCGGCCATCGCCACCTTCCACCGGGGCTTCGACCCCATCCGGGGCTGGCGCGGCATCCTGCGTTTCGTGGCCAATCCGATGGCGCCGCCCGCCCGGCAGACCGCAGTCGCCAGCCTGCATCTGGACGGTTCGACCACGCGCGACAACTACGAGGGCCTGGCCCTGAGCACCACGCCTTCAGGCGCCACCCGGGTCTATCTGATCTCGGACGACGGCGGCCTGCCGGGCCAGCGCACCCTGCTGATGGCCTTCGACTGGACGCCGCCGCCACCGCCGCCCGCTACGCCCAAGGCCAAAAAGCCCGTCCGCCGACGCTGATCCGGTACCGGTAACATTTCTATGTTGCGGCGCAATATCGTGCTTGCAATGACACCGGTGTCATGACTATGGTGGCTGCGACGGTTGATGAGGCGAGATCCAAGCGCCGTCAGAGGAACGCGTCGGGAGGAGGTTGAACCCAACCCCCTTTCCGGGACTAAAAACATGATCCGTCTTTTCGTTCTGGCCATCTCGGCCGTGATGACCCTCTCCGCCGGAGCCGCCAGCGCTTCCGAACTGACCGTCAAGGTCGCCGGCAAGTCCACTCCGCAAGTCCATGCCGACCTGGTGGACGCCGCCAAAACTGTGTGCCGCGAGGACCTGGGCGACACGCGTTTCGCGCTCGACCTGATGCCCTACTGCGTTCGCGAAGTCACCCGCACCGCGATCGTCAAGGTCGGCCGCCCCGAGCTGACCGCCTATGACAAGGCCAACGGCCGCTCGGCCTATCTGATGAAGATCAGCCGCTGATCCCAACACCTTCAGTCGCGTAACGGACGCCCCGCGAAGCTCCCGCTTCGCGGGGCGTTTCATTTTGAGGCAGGTGTGAAAAAATCGGGTGCAGCGCAACATAATCGTTGATAACCCAATTAGGCGCGGCTATGGAATTCATCGACGGCCGAGCAGGCGAGAACCGGAAGGACCGTCAGAGGAACGCGTCGGGAGGAGGTTGAACCCAACCCCCTTTCGTGGACTACACAACATGATCCGCACCATCGCCCTGGCCGTTTCGGCCATCGCCCTGACCGTCGCCGCTCCCGTTTCGGCCGCCGAACTCCGCGTCAAGGTCTCCGGCAAGTCCGCCGAGCAAGTCCGCGCCGACATCGTCAAAGCCGCCAGCACCGTCTGCTGGCAGGACGTTCGCGGCGAAGCCATGTCCGGCTACCTGTACCCCGCCTGCATCCGCGCCTCGGTCAGCGACGCCGTCGCCAAGATCAACAGCCCGGCCCTGACCGCCTACAACACCGCCAACCCGGCTTCGGGTTCGGTTGTCTCGGCCCGCTAAGCCGACCTGTTTCAGTAGCGTAGCGTACCAAACCCGGCGCGGTCCTCCGCGCCGGGTTTTGCTTTGTCTGGACCTTGCTTGGCAGGGCGCCGGCGCACAGACGCGAAAAGGCCCGCGAGGATCGCTCCTCGCGGGCCTTTCAATAGTTGGTCGCGATCGTCGCTTAGGCGGCGACGGCCAGGGCGGCGGCCTTGGCCTTGGCCTTGACCTGCGTCTTGATCTTCAGGGCGCGCGGCGACAGCTGCTCGTCCTTGGCGCCCAGCAGGAACACGTCCAGGCCACCCTTGAAGTCCAGGGTGCGCAGGGCGGCGTTGCTGATGCGCAGACGGAAGGTCTGGCCCAGCGAATCCGAGGCCAGCGTCGCCGGCGACAGGGCCGGCAGGAAGCGGCGCTTGGTCTTGATGTTCGAGTGGCTCACATTGTGGCCGACCATCGGACCGATACCGGTGAGTTCGCAGCGGCGCGACATGGGACTACCTTGGCTGGGCGAAGCCGGAGCTTCGCAGACATGAATTTCGGGGCGCGCCGGACGAGCCGCCACGCGAGAGCGGGCGATATAGGCGAAGGGCGCCTGCCGAGTCAAGGCGGCAAGCCCGCTTCGAGCCATCCACCCGGATGAAGATCGCCTCACGACCGCCTTCAAGACAGGTTCATCTGCCGCCCTATATAGAGAGCCCATGAAGGAGCACCCGTCCATGCGTCTGATCGCCCTCGCCCTGACCGCTGCAGGTCTCGCCTTGACCGCCGGCCTGAGCCAGGCCGCCCAGCCCGCGCCGGCCACGATTCTTCCCGGTCATTGGGAGTATAGCTACCGGATCGGTCCCATCCCGGCCGGGGACGAGTCGCGCTGCCTCAAGCAGGCCGATGTCGAGCAGTTCGCCAAGGGCATCTGCACCCGAAAATATACCTGCGACTACACCACTCGGGTGGTGAAGGACGGCAAGATCGCCCTGAAGGGTGCGTGGACCGACAAGAAGGGCCGCGTGGCCCCGGTGACCGCCAAGGGCGACTACACCGCCGAGAGCTTCAAGCTGGACGTCAAGCTGAAGACCATCAACGGAATTCCGCTGGCCGGCGTGATGGACGCCCGGCGCGTGGGGGCCAGCTGCCCGGCTGACGCCAAATAGCCCCCGTCACGGACCATTTGTGGTTAATCCGAATTAAGATACAATGGCTTGTAGGGAACAAAGACTGAATCGGCCGATGTCGCTGATTCGGTCCTGATTCGTTTCGCCCCTGTTCGCAAGTTCCGCTCACGGCGTTAACTTGAGTGTTGCTCGGTGAAGCCGCCCCACTCACTCCGCTCTCCCCGGCGAAGGCCGGGGCCCAGGTCGAACCCGCAGAGGTAGGCGCTTTTGCGCCGCCCCATGGCGCATCATCCCCAAAAGCTCAGGCTGAATCTGGGCCCCGGCCTTCGCCGGGGAGAGCGGTGTTAGGGCCCGCGCGGCGGGGCCACCGAGAATTCCAGATCGAACAAGGTGGGCGCCGCGCTGGTCCGCGCCCGCTCGAGGGTCAGCAGCTGGGCCTTGGTGCTCGCGCCCCCTTCGGCGCTGAAGCCGCCCATCCTGCCTGACGCGGCCAGCACCCGGTGGCAGGGCACGACGATGGGCCAGGGATTCTCGCCCAGGGCCTTGCCCACCGCCCGCGCAGCGCCGGGCTCGCCCATGGCGCGGGCCACCTGGCCATAGGTCGAGGTCTCGCCGGGCGCGATGGCGCGGGCGATCTCGTAGACCCGCAGGTTGAAGGCCTGGACGCCGGTCAGGTCGAGCGGGATGTCCGTCAGGTCGTCGCGACCACCGGCCAGCAGATCCAGCACCCGCTCGATGATCTGCTCGATCGCGGGCGACGGCGGCGTCTCGACCGCCTCGGGGAAACGCTTGCGCAGGCGCGCCCAGGCCGCGCCGGGTGTCGCTTCGGGCAATTGCATGCCGATCAGCCCGGAAACGCCCCAGGCGACGCCGCAGCGGCCGATAACGGTGTCAAAAAGCGCGAAAGCGGTCCCCTGCATCCCTCATTTATAGCATCGCGGTTGCGGCTTTCGAGCGGCGCCCTACGATTTCCGTTTCTTGCTGTCTGGAGATCGCCGTGCGCCCCATCGTCCTCGCCGCCCTGCTGGCGTCCGCAACCGTCTCGACAGCCTCGGCCGGCGACCTGCTGATCCATGGCGGACCGATCCATACCGGGGTCGAGGCCGCGCCGAGCGCCCAGGCCGTGCTGATCCGCGACAGCAGGATCCTGTTCGTCGGCGACCTGGCCGCCGCCCGCGCCAAGGCCGCCAAGGACGTCCGCGACTTCGACCTGAAGGGCGCCGCGGCCTTTCCGGGCTTTGTCGACGCCCACGCCCACCTGACCGGGGTTGGCCTGCGCGAACTGACCCTCAACCTGGACCAGACCGGTTCGGTCGCGGACCTGATCAAGGCGGTCAGCGCCTATGCCGCCTCCCATCCGGACGGTCCGATTTATGGTCGGGGCTGGATCGAGACCCACTGGCCCGAGAAGCGCTTCCCCAACCGTGCGGATCTTGACCGCGCCGCGCCCGGCCGGGTGATCGTGCTGGAACGCTCCGACGGCCACGCCTCGGTCGCCAGCTCCGCCGCCCTGGCCCAGGCCGGCGTCGGCAAGGACACGGCCGCGCCCGCTGGCGGCCAGATCCTCAAGGGCGCGGACGGCCTGCCGACCGGCATGCTGATCGACCACGCCCAGTCGCTGGTCGCCGGGGTCATCCCCCCGCCCTCGGAAGCCTTGAAGCGTCAGGCCCTGGAAAAGGCCGGCACGCTCTATGCCTCGCGCGGCTGGACGGGTCTTGGAAACATGAGCGTCGAGGCGCCGGACCTGGCCCTGATGACCTCCCTGGCCGCCGAGAAGAAGTTCCACCTCCGCGTCGACAACTACATGGACCCCAGCGGCGCCGCTGAGGTGCTGGCCAAGGGCCCGTTCGAGGACGCCACCGGCCTGATTCGCACACGGGGGATCAAGCTCTATATGGACGGCGCCCTGGGCTCGCGCGGCGCGGCCCTGCTTGAGCCCTATAGCGACGCCGAGGGGACGGGCCTGCAGCTGACCCCGCGCGACAAGGGACTGGCGCTGATGAAGCAGGCCCGGGCCGTGAAGGCCCAGGTGGCCATGCACGCCATCGGCGATCGCGGCAACCGCATGGTGCTGGACTGGTTTGGCGAGACCCTGGCCGGCGACACCGCCGCCCGCTGGCGGATCGAGCACGCCCAGATCGTCGCCGACCCCGACCTGCCGCGCTTTTCAAAGATGGGCGTCATCGCCTCGATGCAGCCCAGCCACGCCATCGGCGACCTTTATTTCGCCCCCGCCCGCCTGGGCAAGGCGCGCCTGCACGAGGGCTATCGCTGGAACGACATGCTCCAGAGCGGCGCGGTCGTGGCCGCCGGCTCGGACGCCCCGGTCGAGGTCGGCGATCCGCGCATCGAGTTCTACGCCGCCGTCCACCGCCACAGCCTGACCGGCTTCGCCAATGAGGACTGGCATCTGGAAGAAGCCGTCAGCCGGGCCCAGGCCCTGAAGATGCTCACCTGGGCCCCAGCCTATGCCGCCTTCGCCGAAAGGGATCGCGGCACGCTGGAGGCCGGCAAGAAGGCCGATGTGACCGTATTCTCAAAGGACCTGATGACGGTGGCTCCGGCCGAGATCCTCACCGCCGAGACGGTGCTGACCGTGGTCGACGGCGTGGTGGCGTTCGAACGGGGCCGGTAGGCCTGTCCCGTCAGGGAGCGGCGGCGGCCTTGGCGGCGGACTCTTCCAGACCGTCAAGCTCGCCCGACTCCCGCGCCTTGCGGCCATAGAAGGCCTCGAACAACGGGCTGGCCATGACCGTGGTGACGATGGCCATCAGCACCAGCATCGAGAACAGGGTCGGGCCGATAATGCCCTTCTGCAGACCGATATTGATGATGATCAGCTCCATCAGGCCGCGCGAGTTCATCAGGGCGCCGATGCCCAGGGCGGTGCGGTTGTCTTCGCCGGCCAGACGCGCGGCGGCGTAGCAGGCCACGCCCTTGGCCAGGATCGAGGCCAGCAGGATGCCCACGGCGATCAGCAGCAGCTGCGGCGAGTTGACCATGTCCATCCGGGTGTTGAGGCCCGAATAGGTGAAGAACATCGGCAGCAGCAGCACCACCGCCAGCGGCTCGACCTTCTGTTTCAGCTCCTCGACGAACTTGCCGCGCGGCATGACAGCGCCCAGCATGAAGCCGCCGAAGATGGCGTGGATGCCGACGGCGTCCATCAGGAAGGCCGAGAGGCAGAACAGCATCAGGGTGATGGCCAGGACGGTCAGGCTCATCTGGCCTTCGCGCTCGACGATGCGGCCCAGCGGAGCCAGCAGGCGCTTGCCGAACAGGCCCAGGAACAGGACGTAGGACAGGCCGCCGCCGATCGCCAGCACCGCCACGCCGGGGCCGCCGCCGAAGGTGGCGAGCACCACCGCCAGCACGCACCACGAGACGGCGTCGTCAAAGGCGCCGGCGGTCAGGGACAGGGTGCCCAGCGAGGTTTTGGCTAGGCCACGCTCATTGATGATGCGAGCCAGCATCGGGAAAGCGGTCAGGGCGATACAGGCGCCCATGAACAGGGTGGCGTTGGACTGCGAGATGCCCTCGGCGAACAGGCCCGGCACCTTCAGCAGGAAGGGGGTGATCGCCACGGCGATCAGGAACGGCGCGATGATGCCGGCCAGCGAGACGCTGGCCGCGCTCTTGGCCTTGGCCTTGAAGTGATCGGCCTGGAAGCTGGTGCCCACCATGAACATGTAGAGGCCCACGCCCAGCTGGGCGCCGACATACAGGACGTTCTTGGTTTCCTTGGGAAACAGCATGCCCTGGAAGGCCGGGAACAGCAGGCCCAGCAACGACGGGCCCAGCACCACGCCGGCGATCATCTCGCCCACCACCTGGGGCTGACCAAGGAACTTCTGGCCCAGCCAGCCGACCACGCGGCAGGCCAGCAGGATCACCGCCAGCTGCAGGAAGAAGTGCACGCTGAAATCGGTCGGCGTGTAGCTGTGGGCCGCCGCCAGGGTGGCGGGACCGTTGGCCGACAGGACTTTTCCGGCGACTTCCAGGGTGCTGGCGATGATATCCGTCACGTGTATTTCCCTGCCCATCGCCCGCCGAAACTGAATCTTGCGGCGAGACGGCGGACTCTGAGACCGCAGATGCCCAGCGCTGTCAATTCTCGCTCCGGCGCCGCTCGACGCGCTGTCGCCGGCCCCGCGCACACCAGTGCTTGCCTCCCTCCGATTCCCGCACCATGTCTGATCGCATGAGCGACCGTTCAACCGGCCTGGCGCCTTCCAAGCTCACTGCGGTCCTGGGCCCGACCAATACCGGCAAGACCCACCTGGCCGTCGAGCGGATGCTGGGCCATGCGTCGGGCATGATCGGCCTGCCGCTGCGCCTGCTGGCGCGCGAGATCTATGACCGCATCGTCAAGCTGCGCGGCAAGGCGTCCGTGGCCCTGATCACCGGCGAAGAAAAGATCGTCCCGCCGCGCGCCGCCTATTTCGTCTGCACGGTCGAGGCCATGCCCTTGACCCGCGAGGTCGAGTTCCTGGCCATCGACGAGATCCAGCTGTGCGCCGATCCCGAACGTGGCCACATCTTCACCCACCGCCTGCTGCACGCCCGGGGCAAGTTCGAGACCATGCTGCTGGGGGCCGGAACCATGGCCCCGCTGATCCGTCGCCTGCTGCCCGACGCCGAGATCGTCAGCCGCGAGCGGTTCTCCAACCTGTCTTATGCTGGCTCCAAGAAGCTGACCCGCCTGCCCCGGCGCAGCGCCGTGGTGGCGTTCTCGACCGACGCCGTCTACGGCATCGCCGAGCTGATCCGTCGTCAGCGCGGCGGGGCGGCCGTGGTCATGGGGTCTTTGAGCCCCCGCACCCGCAACGCCCAGGTGGCGCTTTACCAGTCAGGCGAGGTCGACTTCCTGGTGGCCACCGACGCCATCGGCATGGGCCTGAACATGGATGTCGACCACGTGGCCTTTGCCGGCCTGCGCAAGTTCGACGGCGTCCGCACCCGCTGGCTGCACGCCCAAGAGGTGGGCCAGATCGCCGGCCGGGCCGGGCGCTATACCCGCGACGGCACCTTCGGCGTCACGGGCGACTGCGACGAGATGGACGAGGATCTGGTGGAGAGCGTGGTCAACCACCGGTTCGAACCGATCATCGCCGCCGAATGGCGCAGCGCCCGGCTCGACTTCGGCTCGCTGCCGCTGCTTCTGAAATCGCTGGGCCAAGGGCCGGGCCGCGCCGGGCTGACCCTGTCCAACGAGGTGCTGGATGAGCGCACCCTGAGGAAGCTGTCGCAGCAGGACGATGTCATCGCCCGCTGCAAGGCCGACCGCTCGGCCCTGCTGCGCCTGTGGGACGTGTGCCAGACGCCCGACTTCCGCAAGACCACTGATGATGATCACCAGCGGATGGTCAGGACCCTGTTCGACGACCTGACGACGGGCAGGAAGCGGCTGCCGGAGGACTGGATCAACGCCCAGTTCAAGGCGCTGGACCGCACCGATGGCGAGATCGACAGCCTGGCCGGCCGGCTGTCGGGCGTGCGGACCCTGTCCTATATCGCCAACCGCCCCGACTGGCTGGCCAATCCGGCTCACTGGCAGGGCGTGACCCGTCAGCTTGAGGATCGGATTTCCGACACCCTGCACGAAAAGCTGATGGCCCGGTTCATCGACCGGCGCACCAGCGTTCTGATGCGCCAGCTGGGCGAGCGCGAGACCATGCTGGCCGGGGTCGGCCAGGACGGCGCCGTGACGGTCGAGGGCCACGTGGTGGGTCACCTGGCCGGCGTCACCTTCACGCCCGAAAAGGGCGCCAGCGCTCTGGAGGAAAAGGCCCTGCGCAATGCGGCCGTGCGCGCGGTGGGTCCCGAGATCGCCAAGCGCCTGGGCGCCCTGAGCGGCGAGGCCGACGACGCCTTCGCCCTCAGTCCCGATAGCGCGATCCTTTGGCGCGGCGAGATCGCCGGGGTGGTGCGCCCCGCCTCGACGTCAGGGGGCGGCGCCCTGCTGTCACCCCGCGCCAGGCTGCTGGGCGAGCTGGGCCCCGCCGCCGTGCGCGAGCGGGCCGAACGCCGACTGGACGCCTTCCTGGTCGCCGAGGTCGATCGGCATCTGGCGCCGCTGCGCAAACTGGAGCGGGCCCTGGCCGGGTCCGAGCTGCGCGGCCTGCCACGCGGCCTGGCGCACCGCCTGCTGGAAGCCTGCGGGGTGCTGGACAAGCGCCCGCTGGAGCCCGAGCTGAAGGCCCTCAGCCAGGCCGAACGCCGCACGCTCAAGGCCCTGGGCGTTCGCATCGGCGCCTTCAGCCTCTACCTGCCCGCCATGCTGCGGCCCGAGGCCATCGCCTGCGCCCGGGCGCTGAGCCCCGACGGCTGGCGCGGCGATCGGGCCAGGCTGGCCGCCCTGCCCTCGCCGCCCCCCTCGGCGCAGGAACTGGCCGCCAGCGGCCTGCGGGCGGTGAGCGGCTTCACTGCGCCCGTCGAGATGCTGGAGCGGTTGGACGACCTGCTGCGGGCCGAGCAGAAACCGGGCGGCGTGGTGCTGAGCGAGGCGGCCCTGCAGAGCCTGGACTGGACAGCGCCCCAGGGCTCGGCCGTGTTGCGGGCCCTGGACTACACGCCGGCCATCCGGCCCAAGTCCGACGCCCCGATCATCTGGAAGCGGCGCGGCGCGGCCAAGGCCGAGGTGACGATCGCCGCGCGCCCGGACTCGCCGTTCGCCGCCCTGGCCAAGCTGACCGAGCCGCCGCCGCGCCGCAAGAAACCCCGTCGGCGGAAGGTGGCCGCCCAGAAAGCAACCTCGTGAGCGAGGGCGCTGACGAGGCCTGCCGCGCCGACGTCTGGCTGTGGCGCGCGCGGTTCTTCAAGACGCGCTCGCTGGCCTGCCGCTTTGTGGAAGAAGGCCGCATCCGTCTGACCCGCGGCGGCGTCGAAAGCCGGGTGGACAAGCCGTCGCGGCCCCTGAAGGCTGGGGATGTGCTGGTGTTCGGGTTCGGCGGGCGGCTGGTGTCGGTGCGGGTGCTGGCCTCGGGCGAACGGCGCGGGTCGGCGCGTGAGGCGCGGGAATTGTACGAGGCTGTGGGGTAGCAGCAAACCTGCCCCCTCCGCGCCTTCGGCGCTCTTGCCCCTACGGGGGAGGACGGCGGCGAAGCCGCCAGGAGGAGGCGAGCAGCCCTACTGCTTAAAGCCCGCCAGGAACCCCGGCACCTCCGCCGCCGGCATCGGCCGGCCGAAGTGATAGCCCTGCACCTGATCGCAGCCATAGCCGATCAGCTTGGCCAGTTGCTCGGCGTCCTCGACGCCCTCGGCCACGACCTTCATGCCCATGGACGAGCCCAGGGTGATCACCGCCCTGACGATGGCCTCGTCCTGCGCATTCTGGACGAAGGACTTGTCGATCTTCAGGCGGTCGATCGGGAATTGCCGCAGATTGGCCAGGCTGGCATAGCCGGTGCCGAAGTCATCCAGCGCGATCATCACGCCGGCGTCGTGCAGGCGCTTGACGGTCTCGCTGACCATGTCCGAGCCCCAGCCCATATAGACGTTCTCGGTGACCTCGATGGTCAGCCGGTCGCACGGCACCCTGGCATGGGCCAGGCGCGCCTGGATCTCCTCGGCCAGGCGGCCGCTGCGGAACTGGGCGGCCGAGATGTTGACGGCGACCCGGCCAAAGTCGACGCCGGTGTCGATCCAGTCGCGCATCTGCTTCAGCGCCGTATCGAAGGCCACGTCGCCCAGCTTCAGCGACAGGTCCTGATCCTCGAACGCCGCCATGAAGCGGGCGGGCGCCAGTATGCCCTGTTCGGGATGGGCCCAGCGCATCAGGGCCTCAAAACCGGTGACGCCGCCTTCGCGCACATCGACCACCGGCTGGTAGAACAGCACGAACTCGCCGGCCGCGATGCCGGCCCGCACGTCGCGCAACAGCTCGATCCGCTGCTCCAGTTCCGAGCGCATCGAGGGCTGGAACACCACGCTGCGATTGCGGCCCGCGTCCTTGGCCCGATAGAGGGCGATGTCGGCGTTCTTGATCATGTGCGACGGGTCGGCGTCCATGTCGCCGTGCAGGGCCGCGCCGATGCTGGCGCTGCAGGTGAAACTGCGGCCGCCATGCTCGATGGGGCGGCGCAGCAGCTCCTGCAGGGTCTGGATCGGCCGCAGCATGTCGGCCTCGCAGTGCAGCCCGCGCAGGATCACCGCAAACTCGTCGCCGCCCAGCCGCGCCACCGTGTCGTCAGCCCGGAAGGCGTGGCGCAGCATGTCGGCCAGGCGCTTGAGCAGGGCGTCGCCGGCGTCGTGGCCCAGAGTGTCGTTGATGTCCTTGAAGTGATCGACGTCGATCATGATCAGGCCGAACATCTCGCCCAGCAACTCGGACGCGCTGACCGCCTCCTGGAACTTGTGCTGAAACAGGGCCCGATTGGGCAGGTCGGTCAGCGGATCCTTGAAGGCCAGGGTCTCGACCGCCTCGGTCTGACGACGGCGGTCGGTGATGTCCTTGAACAGGTTGACCAGTCGCTCGGGCCGGCCATTGGCCCCGATTAGCATCTTGCTGGCCGAGCGCACCCAGGT